>NZ_CP149511.1:0-301172 GCF_040126305.1 Pararhizobium sp. A13 | reverse complement strand
CCGCCGACGATGCGCGGCTCGATAATATGGAGATAGGCGAGATCGAATTTGTTGAGCTGATCGGCGGCGTAGCCGAACGTCGCTTCGGGATTGCTATCGGACATTGATGCCCAGCTACCGCTGGGACCTAGACGGACGCCGACACGGTTCTTGCCCCAGACGGAGACCACAGCCTCGGTCACGTCAAGCAGGAGACGGGCACGGTTTTCGACAGGCCCGCCATAGGCGTCGGTACGCTTGTTGGATCCGTCCTGCAGGAACTGGTCGAGCAGGTAGCCGTTCGCGCCATGGACTTCGACACCGTCGAAGCCGGCGCGCTTAGCGCGCTCAGCACCGCTGCGGAATTCCTCAACGATGCCGGGCATCTCGCTGGTCTCGAGAGCACGGGCCGGAGAGACAGGAACCCAGCCGTCCTTCGTGAAGACGACCTGCTCGAAAGGAACGGCCGACGGTGCGACCGGCTGCTGTCTGTTGGTCATGTCGACATGGCTCTGGCGGCCAACGTGCCAGATCTGCAGGAAGATCTTGCCACCCTTGGCATGAACTGCGTTGGTGACCTTCTTCCAGCCAGCGATCTGGGCGTCGTCATAGATGCCCGGAGCGCCGAGATACCCTCGGCCCAGTATAGACACAGGTGTCGCCTCTGCAATCTGAAGACCACCTTCGGAAGCGCGCTGGCCGTAGTGTGTCGCCATCAGATCGCCGGGTATGTCACCGGGCAGTTCGGATCTAAGGCGGGTCATCGGAGCCTGCACGACGCGGTGCTTCAGGGCAAACGAGCCGAAGTCGATCGGCGCATACAGTTTGGACATTTCACTCTCCATCGGGTTGCGATGGACTGAATTAGTGTATTCCCACCGCCCGTAGAATGAGGCTAATGTGCCGATCACAATGGACAAAAATGTCCTTAAAAGGCTCTTCAATGGATAGCTTTAGTTCTCTGGCAGTCTTTGTTCAGGCGGCGGAATCACGCAGCTTCACCGCCACCGGAAAGCAGCTCGGCGTATCGGCTTCAGCGATCGGTAAAGCCATATCGAGGCTCGAGGATCGGCTGAAGGTCCGGCTCTTTAACCGCAGCACCAGAAGTGTTGCGCTGACCGCGGAGGGCGCGCTCTTTCTCGACCGCTGCAAGAAAATCTTCGAAGAAGTGCAAGCTGCCGAACTAGAGCTCGCCCGAGCCTCCTCAGCACCGCGGGGCAAGCTAAAGATCAGTCTGCCACTGATTGACATGCTGCTGATGCCGACGATCACGAAGTTTGCAAAGGCGTATCCTGAAATCGAGCTCGAACTCGATTATAGCGACCGGCTTGTCGACGTCATCGAAGAGGGATTCGATGCCGTCGTCCGGACTGGCGATGCGAGTGATTCACGGCTGAAGACGAAGACCATCGGCACCTTCTCGCACAAGATCGTGGGCTCCCCCGGATACTTCAAGCAGCATTCCATCCCCCAGGTGCCAGCCGATCTGCTCGGGCATATCTGTCTGCATCACCGCTTTCCATCGACCGGAAAGTACGAACCGTGGCCGCTCAATGAAGACGGCGCTCCCATCGAGATCGAACTGCCGAAGCCTTACGTCGCTAGCACGTTGCAACCGCTTATCGCCCTTGCCGAAGGAGGACTTGGGCTGTGCTGCGTTCCACTGTTCACCGTACAGCGACAGCTTGAGAACGGAAGCCTGGTCGCCGTTCTGGATCGCTTTCTGCGAAACAGTCGGCCGCTACGTATCCTGTGGCCCGCGACACGGCACGCCTCCCCGAAAGTGGAGGCATTCGTGAATTTCATGGCGAAGAATCTGTTCGCATCGAACGGCTGATCGTTTAGCCGCGGATGGTACGTTGGACGGCCGTGGCTGGACAGTTATTGAAAACGGACATGCCGATCGCCGGGGGCGGCCTCGGGCTCAATGGAGGAAGTCGTAAGGCTTAGCCTGAGTCACTCGTGGCCAGTGATACACTCGTCTCGACGCGCTCCGCGAGAGCTGACGTGGAAGGGCCGCCTTAAAGGGGAACGAACCAGCGACACGCTCATCGAGCTGTCCGTGGCAAGCATATTTATGGAACTTGACTCGCCAAGCAGCCTGGTGGTTCGCTTTTTATCAGCCTGAAGACGGACCAAGTGCCATCAAATCCCCACAACCACCGCTTTGCCCTTGCCGCTTACGCGCTGAGAAATTAGACCGATTGCTCGCTCGACCAGACGTGCTCAATTCTGGAAATCAGATTATAAGGAGCACACTGATGTTCGCTCGACCAGTTTACAGGGCACAACGCGCCTGCTCGGACGAGCCTTGCTTCCCGCCACCACGCTATTCAACAATTCCGCCCCTTCCAAACCTAAATCGTAATAAGGCAAGGCCGCAGTGGTCAGTTCCGGCTTCAGCGCCAGGGAAACCGTCCGAAAATCGTCAAAGCCGACAATACTGACATCCTCGGGGATGCGGAGACCCAATGCCATTGCCGCGATGTAGATTTGGATCGTCATTTCGTCATTGCCGCTCATGATTGCAGTCGGTCGATCCTTTTGTAGTAGCATCTCTGTCGCAACGGCGAAAACGTAGTTCTTCTCCGCTCCAACCGGTCCTTCCATGCCCAGACGGATACTCAGGTCGCTCTCTGCAAGGCCAAAGTCTCCAGCGGTTTTACGGAAGGCATCGAGGCGCAGTTGCGCACCCAACAAGATGGGATTGAGCCGGATGTAGCCGATCTTTCGATGCCCCCTGTCAAGCAGATAGCGGGTAAGATCTTGCGCGCCCTGGTAATCATCAGGCTCGATCGACGGTAACAGTTCGTTCGTCTGAGGCCTGCAGTTGATCATCACCGTGGGGATGCTGACATCGCCGGTTTCGGGGTCGACGATGCGATGAAACATCGTTACATAGAGAACACCGTCGATGCGATGGGATTGGAACATCTTCCAAATTTCCGCCTCCCGCTCGGACGCGCCGCCGGTGTTTGCCATCAGGATGGTCTTTCCGTTCGCATTTGCCCAATCCTGGACTCCGCGAACGATATCCACCGAGTAGGGCGTGGTCGACACATAATCGGTGATGATGCCAAATGTGTTGGAGCGACTTGAGCGGATGAGGCGCGCGGCCATGTTCGGCACGTATCCGAGGTCTCGAATGGCCTTTTCTACCCTCTCCCTTGTCTCCTCGGTCACATAAGGTTCGCCATTAATCACCCTAGAGACAGTTTTGTTCGAAACCCCCGCCACTTTCGCGACGCTGACTATGCTCACCATGTCCGCAAATCTCCTTGCCGAGATTCCTTTTAAACTAGGCGCATGACAACGTCGACATATTTTTCTGACAACGTCGACATTCGATATTGACAACGTCGTCATACGAGGATTACCTTCGCGCCAAGAAGGAGGGCTCAACGCAAGTGCAACGAGCCAAATGGGAGGAATCGATGAAGAAATTGCTTGGTTCTAGCGCACTCGCGCTTGTTTTCATGGCCGCCACTGCCAATGCCGAAACCATCAATATTTTGGTCGAAGGCGGCGGCGAAATGTTGCAGAAGGCGGTGGCTGAGAAGTTTACTGCCGAAACAGGCATCAAGGTGAACTTCACCGTCGTTCCCTATCAGGGTGTCTTTGACAAGTTCTCGGCCGAAATTGCCTCTGGCTCTTCCGCGTTCGATGTCGTGACGATCGACGTCGTGTGGAATGCGAAATTCGCAAGGCACGTCGAGAATCTCTCGGCTCTTTTCACCGATGCGGTTCGCGCGGATCTGCCGCCTGTCCTGCTTGCCGACGCCAAGGTCGGTGACAAATTGATCGGCATGCCTGCCTGGGCCAACGCCGAGATCGTATTCTATCGCAAGGACCTGTTTGATAAAGCGGAGGAAAGGGAGGCTTTTCAGGTAAAGTATGGCTATCCTCTCGCGCCGCCCAAAACCTGGCAGCAATGGCGCGACATTGCGAAATTCTTCACGCGTGACACTGACGGCGATGGAAAGACTGACTTCTGGGGCACCGACACCATTGGTACGTTTTCAGAGGAATGGATGGCGCATGTGCTGCAGGCGGGTCCGCCCGGCGTGATCCTCGACAAGGATGGGCAGGTCATCATCGATAATGAGGCACACAAGAAGGCGCTCGAGTTCTACATCGCGCCGCACTGCACCGATCACTCTGTCCCGGAAAACGTCAACGAAATCGGATGGGGCGAGGCGCAGAACCTGTTCTATCAAGGCAAGACAGCGATGATGAAATTCTGGGGTCACGCCTACAAGATGACGCCCCCGGACTCCAAGGTCAGCGGCAAAGTTGGCGTCGCGCCGATGCTGGCTGGCGATGCTGGAATCGCAGCCATTCCCGGTCCCTGGTACAACGTCGTTCCGTCGACCTCCCAGAACAAGGACGCCGCGAAAAAGTTCATCGCTTTCGCGATCGCCAACAACGCTTTGGGCATCGAGGCCCCACTCGGTCTCGCCGCGACGAATTCCGCTTATCGCAGCTATGCCGGCAAGCCCGGTTATGAGCATTTCACCCCGCTTCTTGAAACACTGAGTGCTCCTGCGACCCAAGGTCGGCCGATAACCGAGAAATATCAGGAAATAGTCGACGAAGCTGTGCTACCCGCGGTCCAGCAGGCACTCACCTGTAAGGCGGATGTCGGTGAGGTCCTCACGGAAGCCAAGGAAACGATCGAGGACATCCTCAACTAGCCTCGCACATTCCTCAACATCGCGGGGGGAGAATATGCCACCCGCGAACTCAACTTTCGGAGACGGACATGTCGGGTGAAGACCGATTCGTGCTTTGCATGCTCGCGCCTGCGGTCGCCATCCTTGGCTTGCTGGTTGCCTATCCGGTGGGGCTCCTGGTATTCGACTCCTTTTTCAAGGTCGATACGATCACGCCCCATATGCGCGAATGGGTCGGCCTGCAGAACTATTTCGATGCCTTGACTTCGAAACGTGTCGTGGAAAGCGCTCTGCGGACCGTTCAGTATTCGGTCTTCGCGCTGTTCTTCGAGTTTACGTTTGGCTTCTGTGCGGCGCTGCTTTTTTCGGCGCTTGCCGGTCAATCGCGGTGGCATCGCACGATCTTCGCTCTGCCGTTGATGGTTCCGCCTATCGTCGCGGGTCTACTGTGGCGCTTTCTGCTCGTCGGCAATATCGGCATTCTGAACTACGGGCTCGTCCGTTTGGGTCTCATAAGCGATCCCGAAGCGATCGCATGGTTGTCCAGCGAAGATATCGTTATCTATTCTGTTTCCTTTGCCGACATCTGGCTGACGACCTCCTTTGTCGCCCTTGTGTCCTATGCCGGGCTGACGAACATCCCAAAGGATCTGCTGGAGGCAGCACGGATCGACGGGGCGAATGCGTTCAAGCGCTTCTGGCATGTCACTCTTCCTCTGATGCGGCCGGTGATCGCCGTCGTCGTGATCGTGCGGGGCGTCGATGCTGCAAAGACATTCGACCTGATCTGGATACAGACACAGGGTGGTCCCAGTCATGCTTCTGAGGTGTTCTCGATGAACATCTACCAGCGCATGGTTCGGTTCGGCGATCTGGGCGAGGCTTCCGCGTCCGGAACGTTGTTTCTCATCGTCATGATGATTTTGGCGACCGTCGCCTATTGGAAGATATGGAGGCCGGTCCATGCGTAGAGCTCCCCCCATCAATCTCAGCGGAATTCTGATCAACGCGGCAGCCCTCGTGTTAGTGCTATCCTACGCGCTGCCTTACATTTATCTCCTGATGACCTCGATAAAGCCGGCGGCGGATGTCCAGCAGATCCCGCCAAGCTTCTTTCCCGCTGTCGTATCGTTCGAGAACTTTCGCGAAGTGCTGCGATCCTCAACCTTGCCGAGGGCCTTCGTCAATTCGCTCACCGTCGCGGTGCTGACGACTGCTCTCTCGCTGTCAGTGGCGGTGCCTGCTGCTTACGTTGCCACGCAGTACCGGCGTCGGATCACCACCATTTTCCTACTCTTCGCACTGGTAACACGCATGGTGCCGTCTGTGGCGCTCGGCGTGCCGCTGTTCCAGCTTCTGAAGTCGCTGGGTCTGCTCGATACCATTCCAGGCCTGGTTCTCGCTCACACGTCGGCCGCGGTACCACTGGCACTGCTGCTCATGTCCGCGTTCTTCGAGGGCATACCGGAAGAGCTCGAAGAAGCGGCGCGCATGGATGGCTGCACACGGTTCCAGGCATTTCGAAAGATCGTGCTTCCAGTCATGACAGGGGGGATAGCGGTCACCGCACTCTTTACCTTCATCACGAGCTGGAACGAATTCCTCTACGCGCTTCTGTTGACGTCCGAGGCGACCAAAACGGCTCCGATCGTCATCGCCGAATACAATTCGGTCTATGGGCTTGCCTGGGGGGCGATGACAGCTGCGGCCGTCCTCTACTCGCTGCCGGTCATCATCGTAACGCTCGCACTTCAAAAACAAATCGTCGGCGGCCTGACTTTCGGCGCTGTAAAGGGATGAGGGAGGCAAAGGCATGGCCGGCATAGAACTGCGCAATATGAACAAGGTTTACGGAAACAGATTTCATGCTCTGCACGATCTGAGCTTCGAGATCAGGGATGGCGAGTTCATGGTCTTCGTCGGCCCGTCCGGATGCGGGAAATCGACCGCGCTCAGGATGATCGCTGGCCTGGAAAGCATTACGAGCGGTGAACTGAGGATCGGTGACAGGTTAGTCAACGATGTCGATCCCAAGGATCGCGACATCGCCATGGTCTTCCAGTCCTATGCGCTCTATCCGCACAAGACAGTGCGGGAGAACATTGGCTTTCCTTTGCTGATGGCAGGCCTGCCGAAGGCCGAGATTGCCAGCCGCGTGGACGAAGCCGCGCGCATCCTCGAACTGACGACTTTGCTCGACCGCAGGCCGGCACTCCTTTCAGGAGGCCAGCGTCAGCGTGTCGCCATGGGACGGGCGATCGTCCGCAAACCAGCGGCCTTCCTGATGGATGAACCGCTGTCGAACCTCGATGCCAAGCTGCGCGTACAAATGCGCGCCGAGATCGCCAGTCTTCAAAGAAAACTGAATGTCACTACGATTTACGTGACCCACGACCAGGTCGAGGCGATGACGATGGGTGACCGTGTCGCTGTCATGAAAGGCGGCGTGCTGCAACAAGTCGATACACCGCAAAACCTGTACAATCGTCCTGACAATGTCTTTGTCGCCGCCTTTATCGGGTCGCCCTCGATGAATCTGTACGAGGCCGTTCTGAATGGAAGGACGCTGACCCTGGGCAGCAACAACTTGGAAATCCCTGACCGGGTTTTCGAGGACCGCCCCTCGCTCAACGGTGCGTCCAACCGTCAGCTCATTGTTGGTATCCGACCCGAGCATATGAACGACGCCGCAATCCGGCCCTCTTCGGCCGAGATTTCGGCCCCGGTCACTCTTGTCGAGGCGCTAGGGTCTGAATCCATGGTGCATCTGTATATCGACGCAACCCGTGTGGATGCCGGCGACCCGGACGCCGTCGCCGACATCGGTGACGAAAAGGCGGCTGCTGTCGCCCGCTTTTCGCCGAAGAGCACTGTCCGCGCAGGTGACATCGCGCGCATCGCTGTCGATGCCGACGAACTCCATTTCTTTCAACCCGATAGCCGCACCAGCATCTGGTGACGGTACGCGGGCTCCTGTTCCAACGCCAACGAGAGCCGGTTGAACGCATATCCCAAGGCGGCTTTACGATAAGCCCATCAAGAACATCGGTTCGCTCTCGCCGTGGAGCGGGAAACGGCCGAGGAGAGATGAACAATGGCAGCTGAAAACTTCTACGACGTAACACGCTATCCCGCAGGAAACCCTCATGAGGATATCGGAGCGGTCATCAACAGCATCATTGCGGATATCAAGAGCCGGCAAGCGGTTCCCGACCGCAATGACGGCGGAAAGCCTGGAGCAGTGATCTATATTCCGCCAGGCGATTATCGTCTTGTCACCCAGGTCGTCATAGACGTGAGCTATCTGAAGATTGCGGGCTCGGGACATGGTTTCACGTCTTCGAGCATCCGTTTCAACACACCCGCGGACGAACTGGCGCAGTGGCGCGAAGTGTGGCCGGGCGGAAGTCGCATATGTGTGGACATGTCACCCGACGACGCCGACGGCGAGGCTGCCGGAGCCGCGTTTTATGTCAGACGCACCGGCAATCCTCGCATAAGCTCCGTGGAGTTCGCCGATTTCTGCATTGATGGCCTGCATTTCCTGAACGACGGTTCGGGGCAGGATGACGCGGAAAATACCTACAGGAACGGCAAAACGGGAATCTATGTGGGCAGCGCCAACGACTCGTTCCGGATAACGGGCATGGGCCTTATCTATCTGGAGCATGGCGTGACCGTTCATGACGCGGATGCGCTGGCGATAGACAATAATTTCATTGCAGAGTGCGGCAACTGTATCGAATTGAAAGGTATGGGGCAGGCCTCAAGAATAGCGAGTAATTTTGTCGGAGCTGGATATAGGGGACACTCCATTTACGCTGAAAATTATGGGGGCATTCTCGTCTCTTCAAACAACGTCTTCCCTCGAGGCGCCAGCAGCGTCTATTTTTCCGGCGTGGTGCGTTCCTCGGTCACGGGAAACAGATTTCATTCCTTCTATCCCGGAATGCTGGTTTTTGCCGAGAATTGCTGCGAAAACCTGGTCTCCTCAAATCACTTCTTGCGAGATCGCGAGCCGTGGGCGCCCATGCAGAAATACGATAACGGCCTGGATGACCTGTTCGGACTTTTGCGCATCGAGGGCAGCAACAATTCGATCATCGCGAACCATATCTCAGAAACGATCGATACTGAGTACATCAAGCCTCTCGCCGCAAAGCCTGTGATCATCAATGTCGTTTCCGGTACCGGCAACTACATAGCCAATAATCACATCGTGGCCACAACTGAAATGTCGCAGGTCAGCGACGCGCCAAACAGCGCCTGTTTTTCGACACAGGTCGGCGCATTGCTGTCAACAAACAATTTGAAGACGCTCGAAGTAACGGCTGTCCTTGTGCGAAAAGGATCTACAGGAAATACGATCTTGGATTCAGGCAATGGCACCCAAGTTAAGGTCGACAGGACAATGAATGCATTCAGGGCCACTCCGGTTCCTGGGCAATAGTCGGCGGAGTTTCAATGTAAACCGCGCGTAGCTAGACCGTCTGTCGAAAATTCAGTGACTATTCGGAGTTATGTTCATGACGAACCAAATGGACAACGGGAAGGCCCGTTGATGAAGCAAAACCTATTCCTACCCTCGGGGTACCGCTTGGAGTTTTGGGCCGCGGGCGACGGCTTTTTTCGTATCAATATTGACGGTAAAGCGGTTTGGCAGGCTCCGGCATCTGCCATCCATCCGGAGTTTTTCACGTATCACCACAGGGAAGCTTGCAAGGTCACCATTGTCACCAATGCGCCGGAGGCTGTTCTTTGGGCCTATGGGTATCAGCCTCAAACCGTGAACGAGACCGGTATAACAGTATTTGAATTTTCGGAAAAAGGGATCCTTCAACGCACCGGTGCGGACATTGAAGATTGGCTTCGGTCCGATCCGGATCGTCCTGCGCTCCATTTCTCGCCAATCCGGCATTGGATGAACGACCCCGTAGGACTCTGCAAGAACGGCGAGCTATGGCACCTTTTTTATCAATTCCATCCCAGCGGCAGTGATTGGGGACCGATGCACTGGGGACATGCGACTAGCCGCGATCTGGTCAATTGGCTTCACATGCCGGTATTTCTGCATCCAGAACAGAACCTGTGGCGTCTCGGCGCCACAGGAGGCGCATTCTCCGGCAACGCCTTTCGGGATCGCGATGGAAGCTTGATGTTCTTTTACACCGAGCGCCTGCCCGCCTATGACCTTTTCAAGGGTTATCGGGAAATTCAGAAAATAGCGCGCCCAGATCGGCGGATGATCAAGGCGGAAGGCATTGTGACGGTGTTGGAGGAGCGTCCCGACGGGGTCGAGCACGACTTCCGCGATCCAAAGGTTTGGTGGGACGACGCATCCAACGCCTATCGCATGATACTCGGTGCATCGATCGAGGGCGATCCCGCGGTCTTGTTGTTCGGCTCCGGCGATGGCCTCGATTGGCAATATCTCAGGCCGCTCTACCGTGCGCCGGTTAACTTCCGCCAAGAAGGCGCACGTGCGGTCGAATGCCCGGATTTTCTTCGGCTGGGGGATAAGTGGGTTCTGGTGATGGGCTTTGTGGGCCATGTCGAGCCACGAACACGGCGCCACAATCTTCTTTACGCGCTGATCGGTGAGTTGAACGAGGACCATTTCGTGCCCGACACGCCGGACCTGCAATTGCTGGATTTCGGGACTGACTATTACGCGATGCAGAGTTTCGAGGCAGACGGACGTCAGATGGCGTTTGCCTGGCTTTTCAACTGGGAATACCGCAAGCCCGAGGGTTCATCCTATTCCGGCGAGATGTCCCTGCCGCGCGTTTTAAGCCTGAGCGAAGACAAGAAAAAGCTGCTCATGCTGCCAGCGATTGAAGTCGACGAGCGCTTTGCCGCCGACCCTGTAATTGAGAACCAAAGTGGCCAATACTCGCTACCGAAAGCTCCCATTGAAATCCGGCTTGCCGGGCCGCTCGAAGGCAGCAAGCTTGTTGCGACGAAAGGTGGCGAGCTTTCTTTCGAGGTGTGCGTCACCGACGGCATCCTTTCGATTCGCCTCGCCCAGGACGACGGCTCAATCCACTATGTGGCGGAGCTCGGCGAGGCGAAAGACCTTCGTCTGTTTCATGACTTCGGAATCGTCGAGATCTTCGCCGACGGCGGAGCGGTTTGTGGAACGCGCCGCGGCTACGTGAATATCGACCCCGATCGCCTGGAAATCTCAACCACTGCATCACCGCAGGTGCTTGAAAGGTATTCGAAATGATTCTCTGCTGCGGCGAAGCGATGATTAACATGATTCCGGCGTCGACAATCGACGGAGGCAGGGTCTTCGTTCCTCATGCCGGCGGCGATCGTCTTCAACACTGCAATTACTTTGGAGACGACCGGGCATACGAACCGGCATGTCGACCGGAATGATCTGTTCGGAAAACAACTTATCTCGGCGCTTCGGGAAAGCCAGGTCGACACGTCGCACGTGATCGTATCTGGCCGACCAACGACACTTGCCTTCGTCAAACTCGAAGAACCCGAGGCCTTACTATGATCGCGATACCGGTCCTGTCGCCGTTCTGGTGAGGGGAGCCGGTTTCTCAGATGCGAATAGTGACCGCCTTGATGGGATACGAACCGCCGTTCGGCGGGCAAGAATTTTCTTAACATCAACGACTTCGGACATCATAGGAATAGGGGTCATTGAAGATCACAGCTTTTGCATCTGATGACTTTGCCGCCAGCTGCAGCCGGCGCCAACCGGGTCAACTGTCCGGGAGCACCGTTATCATTAGCGCAGCAGCGCCTGCGATGTTTGCCAGCTTCCCCGGCCGTTTCAATGGAGTTCCGCGAGTGAAGGCGTCCTCGACGCCATCAAATGGGCAGCCGGAGGACGTCTTCCTCAATCATTTTTGGCAGAGTCATGTTGACCGTAATTCGAAACTCTGATTTGTGATTTGCGGCAATGATGATACCTCGCCCCTCTATCGAAACTGCCCTTGAGCGCGCGTCAGGTTGGCTAGACCACACTCGCCCGCAAGATTGCGGACCGAATAAAAGGCACAATTTATCTGGATCTGGAACGTATAGGTGACCGCCGCAAACTGGAAGATGCGGAAACGTTCCTCCAGGCTCAAGTCGGCCATTTGACGGTACTGGATGAAGTGCAGCGGTTGCCGGCGCTGTTTGCCGAGCTGCGCGGGATCGTTGACGATCGGCGCGCTGGCGGCGAGCGGTCAATGCAATTTCTGTTGCTGGGATCGGCGTCCCTGGACCTAATCCAACAGGTATCCGAGACGCTGGCAGGGCGCATAATCTATCTCGAAATGCCGCCAATCGGTGTGGAAGAGGCCGGGGCGGCTTCTATCGACATCGACGAGTTGTGGCTGCGCGGCGGCTTCCCCGATAGCCTGACGGCAAATGGCTTCGGGCAATCATGTCAATTGCCGACTTCAGAGGCGGCGAAGTGAGAATGGCGTATCTCGCCGGACCGCTGCAGGTTTCATTATCCCTCCTGAACTTTCCGATCGATCCCAAGCGGGTCCTTGATCGGCTCTGTTCTGCGCACCTTTCCCAACATAAGACGGACTAACACAACCCCAGGACGAAGAAAAGCTTGCCTGAGATCGGTAGACCAACTTGCTCGGAGACGAACGTCCGGATGACAGTACCAGCGCTGACTGTGAAACGGAGCCGAAGTTTGACCCCTGTTGGGCAGAGCGCAACTTATTGATTCTCATTCGTAAATCGATTTAGTGGCGGGACCACGACCGGCGTAAGTGTTGACCACGGTACTTTTAAATATCTTCAACGTTTTCAGATCGTTATCGCAGATTCCAGCGGGGTCTATCTTCGGCTCCGGGTCACAGGCCGATGACCTGTCGAGATGGCGAAGCAACCGTGCACCGGCATCCGAAGTGACCGCTCCGCCATCGAAACCAGCCACAACTTTATACCCATCGTAGCTTTCAAATTCGCGCTGATCGAGATTACACTGTGTTTGCATCGGACCCCGTCTTTCAATCTGATAACTCTTTGTTGCAAAAGCAGTTTCTCAGACTCTTGGTGCGGATGCACTCCTTATTATGAGATATTCGGGCTAACCGCCAACGAACGTGACCGTCTCGTGGAGCGGGGCGCGGCCCGTACGGGCGGAACTTGTCGTGAGGTCCTCGTACCCGATCGACATGCCGCAAAAGAGGATGAGCCCGTCCGGGGGTGACAGCACCTCCGCGACCGTCTCGCGGACCTGCGACCACGCCATCTGCGCGCAACTGTGCAGTCCTTCGACGCGGAGCAGCAGCATGACGGTCTGCAGATACATGCCTACGTCGGCCCATTGGGGCCGGCCCAGGTCGCGGTCGATGTAGCAGAACAGGGCGGCGGGCGCGCCGAAACAGTTCCAGTTGGCGATGGCTGCCCGCTGCCGCGCCTCCCAGTCCTCGCGCGCAATGCCGAGCGCGCTGTAGCGCTCCTTGCCGAAGGCGGATCGGCGCTCCCCATATGGAGACTTCAGCACTTGCGGGTACATCTCATACTGCCGCTCGTCCCAAGCGTCGCCGTGGGCCACGCGCTCGACGGCGCGTGTCTTGAGCTCGGCCAGCGGCGCGCCGGTCAGCACGTAGGTGTTCCACGGCTGAATGTTCGATCCGGACGGCGACCAAGCTGCGGCGGATAGCACGCGCTCAAGCACCTCCCTCGACACGGGTTCGTTTTTGAATCCGCGCACCGCCCGTCGGCTTTTGACTGCCTCGTATACGTCCATGATGATCTCCTTCCTGTCGCCGGCCATCCGTTCGTTCAAATGCCGGTCGTCTAGTTCGGCCCTAATCCGACAGGCGGTCAGTAGTCCCAGAAGATAGGCACCCAACGAAAGGCATCGCCCTCGACCGCCACATGGCCGATGGATGGGAACGGCAGGTGAGTGGCCACCAGAAGCTCGCCGCTCGCCGACAGCTCCCGCAAAAGGCGGATCCGAACGCGGGCCGCCTCCTCGGGGTCGTGTTCGAAGCCGTTGAACCAGTCGGGGTGCTCGAACCCGACAGCGAACACGGCATCGCCGGCGAACATCAGACGGTCGCCGCCGGACGCGAGGCGTACTACGCTGTGCCCGGGTGTGTGGCCGCCGGTGCGGGTGACGACCACCCCCGGCGCAACCTCGTACTCCTCCTCGAACGTCTGCAGATTGCTGCGATACTCTTCCGCGAACCGCTTGGCGGCCGCCCGAAGCGCGTCCGGGAACCCCTGCGGCATGGAGACGTGGGAGAAATCGGGGTGCGTCCAGAACTTGAGCTCGGCTTCCGCCACGTGGATTCGCAGGTCCTTACGCAACTGGTCCTTTACCCCGTCGACGAGCAGCATGCCAATGTGGTCCATGTGCATGTGGGTCAGCACCACGTCGGTCACGGACGGAAGATCGATGCCGGCGGCGACCAGCCGATGGGCCAGTTGCCCGGCCTTCGGCAAGTTCAAGTTTGGGTCGTCCCCCAGCCCGGCGTCGATGAGTACGGTCCGGCCGCCGCTGCGCACCACGACCACGTTCAGCCCCCAATCCAGCATCTCCGTCGGCAGGAAATTGTAGTCCAGCCAGGCCGCCCGGACGGTCGGGTCGGCGTTGTGGCCCAACATCTTGCCCGGCAGCGTCAGCACTCCATCGCTGACCACCATTACGTCAATCTCGCCGATCTTCAACGCGTAGCGCGACGGAACCAACTCGTCGGCCCCCGGTCTACCGGAATGTGAAATGTTGTCCAAGTTCATGTTAACCTCCTGCTGATTTCCTGATTGAATTTCAATACTCGCGTTTGCAATGGAGAGTGAATCACCCGGTGGTATAGGCTGCGTACGTCTCACGCATAGGGATCGTTACCTGTGAGAATTCATTGCAGTTGTCCCTTTCGATGTTGGCGGGCGTGAGGTTGCCAGCCGATCACACCAAGGCAGATACCGGCTGTACAGCGCGCGACCTCGGCCTCCTTAAAGAGGTCGATTGAGGCCGTCGAGTTCAGAGCGACTCTGTCCCAGATCAGCTGTGCCCGGCGTTCGTCGAAGCCCGATTCCCTTCAACGGTCCTGGCAATATCGGCGGCTTCAACTTCGAAGCGCCTCGCCCGTTGAAGCGCTCATTCAGCGTGATGTCGTGGAGCACCGTGCCGACGGCGACCACCTCCGCTTCGTGTTCGATGGACTGAATTTGTCCCGACCGTGCCGCAAAGAGCCAGAAGCGGACAACGTGGTTGAACAGACACGGTTCACATCGTTCCCGGGCATACTCCATTGCTTGGGTCACAATCGGCGTGTCAGGAACCGAAATTCCCGCAAACACGCGGCTGTCGGTTGCGTTCATGTCCATCCCCAGTTTTGGTTCGGGAAGGGCGGAAGCCCTCCTTGTCTCCTAGTTTGCTGGGCCGTTCGCTGGTGTCGATGGCGATGTCGGAAGACGTCTAATTGGCCATGGAACGGTACAGCCAGTCGACATAGCTCAGCGAACCGACACGCGCTCCCGCCAGCGGCAGCAATGTGTCGTCGTTCAGTTCGACGCCGTAGTAGCGGGCGCTGTTATCTGTCACGACCTGGCGCATGTCTTCGTTTGCTGCAAGGTGCATACGTGCAATCTCGTCGAGACCGAACTGGTCGTGCCCGCCGATCTCCACGGTATCGTTCTTTGCTGCCCCCATCGCCAATTCGACCAGCATCTCAGCGACGTTATCAGCAGCTATCGGCCTTACTGATGCCGAGGGAAGCCGGAAGCCGTCTCCGTCTGCGCCCATGTCGACTACGCCACTGATAAACTCGAAGAATTGCGTGGAATGGAGGATGGTATAGGGCCGTCGCGCTGCCCTGATGAGATTTTCCTGCACCATCTTCGCGCGGAAATAGTCACTTTCAACAAGGCGCGGTGTTCCCACCACGGAAAGCGCTAGGTAGTGCCTGACCCCCGCATCTGCTGAGGCACCCAACATGTTCCGGGTGGAAGCCTTGAAAAAATCCAGGGCCGTGTCGTCGCCAAACGACGCGGCATTGGTGACGTCGATGACAACGTCGGAATCCACTATGGCCGCTCGCAGGCCTTCCCCCGTCACACTGTTGACGCCGAGTGAGGTGGACGCAGCTGTCGCCTCTGCGCCTGCCTGCCCAAGTTTCTCTACGAGGCGCGTCCCGATTCGCCCGGTCGCCCCCATAACCGTGATTTTCATCGACTTGTTCCCTCTCTCGTGCCTTGGGCAGCGGTCTGGTTTAGCCCTGCCATGCATCTGGCAAACATTGGACTGTCGCCAGCCTGGGGAGTCACTCCACCGGCATGACGACCGGAGCGTCCTTGTTCTTGAGCAGCACGACGATGAATTTCGCCGGTTTGGTCTTGCTCGCATTGCGGCTGATCAGGTGAATGTCGGAGGGGCCTTCGTAGAAAGTCTCGCCCGGCGACAATGTGACTTCTTTCTCTCCCTTGACTTGCATCACGATCGAACCCTCGAGAACGTAGACGAATGCATTTGCGTCGTGCTTGTGGACAGGGTCGGAGCCTCCCGGCCCATACTCGACCGATATCATGAGCCCCTCCTTGCCGGGATAGTTGGGAAGGTCCTTGCTCATGAGCGATGTGACCTTTGCAGCGTTTCCGGCGACGGCAACCGGCAAAGTGCCAAGTAGGCAAACTGAAGCCGACACAAATATCGTTAACAAAGCTGACTTCATTGTCGTCATCCCTTTGGTTGTTGAGTGCATATGTGCGTTCGAAAGCTGGGCAAAAGACCAGCCCAGAGATGGTTCGACGCTTAGTTTACTTCGGCTGTTGGGACGAACGGAACCAGTCCTGGAAGCCGACCTTGCCGATTCGCGCATTTTCGCCGGGCACGATCGACTGATCGTTGAGTTCAGATCCGAAATAGCGCGCATGGACGTCTGCCTCGACCATCCGCGGGTCGTTGGCCGCTTTCAGGTACCGAGCAATGATCTCGTTCATGGGAGCGCGCTCGGGACCAGCAATCTCAATCGTGCCGTTTAGCGGCTTCCCGAGGGCGACATCCGCCATCACATCGGCAACGTCATCCGAGGCGATAGGCTGGAAAGCGGCCGGTGACAAACGAGCGACTGCGCCGACCGTCGCTTCGTCGGCAATACCCTTCAGAAATTCCATGAACTGGGTGGAGTGGACGATCGTGTAGGGGATGGATGATTCCTTGATCAGCCTCTCCTGGGCAAGCTTCGCCTTGAAGTACCCGTTGTCCGGCAGCCGTGCCGTTCCGACGATCGAGAGGGCAATGTGGTGTTTGACACCAGCCTTGGCATCGGCGGCGAGCAGGTTGCGGCCGGCCGTTTCGAAGAATTCAAGCACAGCCTTGTCTTCCCACGATGGTGCGTTTGCAAGGTCAATGACGACCTCGGCACCGGCCAGCGCTTCCGCAACTCCTTCGCCGGTGACGGTGTTGACGCCGGTGTTGGGCGACGCGGCCAGAACCTCGTGGCCTTTGTTGCGCAAGCGCGCTGCGGTCTTGGACCCGATGAGCCCGGTGCCGCCGATAATGACAATTTTCATGACTATCTCCCTCGTTGTGACGCTCTCGGGCCAAATGACTCGATCGCATCGGAAAGTGACAAGGGAGACAAAATCATTCTATCGTGCAGAGGGTGTAGCGCTCTAGTGACCAGGTATAGGTGACATGTCCAAGGTGATAGGCGCGATACGCAGGATGCACGGGCTGACAACAACTGCTCGTCGGTTCAGCCGCCGACGTGGCTTCATTGCAATTCACTCCGTCATGCGCAGGTTCGAGAGTTTGCTCGATCCGAACACGATGAGTGACCTCGAACGGAGCTACTGAGACAATTCCCCTCGTTTGATGAGGTGATGTTGTCGCCTGGACCCGGCCGAATTTTTCCGGTTCGCCAGGGCCTATTCCAGCTTTCCAGACACGCAGCACAGCGGAGATGTCTCCCGACAATGCATGGATTTCCATGAGTTGCGACCACCGCCTCGCGGGATTACGCTGGGGCATGAGTTCGCCAGCCCCAACGCCAGCCCCAACATCGAGAACACGTTCTGAACGAAACGCTGACGGTCCTCTGGCTTTCCTTGTCCGGCAGGAGCAGCTAATGAGCGTTTGGTCGCACCGTCCCCGATGTCTGCACTTGGGTCTTTTTATTGCGGCCTATGTCTTGGGTTGCGGATTCGCTCAGTCGCTGGCAATCGTGCCTGGAACAGGTATTTCCATTTGGCCTCCGGCCGGGCTTTTCATCGCCACGCTTGTTCTTGCCTCAAGGCCTAGCTGGCTGTGGTGGGTACTGGCGGGCTGCCTGGCTGAATTGTTCAGCAATGTTCTGTGGTTCCACAGTCCGCTGCCTGCGGCCCTGCTGATCTATGTCGGCAACGCGCTTGAAGCGATGGTCGGGGCATGGTTGGTGAACCGGACTTTGAAGCGGCCGGTTCGGCTGGAGACGCTGCAGGAAGTTCTTGCCTTCGTCGTCCTGGGCGCTGGAATTGCGCCAATGGTAAGCGCGACCGTGGGAAGTGCGACACTGGCGTGGTTTGGCATATTGTCGCAAACCTTCACGGCGGCCTGGCCCCTGTGGTGGATCGGCGACGCTACCGGAGTGCTGATCGTAGCGCCGCTGGCGCTGGTCGTGTTCCACAACTGGCGCAGCAAAGCCCGGCTCTCGGCTGCGCAATGGATGGAAGCCTGCGTCCTGGGGCTGATCTTTCTTGGTGTCGCAGCACTTTCCCTGAGCGGTTACCTGCCTTTCGCCTATATCATTATGCCGCCTCTGCTTTGGGCTGCGGTGCGTTTCGAGTTCAAGGGCGCCGCCGTCACTTTGGCTCTTCTCGCTCTGATCACAGCTATCTTCACGATATCCGGCACCAGTCAGTTTGCCGGCGATCCTGAGTCCCTGAAGCACAAGCAGATCATGCTGCAGCTTTTCCTGGCGATCTCGGCATTTTCGGCACTCATCGTGGCCGCCATATCCCGGCAGCACCAGCTGGCGCTGCTCACATTGCGCCAAAGCGTGGAGGCATTGCGAGACCGAGAGCAGGAGCTTTCGCAACTCGTGGATATGGTCCCGAGCCACGTTTGGCGTCTACGGCCCGATGGCGAGCCGACCTTCTTCAACAGGCGCATGGTCGATTTCCTCGGCCTAGACGTAGCGGATGCGGACAGACCGGGCAGGAGCCGGTTGGAGGCGATCATCGGGACCGTCATCCATCCCGACGATGCATCCGAGTTCGGAAGTGCGCTCAGGCATTGCCTCGCCACCGGCGAAAGCTTTTTCATGCGCTATCGGTTACGCCGGGCCGACGGTGTCTATCGCTGGATGTCGAACCGCGCCGAGCCGATGCGAGATCAGGCTGGGAGCATCAGCCAGTGGTATGGCATTTGTCACGATGTCGACGATCAGATCCGAGCCGAGGAAGCGCTGCGGCGGAGCGAGCGGCAGTTGCAGCGGATGATCGACGCCGTGCCGGTGCGCATCTGGAGTGCCATGCCCTCGGGCGGGTCGACCTATTTCAACAAGCGATACCAGGACCATTTCCGCTCCGTCAGCGCGAACGTCGATGCCCTTGAAGAGCCGCGCATCGAAAGCTTGCTGCAAGAGCTGGTTCATCCCGAAGATGCTCCCGAGGTGCTGCGCACGTTGCACAACTGTTTCGAAACCGGCGGCGGCGCCACGATGCGCTTTCGCTGGCGCGAAAAGGATGGCGCCTACAGCTGGGCGGAGTGCAGGGTGGAACCCCGGCGTGGAGAAGATGGGACGATTGCCGAATGGTATGGCGTTTCCCTCGATATCGACGAGGAAGTGCGCGCACAGGAGGCGTTGCGGGAACGGGAGCGGGAGCTGTCGCTGCTCGTCGATATGGTCCCGGTTCACATTGCTCGCATGGCGCCGAACGGCGAGCCGACCTTCTTCAGCAAGCGCACCTTGGAATCTATCGGCCTGGACAACGTTGCAGCATGGGACAAAGCGGACATGAGCCGCCTTGCGTCGCTCATAGGGGCAACCGTCCATCCCGAGGATGGACCCCGGATGAGAGAAGTACTCAGCCATGCCCTCGTTACCGGCGAACCCTATATCATAAGGTATCGCCGGCGCCGCGCAGACGGCGCATATCGTTGGATGGAAGGCCGCGCAGAGCCGTTGCGAGATCAAAGCGGTGTGATTGCGCAATGGTACGCAGCGGCCATCGACATCGACGATGAGGTGCGCGCGCAACAGGCGTTGCGCGAGCGGGAGCGGGAGCTCCAGCAGTTGATCGACGCGGTGCCGGCGCTGATTTGGGCGACAACACCGGAAGGAACACCGGTCTACATCAACAAGCGGTTCAGGGATGTCACCGGCGCCACGCTCGAGGATATCACCGCGCCTGATGGCTCACCGTCTCTGAGCGTGATCCATCCGGACGATAGGGACACCGCTCGGCTGGACGTCAATCACTCGTTCAGAACAGGCGTCCCCTACGTTCAGAGATATCGTCAGCTCCGGTCTGACGGCTGCTATCGTTGGACCGAGACTCGCGCGGAGCCGTTGCGCGACGATACCGGCGCCATCGTCCACTGGTACGGCGTCAGCGTGGATATCCACGATCTCGTGATCACACAGGAAGCCCTGCAGCAAGGCGAACGCCGCTATCGCGACCTCTTCCACTACATGCCCATCGGACTCACCCAGGTGGATGCCAGCAAGCTCATTCCCCTGTTCAAGGAGTTGCGGGTGCAGAATGTTACGGAACTCGAAACCTACATCGACGAGCATCCCGAATTCCTGCCCCGCGCGTTGGAAGCGCTGGAGGTCGAAGAAGTCAACCGGCATATCGTCGAGATGTTCGGCGCGAAGGATGCCGATGAGATGCTCGGACCGATTACCCGCTACTGGCAGCCGAGCATTGCCACCATACGCCGTTCCATTGAGGCGTGGTATCGCGGTGAGGAGGTTTTCCAGGAAGAAACCAAGGTGGCGCGCATGGACGGCACCGTCATGGATGTCCTTTTCACCACCGCCCGACCCGGCGCCGTCGCCGACAAGATCCTAGTCGGCTTCATCGATATCACCGAGCGCAAGAAGGCCGAGGAGGCGTTGCGCAACCGGGAGCGGGAGTTCTCGCAGCTCGTCGACATGGTTCCAAGCCTACTCTGGCGGTTGAGTCCGGCGGGCGAGCCGGTTTTCTTCAGCAAACGCATGGTCGAGTTCCTCGGCCTCGACGTAGGGGACTATGATGGGCCGGACATGAACGGGCTGACAGCCGCGGTAGAGACGCTCGTCCATCCCGACGACACCGCCCAACTGACGGAGGCACTCAACCGCTCCTTTGCCACTGGCAAGACCTTCTCTCAAAACTATCGTCTGCGTCGCGCAGACGGGGTCTATCGCTGGATGTCCGGCCGCGCCGAGCCTCTGCGGGATGAGAGCGGGCGCATCGTCCAGTGGTATGGTCTTTCGCACGACATCGACGATCAATTTCGCATCGAAGAGGCGCTGCGAGAGAGAGAACGCTCGCTCTGGCAGCTGGTTGAAACGCTGCCGGCAATGATCGATTGCGCCGCTCCCGATGGGGAGCCGGTCTATCGCAATCCTCAGCTCCGCGACTTCCTTGGATACAAGCTCGAAGAACTGGACGGAACGGGAAAGTCCCGGTTGGACGGCACACTCGATGCCGGCGTCCATCCTGACGACGTGGCTGGCGTCAAGGAGAACTATGCCCATTCGCTGACCACTGGCGAACCGTATGCACGAAGGCACCGTCTGCGGCGGTTCGATGGCGAATATCGCTGGGTCGAGACGCGCGCTGCGCCGATGCGCAATGCCGAAGGCACGATCGTGCAGTGGAACGTCATGTGCCTTGATATCGACGGCGAAGTTCGGGCAGAGGCAAAGTTGCGACTGGCGCAGGAGAGTCTGGCGCGCGCAAGTCAGGCCGCGAGCCTCTCCGAGCTTTCGGCTTCTATCGCACACGAGGTGAACCAGCCCTTGGCTGCCGTCGTGGCAAACTCGCATGCCTGCCAACGCTGGCTCATGGCCGAACCGCCAAATATCGAGCGGGCAGAGAAAACGGTAGAGCGCATCATCCGAGATGCCAATTCGGCGGCGGATGTCGTCAGCCGTATTCGTGCCTTGTTCAAGCAATCCATAGATACGAGGATTTATACGACGCTCTCCGACGTCATCCATGAAGCGCGTAACCTCATGGCCGATGAAGCGTCGAGGCGTCGCGTGCGGATGGAGGTGAAGATCGACGGCAACTTTCCGCTCGTTGCCATGGATCGCGTCCAGATCCAGCAGGTTCTGATCAATCTCATTCGCAACGGCATGGAGGCAATGGACTCTATTGCAGGCGACAGAGTGCTGGGGATACGCATGCGCCGTATGGGGGATGTCATCCAGACTGATATCAGCGATCGAGGCCAGGGTATTGAATTTCCCGACAGAATATTCGAGCCATTCTTTACGACAAAAGAAGACGGCATGGGCATGGGACTGGCGATCTGCCGTTCGATTGTCGAGTCACACGGCGGACGATTGTGGGCGGAGAACAACGAACCGCATGGCGCGACGTTCATCTTCACCTTGCCGGTTGAAATGAAGGCAGTGCCATGACAACCGATGATCATATTGTCTTCATCGTAGATGACGATGAACGAATTCGAGAGGCTCTCTGCGAGCTCTTGGACTCGCATGGCATACGCGCTGTCGCATTTGGATCTGCGGGCGACTATGTGAACGCGGATACGCCGGACGTACCTGCCTGCCTCATCCTCGATATCGAATTGCCTGATATCAACGGCCTCGACCTGCAGAAGCAGATCGCGGATGGGGCTCATCCGCCGATCGTCTTCATCACAGGACACGGCGACATTCCATCTTCGGTGCGTGCGATCAAGCACGGCGCGGTGGATTTCCTGACCAAGCCTTTTAGCGATGCGGATCTCATGGCGGCGGTCCATGTAGCGATTGCCGAGGATCGGAAA
This sequence comes from Pararhizobium sp. A13, assembly GCF_040126305.1. Classification (NCBI taxonomy): domain Bacteria; kingdom Pseudomonadati; phylum Pseudomonadota; class Alphaproteobacteria; order Hyphomicrobiales; family Rhizobiaceae; genus Pararhizobium; species Pararhizobium sp. A13. The sequence continues at coordinate 278,609 of NZ_CP149511.1, read as the reverse complement.
AAGAGATTCGAACGCGCTGAACTCCACATGCTGAGACAACGCTACCTGGAGCTGACACCGCGAGAGCGCGAGGTCCTGCCGCTCGTCGTGAGTGGTCTTCTCAACAAGCAGGCGGCAGCAGAGCTGGGGATCAGCGAAGTCACGCTGCAAATCCACAGAAGGAACGTGATGCAGAAAATGGCGGCGGCGTCGCTCGCCGATCTCGTGCGTATGGCAGAGAGATTGGAAACACCGATTACCCATTCGCGCAGAGTGGGAGGGAATTGAACATGAACAAGACAAGACATGTCGTGGCAATTGTTGATGACGATCCAAGAATGCTTGAGTCGGTGGGCAATCTTCTGGAATCTGCGGGCTATGTGCCTCGCAGCTTCTCGTCGGCAGCATCGTTGCTCGTCAACGGACTATCGGACCTGGATGTGCTCATCACCGATATAGGGATGCCTGGAATAGACGGCTTTGAACTTCGTGACCTAGTGAAGAAGGCACGTCCGGAACTACCGGTATTCCTGGTCACGGGCCGCCACGAAATAGCGGATCAGAGCCGCGCTCAAGGCATCAGCGGTTTTTTTCGCAAACCCTTCGATGCCCAGGTGCTGCTCACGGCCATCGCCAATGCGTTAAACAAGTCGAGAGATGGAGGGTAACATGAGAGTTGACCAACCGTTGCTGCGGAGTTCGGCGGCGTTATCACCGCAGCGCAGAAATGAAGAGGATCAGCCGCTTGTCGCTATTGTCGATGATGATGCATCCATTCGGGAAGCGTTGGCGGAATTGATCCTGTCAGCGGGCCTCCAGCCGGTCAGCTTTGCCTCGACCCGAGAATTGCTTGACGCCGATATATTGGACAGCCCCGGCTGCTTGATACTCGATGTGCGCATGCCCGGCGCAAGCGGTCTCCATTTGCAGCAGCAGCTGGCGGAAAACGGCAACCCCAAGCCGATCATCTTTCTAACCGGGCATGGTGATATTCCGATGACCGTCCAAGCGATGAAGGCTGGCGCGGTGGATTTTCTCACCAAGCCGGTGCGGGACCAGACACTGCTTGACGCTGTGACCACGGGCATCGCGATGGACGCCGAACGACGGGCGGAAGCCATGATCGCCAGGCGCAATATCGAACATCTTGAGACGCTGACGCAGCGCGAGCGCGAGGTGCTTTATAAAGTGGTGCATGGACGTCTTAACAAGCAGATCGCCTTCGATCTGGGCATCAGTGAAGTGACAGTCAAGCTGCATCGCAGCAATGTCATGCACAAGATGGAGGCTGCCTCCGTCGGCGAACTGATCCGGGCGTGGGAAACTCTGCCGGCGCAAATGCGTCAGGCCGGCGCGCGCTAAATTGAAACCGCTCTGCGGGAGATCTGCTCCGGCAGAGCGGTTCGAATACAACTAAGTATGCTCCGCATTCGATATACTGTGCAGCAATTCGGCAGCTAAGCAGCCAACTCTTCCTGCTGCATCGCCTGTTCGACTGTGTGCCGGACTTTCATCAGAGTCCGCAGATCGGCCAGTCGCGGCGGGATCCAAGCCTTCTCCCGCGGAGCGGGAGGGTACGTGTGAGGATTGGATCAAGTTGCAAGATCGCCGCAACGGCCTGCCATCACAAAAGTGCAACGAAACCCACTGTGATGATCACACAATTCTGGCCCGCCGACCAATCGACACCTCTCGAAGAGACGAAAGCGGATTGAATGGCCGCCTTGAATAGATTCGAACCTACGGCCACTGGTTGGCGACTGGGACGGAATGGATAATCAATCGGCTCCCGGCGTTGTGTGCTGCTTCGAATGAAATGCTCATGACTTGCGTACGGTACGCTAATCGCATACCATTCAGCAGTAAAATCGGAGGCTGGAAACTATGGCGACGGTCGAGAAAATTACGATTGCACTGACATCCGAAATGGCGGGCTTTGTGCGAAGCGCGGTCGATGCTGGCGAATATGCATCGACGAGTGAAGCCATCCGTGATGCCGTCCGCGAATGGAAGGAGCGACGAGATTTGCTCGGCTACACCGTCGAGGATCTGCGAGCGCTCGTACAGGAGGGCATCGAAAGCGGCCCAAGCTCCCGCACGACAATGGCAGAGGTAAAAGCTGCAGCGCTCGAGCGATTAAAATCTGCACGACACGAACGCTAACCATGCTTCCAATTATCCGAACCAATCGTGCGGACGAGGACCTGATCGAGATATGGTCCTACATAGCCATTGACAACATATCTGCGGCTGACCGTGTTCTTGACGCGATTGAAGCACGCTGGGACAATCTCGCCCGACACCCCTACTCGGGGGTTGCGCGCGACGATATCGCGCCAGGCATTCGGCATCTCGTTTCAGGTGAGTATCTGACTCTTTATCGGCTCAGTGGCAGTGCCATTGAAATCGTCCGCGTCCTGCACGGGCGCAGAAAGATTTCCTCCAAAGTGATTATATAACGGCGGGCTCGCGGTACCCCTCATATAAGATCTCGGATTGCATGCGTTTTCAGGCGTAAGCATATTTATGGAACTTTTCTGCGTAATCTTGAGCTCGACAACTCTGAGCCCCGCGGGAAACGCGCCGTGATTCATCAAAGTGGCGATGTAGCAATGACGTTCGTCGCTCGTCGTTCCAGATCTGAAAATCTGAAGGAAGCGGGCCGGCAGTAGAAATGAAGTGCCGGCCCGGCTCGTCAAACCTTTCTGCGGGCCTTTTGCCTGTAGACGTCTACCACGACAGCGGCGACGATGATCATGCCCTTGATGACTTCCTGGTAGTAAGCATCAACGCGCAGGAAGGTGAAGCCGGACGTCATCACACCGAGAATGATCGTGCCAATCACGGTACCCGTTATGCGCCCCACGCCACCCGAAAGCGATGTTCCGCCGATAACGGCCGCAGCAATTGCGTCGAGTTCGTACATTACACCCATTCCAGACTGGGCTGTCTGCGCTCGGGCAGCGGTCACGACGCCGGCAAGTCCTGCGAGAAGGCCGGCGATGGCATAAACTTTGAGAAGGTGCGCCTCGACATTGATGCCCGATACCCGCGCCGCCTGAACGTTGGCACCGATCGCGTAGGTAAACTTGCCGTAGCGGGTATAGCGAAGCGCGATGTGGAAAATGAGAGCAACCACGAGAAACACGACGACAGGCGCAACGCTGCTGCCGATGAAATTGAATTGCTCCGTCAAACCCGAGACCGGCTGCCCCTTTGTGTACCATTTCGAAATTCCGCGCGCCGACACCATCATTCCGAGGGTCGCAATGAACGGCGGAATCTTTGTGTACGCAATGAGCGATCCGTTGATCAGCCCTGCGAGGATCCCGATAATCAGTCCCGTGACTATGGGCACTATTGCGGGCAGATCAGTTAGGCTTGGATAGATTGCCCGCGCCCAGGTTGAGGACTGTGCAAATCCGGCCGCAATCATCGCCGTCATGCCAACCACAGATCCGGAGGAAAGGTCGATGCCGCCCGTGATGATGACCTGTGTCACTCCGACCGAGATGATGCCAATGACCGACACCTGCAGGATCATGATGGTGAGCCGCTGGGGATTGAGAAGAAAACTCTGCCCTGCGAAAATCCATCCGAGTATCTCGAAGATCAAAGCGATCGCAATGAGAATGAAGAAGATGTTGAGTTCCTGAGGTAATCGGCGGCCAGATCCGGAGGCTGCGGTGCCTGCAGTTTCTGCGGCAAGGTTCGTATTCATCGTCTTTCCTCCTGGTCGTCGGAAGCGCTCATCGCGCGGCTAGTTCCATGATTTTGATTTGAGTTGCTTCGGCCCGATCGAGAAAGCCCGTGACGCGGCCTTCATGCATCACCATGATCCGGTCGCTCATTCCAAGCACTTCCGGCAACTCGGACGAAATCATGATGACCGCTACTCCATCGCGGGCGAGTTCCGTCACGAAGCGATGGATCTCCGCTTTTGCACCAACGTCGATACCGCGTGTGGGTTCATCAAGGATGAGTATCCTCGGGTTTGTAAGCAGCCATCTGCCGATCAGCACCTTCTGTTGGTTGCCGCCCGACAGATTTTCGACGCGCTCATAGAGATTTGGTGTCTTGACCCGAAGCTTCCGGCTCATCTCATCGCAGGCAGCGTAGGCCTGCTTCTCTCTCACAAACCCGCCCTTCACGAATTGGTCCTGAAGGACAGCCACCTGCATGTTCTCAAGAATATCAAGGATGAGCAGACATCCCGTCTCCTTGCGATCTTCCGTAAGAAACGCCATTCGGTTGCGGATTGCGGTATTAGGACTATCGATTCGAATAGGTTTGCCATTGATCTCGATGGATCCGGATGAGGAAGGCGTAACACCAAAGAGTGTTTCTGCGACGTTCGATCGCCCGGACCCAACGAGGCCGGCAACACCAAGAATTTCCCCAGCGCGCACATCGAATGAAACATCATGGAAGACGCCGTTTAGAGTAAGGTTTTTGACCGAGAGAACCGTCTCGCCAATGGGAACCACTTCCTTGGGGAACATCTGCGTGATCTCACGGCCGACCATCATTTTTATGATGTCGTCGCGGGTAACATCGGTCGATGCATGTGTTCCGACATATTTCCCGTCGCGGAACACCGAGAATTCGTCGGCAATTTCAAACAGCTCGTTCATCTTATGAGTGATGTAGACGATACCGATACCGTGGGCGCGAAGATCTCTGATGATCTCGAACAAGTGACCGACTTCCGTTTCAGTCAGAGCCGAAGTGGGTTCGTCCATGATCAAGACATCGGACTCGTAGGACACCGCCTTGGCAATTTCGACCATCTGGCGGCTTGCCACCGAAAGATGGCGAACCTCGATTTCCGGATCAATATTGATCTTCAACCGCTCGAAGAGTTCCGCTGTCATGCGACGCATTTCGCGATGATCGACAAAGCCGAACCTATTTTTCGGCTCGCGCCGGATCCATATGTTCTCCGCAACCGTCATGAAGGGCATCAGATTGAGTTCTTGATGGATCATGGCGATGCCGTTCTCGAGGGCGTCAAGAGGCGATTGAAGCCTAACGTCGACCCCCTTCAGCTTTATCGTTCCTCTGTCCGGGTGGTAAATTCCCGCGAGGATTTTCATGAGCGTCGACTTGCCCGCTCCGTTCTCGCCCATGAGCGCATGCACTGTACCGCGTCGGAGCCTGAACGAGACATCGTCGAGAGCAACGACGCCTGGAAACTCCTTGTGAACACCCTCTGCGGAAAGGAGGTATTCAGCGTTCGGAACCGCCTTGCTCGCTCTCACCGCTGCCATCGTCGCCGGACTAATTTTCGTCATTGGCTCTCCTCCCAGTCACAGCCCGCGGAATGTATGTGCCGAAGGGCGCGACTTTGCCGCGCCCTTCGGTCAAGTCTTATTTCTTGTACTGAGCAAGATTTTCCTTCGTGACGAGCTCGAAAGGAATGTAGTTTTTCTTCTCGATCGCCTCGCCCTTGACAATCTTCAAGGCCGCGTCGATCGCGCCCTTCCCTTGGCCGGCAGCGTTCTGAAAAACGGTGACATCAAGATCGCCGGCTTCCAGGGCCTGCAGTGCGTCTGCGGTTGCATCAACGCCACCGATTGCGACGCTGTCCATCGACCGGCCAGCAGCCTTCAGAGACTGGATAGCACCGAGCGCCATCTCGTCATTGTTCGCAATGACGGCATCGAACTCGAGGCCGGCCGAGAGCCAGTTGCTCATCAGATCGAGTGCAGGGGTCCGCATCCAGTTTGCCGTCTGCTCTTCGACAACTTCGATTCCCTTGCATTCCGGAGAAGCAAGGACGTCATGCGTGGCCTTCGTGCGGCCACGCTGCCCGGTCGTGCCGAGCTGACCCTGCATGATAACTGCCTTGCCCTTACCGCCAAGCATTTTGCAGATCGTCTGTGTTTCGAGGGTTCCGGCCTGCTCTTCGTTCGATCCGACGAATGCCTGTTTGTCGGGAAGGCTGTCGACGTTTGATGGAGCGTTGTTGACAAAGATAAGCGGCACGCCGGCAGCAGCAGCCGTCTTGGAGATCGCAGCACCGGAGTCAGCGTCTACGAGCATGATGACGATCGCATCGACGCCGGAAGCGATGAAATTGTCGACCTGGCTCTGCTGCTTGGCGATATCGCCCTGACCGTCTTCAGTTACGATTTTCACGCCATCGAGAGACTTCCCGTAGTCTTCCATGCTGGTACGCAGACCGGTCAGCCAATTGTCGTCAAACAACGACATGGCAACACCGATTGTTTCAGCATGGGCAGTGCCTGTCATCAAGGTTGCTGCAATCGCTGCGCTGGCAAAAAACTTCTTCATTTCTCTTCCTCCACGTTGGTGCGGCCGATCCCAATCGCCCGCGGTTAAAGTCAAAGCGTCTTCATTCCGGGAAACGAATGTTTCCGGTTCTGCCGGCTTCTTCCGGCTTTGACCTATCTCTTTGTATTCTCGGGTACCCTCACATCCGCGAGTGATACCAATCCTTGCAGCTAGCTCCCCCAGCCGTCACGATTAAACGAATCGTGGTGTTTGCCATCCGCCGTTATGAGCCTCATGGCTATCCACTACGGCATCGACGAATGCGACGCCCTTCAACCCATCGTAGGAGGTGGGGACACCTTCGGCGAAGCTCGACTGGTCGCCGCCGGAAACCTTTGCGCGAATGATCGCTGCAAAACTCGAATAAAGGTTGGTGAACGCCTCGATATATCCTTCAGGATGACCTGGCGGCGTCCGCGTGCGGACACGCGTCGCCTCCGAAAGATCGTCACGCCCTCGTTTTATAACGGTCGGAGCGCCGAAGAGTGGTGTGAAGTGGAGCTCGTTCGGACTTTCCTGATGCCACACCAAGCTTCCTTTTTCGCCAAAGACACGAAGCCTAAGACCATTCGACTGCCCGATCGCTACTTGTGAGGACCAAAGAAGTCCACGCGCGCCGCCCTGATAGCGGATCATCACATGCGCGTTGTCATCCAGTGCGCGTCCTTCGACAAAAGTGGCGAGATCCGCAGCAATCGCATCGGCCTTCAGACCGGTTACGAACCCGGCGAGATGGTAAGCATGTGTTCCAATGTCGCCAATGGAGCCGCCGCGACCGTTCTTCTTGGGATCCGTGCGCCAAGCAGCCTGCTGATTGCCCTGGAGTTCGATCCCTGTCGCCATCCACTCAAGCGGATACTCCACCTGCACGACCCGAATGGTTCCGAGGTCTCCGCGCTGAACCAGCGCTCGCGCCTCATGAATCATCGGATAGCCGCTATAGGTATAGGTCACGCCGAGGAACCGGTCCGTCGATTGCGCCAGGTCGTGGAGAGCAATGGCGTCCTCGATGGTCGTCGTCATGGGCTTCTCGCAGATGACGTGTATGCCAGCCTCAAGAAACGCCTTGGCGATGGGAAAATGCGTGTGGTTGGGAGTGCAGATCGCCACGACGTCCACCCGGTCGGGGCGGTTTTTCTCGGCCTCCACCATCGCTTTGTAATCCCCGTAGGAGCGATCCCGAGGGATGTAGTTCTTTGCAGCGAACGCATGGCCTCGCTCGGCGTCGACGTCGAATGCCCCCGCAACCAGCTCGTAGTTGTTGTCCAGTCTTGCGGCAAAGCGGTGAATGCCGCCGATGTAGGCGCCCTCGCCTCCACCGATCATGCCTAGTCGAAGCCTGCGCTCTGAAAGAGATAATTCAGTCACTGCACTGCCTTTCAAATACCGAGAATTTCGTGGTTCACGGAGCGATCGGCGCCGGATTTGACGAAGTCGTCAAACGCCCGCTCGGATACGCGGATGATATGATCAGCGATGAAGCGCGCGCCCTCAGCGGCACCATCTTCGGAGTTCTTCAAGGCGCACTCCCATTCGAGCACAGCCCAGCCATCGAAGTCATAGCCCGAGAGTTTCGAGAAGATGGCCCCGAAATCGACCTGGCCATCACCCGGCGAACGGAACCGGCCGGCGCGGCTGATCCAGGGCTGATAGCCGCCATACGCGCCTGTCTTGCCCGTCGGGCGGAACTCGGCATCCTTGACGTGAAACGTCTTGATCCGCTCATGATAGTGATCGATGTAGGTGAGGTAGTCGATCGACTGCAGGACCAGATGGCTCGGATCGTACATGATGTTGCAGCGCGCGTGATTGTCGACGCGCTCCAGGAACCTCTCGAATGTCAGCCCGTCATGCAAGTCTTCTGTCGGATGAATCTCATAGCAGAGATCCACGCCCTCGTGGTCGAAGGCGTCGAGCAACGGCCGCCAGCGTTTTGCCAGTTCGTCGAACCCGTCCGAGATCAGCCCGTCCGGCCATTGCGGATAGGGGTAGAAATAGGGCCAGAGCAGCGTACCGCTGAACGTCACATGGCGGTCTACGCCAAACCGACGCGAGGCTTTGGCGGCGCAAAGCAACTGGTTTACAGCCCACTCCTGTCGGGCCTTGGGGTTTTTGTGAACCTTTGCCGGGGCAAAGGAATCTGCCGGGAGATTGAACGAGGGGTGCAGTGCTACAAGCTGTCCCTGGAGGTGGCTCGCCAGTTCGGTCACCACCAGCCCGTTCTCCGCGAGAACGCCCTTAAATTCATCGACGTAGTCCTGGCTTTCTGCGGCCTTTTCGAGGTCGATAATGCGGGTGTCCCAAGTGGGAATTTGAACTCCCTTGAAACCCTTTTCGGCTGCCCAGCCGGCAAGGCCCTTCAGCGAATTGAACGGCGCCTCGTCCGCGGCGAACTGCGCGAGGAAAACTGCCGGTCCCTTTATGGTTTTCATGTCAGATACCTCCCTATCGCTCAGATTGGTGCCACAGGATGGGGCGAACTGTCATATGCGCCCCAGATCGACTGATCGAAATTGACGATTGACCCGGTCATGAGACCGGATTCCTGCGAGGCGAGGAAAGCGATAGCTCTGGCGACCTCGGCAGGATCGATCAGCCTGCCGAAAGGCTGCGCGGCGGCAGCGGCCTCCAGCCAATTCTCCGGCGAACCGTGATATTCCCGCTGAATACGGTCTTCTCCGTCCGAGGCCATCCAGCCGATGTTGAGGCTGTTGACGCGGATGCGGTTGCGCAACGTCGCATAAGCGGTGTTGCGCGTGAGGGTGTCTAGCGCGCCCTTGGAAGAGCAATAGGCGGCTATGAAGGGTTGTCCGCCCATCGAGGACATCGACGAGACGTTGACGATGGTTCCCTCGACGGAATCGCGCTTGAAAAGCTTGATAGCCTCTTGGATCAGGAAGAAGGGCGCCCGCACATTGACGGCGAAGAGACGGTCGAAGAGCTCCGGCGACGTGTCGAGAATTGTGCCCCGATCGGTCAATCCCGCCGCGTTGACGAGGGCATCGAGACGACCGAAAACACGATCCGCTTCGGCCACGATCTTGCGGCAATCTTCAACATTTCCGAGGTCCGCCGGCACGAAAACCGCCTTCGTCCCGAGCTTTTCCAATGCTTCGACCTGGGAGGCACCCTTCTCAACCGAACGGCCGCAGATGACAACGCCCTCGGCGCCGCGTTCGGCGAAGAGCTTTGCCGTCGCGGCACCGAGGCCTTGCGTGCTTCCTGTAATAAGGGCGATCTTGCCCTCGAATTGCGTACTCATTTTTTTATCCGCGCATATGGAGTTATAGAAAGGGACGTTTTAAACGCCCACACGCTGCTTGTTGCGGCCAGCCAGTTGGTCTGCCGACGCCGCGTTGACTTCGGGACGTTCGCTCACCTGCGGCACACCGACATCCCACCAGGCATCGCCGGGCGTCCACGTGAACGCGTCCGAAACGATCGTCAGCACCGTAGTCCTGTCGGTCGACTGGGCCCATTCCACTGCATCACCCAAATCGGCGAGGCTTTCGACGTGACGGGTCAGCGCGCCCATCGACTCTGCATGCTTTCCGAAGTCGACAGGGAATGGTTCCTTGACGCGGCAGTCTTTCAGTAGGTTGTTGAAAGATGCCCCGCCTTTGGCGTTCTGAAGACGGTTGATGACAGCGTAGCCGCCATTGTCGCACACGATCAGGATCATTTTGTGCCCAGAGAGCACCGTAGAATAGACGTCCGAGTTCATCATCATGTAGGTGCCGTCGCCAATCATGACGATCGGCGTCCGCGAAGAATCGGCCATCGCCGCACCCCAGCCGGCGGCGATCTCGTACCCCATGCAGGAAAAGCCGAATTCGCAGTCGAAGGTGTTCGGTGCCTTCACGCGCCAGTTTTTCATCACCTCGCCCGGCAGGCCGCCCGCGGCAGTGATGAGAAGATCACGATCCCCTGCCTTGGCATTCACAATACCGACGACTTGCGCGTAGGTTGGAACAGGCGCATTCGTCGGCTTCTGGTACCCGTCCAACGCGGCGTTCCATTTGGCGAACTCAGCACGGCCCTTTTCCGTCCACAGCGCATCGGCTTTATAGTCAGCCAAACCGGCTTCCAGCTCATTGACGGATTCAAGGGCGTCGCCAACAACAGCGACAGCACGATGCTTCTTGGCGTCCCAACGGGCCGCATTGACCGAAACAAAAGTCGCGCTCTTCGAGAAAGCGGTCCAGGAACCGGTCGTGAAGTCCATAAGACGCGTACCGACGGCAAGCACAACGTCGGCTTCACCTGCCAGCGCATTGGCCGAGGTCGAGCCGACGATACCGATCGGCCCGATGTGGGCGGGATGGTAGTGGGTGACTGCCCCCTTCCCGGCTATCGTTTCGCAAAGCGGGATACCGTGCTTTTCGGCGAAATCTGCAAGTACCTGTTCGGCGCCGGAATAACGTACGCCACCACCGGAAATGATAAGGGGCCGTTTCGCCGCCTTCAAAACAGCGATCGCTTCTGCCAGGCTTTCACGATCGGGACGCGGACGCGGAACACGGTGCAGGGTCGGCTCGAAGAAGGTTTCGGGGTAGTCCCACGCAAGCTCCTGAACGTCTTGCGGCAATGAGATAAAGGCTGGACCGCAATCGGCCGGATCAAGCATGACGGCGACCGCCTGCGGCAGCGAGGAGATGATTTGCTCGGGATGGACGATCTTGTCCCAGTACCGGGTCACCGGCTTGAAGGCGTCATTGACGCCAATCGTCGGATTGCCGAAATGCTCGACCTGCTGCATGACCGGATCCGGCCGACGATTGACGAACGCATCACCTGCAAGGAGGAGCACCGGAAGCCTGTTGGTGTGGGCGACGCCAGCGGCGGTTACCATGTTCAAAGCGCCCGGACCGATCGAAGATGTGGCAACCATGATCTGGCGACGGCGCGTCGCCTTCGCAAAACCGATGGCGGCAAGCGCCATGGACTGCTCGTTCTGACCACGCCAGGTTGGAAGAGTGTCTTTTACCGCCTCGAGAGCTTCCGAAAGGCAGGTGACGTTACCATGGCCGAAAATGGCGAACACGCCTGGGAACAGCGGCTCACGCCGACCATCGATCTCGGTGAACTGGTTGCAAAGGAAACGAACCAGGGCTTGTGCCATGGTCAGACGAACAGTAGACATATTGAACCTCCCTGATCGGCACTCCCTGTCCGATCATGCATGCGGAACTTTTATTGCATAAAACACAATGTTGCAAGTCTTTTTGCATCACCGTTCATTTCGCATGATACCCAGGCCGCATCGAGCCGATGCGATTGGACGGCTGCCTGGATGAACTTGACGCCCAGCACACCATCCCAAATGGTCGGATATTCCAACAATCCATGCGGCAGATCTACGCCGGTTCGTCTAGCGTTGATCGCCACAGCAAATTCCTCGTAAAGATTGGCCCAAGCGTCGCTCAGCGCCTCGGGATGACCGCGCGGCATGTGAACGAAACGCGCCGCATGCTGCCCAATTCCAGCACCTTCGCCTCGAGTCAGGAGACGAGCCGGTTCTGCGAAGGGGCGGAAGTGCAGATATTCGGGCTCTTCCTGATTCCATTCTATGCTGGCCTTTTCACCGAAAACCCGAATCCGGAATCCACAATGCGTTCCGGCTGCCACTTGCGAAATCATGATCGTCCCAGGTATGCCGCCCTGATAGCGGACATGCATGAATGCCGTATCTTCGAGCGGTTTGTCGGGACCCAGGGTGTGAAACTCCGCCTTTACAGAGGTCATCGGCAGTCCCGCGACGAAGGACCCAAGATGGTGGCAATGGGTGCCGATATCACCCGTCGCGAAAGCTTCCCCTACCTGCTCCGGTTTCACACGCCACTGTGCTCCGGGACCGCCTTCTGCAGGCGGCGTAAGCGCCCATTCTTGAAAATACTCGACATGGATTTGTTTGAGCGCTCCCAAGGAGCCGCTACGGACCATTGCCCGCGCCTGGCGCACCATAGCGTTCGCCGCATAGGCATAGGTAACCCCAAAAACGAGACCTGATGCTTTTTGACGCTTCGCCAATTCCAGCGCGGACTCCAGATTCGTGGTCAACGGCTTGTCGCAAATGACGTCGATGCCCTGCTCCATAAAGGCGCAGGCGATGTCGAAGTGCGTATTGTTGGGGGTTGCGATCGAAACGGCATCTATGCCGTCGGGCCGGCTGCCTTCCTGCACCGCCATCTCGCGATAATCGGTGTAGATGCGGTCGTCATCGAGAAACCAATCCTGACCGGACTGAAGCGCGACAGCCGGACGCGATGACAGTGCTCCGGCAACCACTGCCCAACGATTGGACAAGCGCGCGCCCCGCGCATGCACCTTTCCGATGAAGCTTCCTTCACCACCACCGACGATGCCCAGTCTAAGCCGCCGCATTTGCCGGGGGAAATCCAAAGGCGTCGTTGTTTCAGCACCCATGGTCCGCTCTCCTCCCATTTCGCCGATCGGACGGCAAGAACACGCGGAGAATTATTATTGTAGATTTTTATTATTTGCAATCTTTTTTGCATGCACGCTTTCATAGACCCCTTCAGCTTCAAGTGCCGGGAGCGAGCTTTCCGGGACATGACAAATCTCGAATTCGATCTTGCCCGGTTCATGCTGAAAGAGGAAAATCGTCGAGGTTATCCGACAGGAATGGCGAGCGCACTCGTATTGGCTCGAGCAGCCATTCGTCCGCTCGCAGAACGGCGCTCCGTAAAAGGAGAAGTGTCACGAAACTCTTCGAGGCGCTGCGGTCACGTGGCCTCGCTTATACTTTGCGTCTTTGATTTTCTGTGACGGTAGGAATGTGCGGCGTAGCTTCACTATCTTCCTGCAGCAAGGCCGCCAAGGCGATCGCAATACACTGGGTAATGCACATTGGCGCCGCGAGAGAGCGGGAGAACGAATACTCATCCTCCGGCACTGTAAATAAGACCGCTGCATTTTTCGCGAGCGGAGAAAGCTGACTATCGGTTATTGCAACCATCGGCGTGCCGTTGCTCGCAGCTACATCTGCGACGGCGACAACTTCCTTGGCATAGTGGCGAAACGAAATCGCGACCAGGACGTCGTCTTTCCCCATAACCTGAGCCATTTCGGGTGCCAGGCCTCCCGCGGGATCAAGCAGGATGACCCTACGCCGCAGCATGGACAAAACATACCGGAGGAAACCCGCGATAGGCTCCGATCGCAGTTGCCCCGCTATGAAAATAGTATCGGCGTTCTTTAGGAGCTTGGCCGCGTCCGCGAGCGACTTTTCGGTAACGGCATTCAGCAGTTCCTGCAGCGTAGCTATATCACGCACCACCAAGTCGTGCAGGAACCCCAAGTTGCCTTTGCGCTTGTTCTTTTCGAGATCCGCGTCGAGCGCGCTAATGCGCTCCCTGTAGCCAGGGGCAGCTGTCGATAACCTCGTTTGAAAGACGCCTTGCAACTGCTTGAATCCGGAAAAGCCGAAGTGCTGGGCGAAACGAACGAGGATCGAAGGATGCGCGCCACACTGCTCCGCAATGGTGTTGATCGACTGCATTGCGACAGCATTCGAATTCTGGGTGAGAAAACGGGCGACTTGCTGAAATCGGTCACTTAAGGACGGATAGGCCTCGGTCACCGCATTGACGAAGCTTTCATAGTTTGCAATCGGGGGCAGCGCCTGTTCTGATTTTTTTACTCTTGGCATTCCATAACCTCATTCTGATGCGGCGCCCTGTTCGCACATGCTTTCCGACCAACCGTCAACTCCCATCCGATTAATGCTACAAATATTGCGCTGTGGCGATAGGCGCAATTCGATTTGTTTACGATCGTCAAATAGGCTCGCGCCATTCCATGCTGTAAATCAGGGAAGTCAAGCGGCGGTCGTGGTCGCACTGATTGCAACATCCGCAGTTTTGAAGCTGCCAACCAGCCGCATGAGATCGTCAGTTTCCTCGGCAAGTTGCCGGGTGGCCGCATTTGTTTCCTCGACCATTGCTGCATTTCTCTGCGTCATTTGATCCATTGCATTCACCGAAGCGTTAACCTCTCCGAGTGCGTTCGACTGCTCCCGGCTTGCCTTTGCAATGACTTCGACCTGATGGGATACCGTAACGACCTTTGTCGAAATCTCCGCTAGGACGACACTGGTTTGCTGAACGATAAGCGACCCGGCGGCGACCTCTTCGCTCGATTTATTGATCAGGTCTTTGATCTCCTGGGCAGCTACGGCCGATCGGCCGGCGAGTTCACGCACCTCTTGCGCGACAACGGCAAAGCCTTTTCCCGCATCGCCGGCCCGTGCAGCTTCAATTCCCGCGTTCAGCGCAAGAAGGTTGGTTTGGAACGCGATTTCGTCAATTACATCGATAATCTGGACGATCTGGTGGGACGCTTCCTCGATCTTGGTCATCGCCGCGACAGCCTCCGCGACAACCGCCGAAGATGCATCGGCTGCTGTCTTCGTTTCAGCGATAATGCGATTGGCGTCCTCCGCGCGGGCGACGGAAGACTGAACCGTCCGGGTAATTTCCTCGACGGCGGCGGCTACCTGTTCGAGTGCAACAGCTTGGTGTTCCGTGCGCTTAGCCAAGTCATCCGCGGACGTGCTCATTTCACCGGCATTGTTCTGGATCGCACAGGTATTCGACCGAATTTTCCCCATCGTTTCTTGCAACCGAACCAGCGATACGTTGAAGTCTGTCCGAAGCCTCTCCAGGCGCCCGAACAACGGTGTGTCGATCGTCGTCGAGATATCTCCGTCGGCCAGGCGGTGAAGGCCCAACCCAAGGGTATCGACGGCAAATTGGATCTGGCGCTCGACATCTTGTTTTTCGAAATCGCTGCGGTTTCTGTCTTCCTCAGCTTTCGCACGTTCGAGGGCGCTCGTCTGTTCCACCTCAATTTTTGTTATCGCATTCTGTTTAAAGACGCCCAATGCGCGGGCCATCTCGCCGATCTCATCAATGCGCGCCTCGCCCACGATTTCCGTATCTAGCTTTCCCTCCGCAAGGCGCCGCATCGACGCGGTGATCTGTCCAATTGGGCCTCTAAACGTTAGCACCAAGCCGATGCCCGCGAAGATGGAAATGAGAATGCCAAGCGCGGTGGTACCGATCGAAATCGAGTTCGCGTCACTTCGCTCCTTTCCTGCCGTCTTCTTCTGGAGTTCCGCGAAGTGCGTGAGTTTGTTCCAGATCAAGTCAAGGTCGGTGACGGCTGTATCGAAGTTCGTTTTGCGGGCCTGGCTGACTTTCACAAGTTGGCCCGCCGCCTGGTCCAAGGCATCGATCGCCGGAAGAAGCGTTGCATCGATGATTTCGAGAAGGTCCATGGACGAAGTGGCGGACAGCGCGTCCACGTTCTTTCGCACACTCACAAACTCTTGTTGAAGTCTTTGAAGATTGCTGTCTGAAGGCACGAGAATGAAGCGCGCCATCATAATTTGAACCGAGTAGCCCGAGTTCACCAGTTTCTGGCTATCCTTCAGCGACGCCTCCGCTTTCGCCACCGGCTCCGCGAGCGAAGCAAATTTTTCGGTCGCGTCTCTGGTTTTGTGCTCGGCAGCCTGCACGAGGCGGCTGGATATCTGCGCGAATACATCCACGCCGGATTTCATCGCCGCGACTGTCATCTGGGATTTATCTTTGCCGGAAACACGTTTGCTCAGCGCAGCGATCACTTCCCCGATTTCAAGCGCAAGCCCGCGGTCCCCTTCAGATACGGACATGCCCAGAACACGTTGGTTCCGCGTCAATTCCTTAAGGTTGCCCGCTACAAGATCGAATTTCTCCGCGTCTGCCTGGAGATTGCCGAAACGCGCCGCAAAATCCGCAAAAAACCTTCCGGCCTGTTTTACCCTGTCGGCATCCCGAAGCATATTTCGGGCTTGCGTTTCCTCATCTTCGGCCGACCGCTGGATCTTCTTCATGGCCTCTGCCAAATCAACCTGTACAGACGCTACGACACTGACGTTCTGCTGCAGTTTCCGGAGCAAATTCACTTCGTTTTCGTGAAGTGTCCAAAGCAAGCCCATGCGTTGGACAACCCCATCGATGGATGTGAAAGCTTCTTCGATATCCACGCGCCCTTCCGCCGCAGGGTCAAGCTGCGGTAGGACGGTCTTCAGGATCTCCTGCTGGCTTTGCAACTGTTGAACAACGAGGTTGCGGTTAGCCTCAGTCGTATCGTCAAGGAACAATTGCATTGCAGAGGAGACGTCCCTGAAGCCGCTGAGCGACCGCAACACTGTATTTGAAATCTCGATGCGGCCTTGAAGCATGCCGGAGGTATAGAGTCCGGTCAGGCTCACGGCGACTATGCTCAGCACGAAAGGCACGATGAAGATCAAAACTTTCGTTTGAATCTTAAAGCGTGAAAGTACATTGCCCAACATCAACCCGCTCCTCCCCCGAGCTAAAACGTTCCTCCGTCGGGATGCCAGGCATGCGGGCTTCCCGAAAGGCAAAGCGATGCGGCGAAACCGCTTAGCGCCAAACAGCGTAGCGAGATCCGCTGTTTGGCGCCGATCTCGACACTCGCGTCGGCTTGTCGAAGACGACGAGATCGGAATGGATAATCATCGTCCTACAGCCTTTGAGGACAGCCACATTTCGGCAAGAGTTGTATGTTGAGGAACAAGAGCACCGACATGCTAAGCTCGCAAAGGTGCGGCATGCGCCTCGATTTCCGCACTGTTGACGATCAGTGCAGGGTCTAGCGATCCGTTGAAGAAATCCAGGATGTTCGTCGCGGCCGAGATCGCCATTCGCCGGCCGCAGGCTTCGGTCAGGCCGGCATTGTGTGGCGACAGAACCAGTCTTTCACAAAACAGGAGCGGATTTCCGGGGAGCGGCGGCTCGTCCACGAAGACATCGAGCCCGGCCGCGCCCAAACGGCGCTCCTCAAGCGCCTGTAAAACGGCGCCTTCGTCAACCAATCCTCCGCGCGCCGTATTGACGAGGATCGCCGTCGGCTTCATGAGTGCAAGCTCTGCCGCGCCGATGAGCGGCTCCGCGCCCACTTTCGGGACATGCAGCGATACGACATCCGCGACCTTCAGGCCCTCCATCAGGTCATCGACGGCAACGACGCCTTCAGCCTCTATGGAGGCGCTATCCTGATAGCGATCGTGCGCCAAAACCGTCATTCCTAGGCCTTTGGCAATCTGCGCCAGGCGTTTGCCAATGCGGCCGAATCCAACGATCAGGAGCGTGCCTCCATCCAGTTCGAAGGCATCGAGACTGTTGCGGTAGTTCCAGTCGCCCTCTCTCATTTTCCGATCAAAAAGCACCGTCCGGCGGGCGGCAGAAAGCATCAGCATCGCGGCATGCTCCGCAACAGCGCGCGAGTTGACATCGCCGACGACGGCAAGAGGAATGCCGCGCTTGTTGAGCGCCGCCACATCGACGGAATCATAGCCCACGCCATGCCGCGACACGATCTTCAGTGTGGGCGATGCATCAATAAAGCCGGCGGTCAGAGGCTGTGTCCGGATGAGGAGCGCGTCAGCCGTTGCCATAAAGGGTTCGTAGCTGGCTGCCGAAACATCCTCGACATAGTCGATTTCCACGCCCGACGCATTTTGCAGGATTGCGAGACCGTCCGGATGGATCTTGCCGGCAACAACTACTCTCGGCATCGTCAGTATCCTCCCCTGTCGACTGCATTTTCCGGCGCAGTTCCTTCGATGAGTTCCCGGAACTTCTTCACGCTGGCCTCTGCCGCTCCCGCCAGAAGACGAACATCGTTGGAGACCGTGACCAGATCGAAACCCCAGCCGACCGCTTGCGCCGCATATTCCGCCGTGCCGTTGTGAAGGGCGGCTCTCTTGCCAGCTGCATGCGCTGATCGAAGTATCTTCTGAATGGCGTCAATCATCTCGGGCTCCTTGCGATCGAAGCCCGGCGCATTTTTCCGGCCCTGCAGGCCGAGCGTGAGGTCGGCCGGGCCGATGTAGACGCCGTCCAATCCGGGAGTCGCGAGGATATCCTCCAAATTCTGGAAGGCCTGCGCCGTCTCGATCATTGCAAGGCATATGATCTCGTCGTCTGCCTCGTTGGCATACCCTGTGCCTGTAGAGAACAGGGCTCGGCTCGGTCCGAAACTGCGCACTCCTGTCGGCGGATAGCGAACGTAGGATACGAGCTCCTCTGCCTCCGCGCGGGTGTTGATCATTGGGCAGATCACACCATAGGCGCCGGCATCCAATGCCTTCATGATATCTGCTGGATCGAGCCAGGGAACACGCACCATAGGGGTCACGCCGCTTGCCCGCATCGCTTGCAACATCGGGATGGCACCATCGTAGCCAACGATACCATGCTGCATGTCAATGGTTATGGCATCGTAGCCCTGTGCTGCCATGATTTCCGCACTGAATGAATTGGCAATCGAAAGCCAGCCGTTAAGCACCGGCTTTCCCTCCGCCCAGCGGCTCTTTACACCGTTCTTGATCATTGCAAATTCCTCAAATCAACATCTGGGCGAGCTTGACGTTTGAATAGTCAAGGATGCCTTCGGTACCGCCTTCGCGGCCCATTCCGCTGGCTTTAATGCCGCCGAACGGCGCTTCCGCTGCCGCGAGCGCAAAGCTGTTGACACCCACCATCCCCGCCTCCAGGCGCGCCGCCGCATCGCGCGCCCGTCCCGCATCACGCGTGAAGACATAGGCTGACAGGCCCATCTCCGAGACGTTTGCCCGCTCGAATACTTCGTCGACGGTCGAGAACGATGTGATGGCTGCGATCGGTCCGAAATTCTCTTCCGCAAGGGCCTTTGCATCATCCGGCAATCCGGTGATCACGGTCGGCTCGAAGAAGAACCCAGCATTGATATCTGCCGGCCGTCGGCCGCCGGCCTGAATGTTTCCCCCGCGATCGCGGGCATCCGCGACAACCTCTTCAATGGCATTGAGCCGGCGTTGATTGATCAGCGGGCCCATCTGGGTCGTTTCTTCTGTCCCGTGCCCCAAGCGCAGGGCGCGCGCGCGCGCCGCGAAGCCTTCGGCGAAGCGGTCATGCACCGACTCGTGGACATAGAACCTGTCCGGAGTGACGCAGACCTGGCCGCTGTTTGCGTATTTTGTGGGCACCGCCAGATCCAGTGTCTTTTCGATGTCCGCGTCGTCGAAAACGATCATGGGGGCATTGCCGCCCAGTTCCATGCTGACCCGTTTGACGGTTTCGGCGCTATCGCGGATCATCTGCTGGCCGACCTGGGTCGACCCGGTCAAGGAGACCTTTCTGACGACAGACGATGCCATGATCGGTTTGTATGTATTGGCCGTTGGCCCAATAAGCAGGTTTGCGACGCCCGCCGGAATGCCCGCTTCCCGAAGGCAGTCAAACAGGATCATCGCCACGCCTGGCACCTCTACGGACGGCCGCACGATCACGGAACATCCGGCAGCCAGGGCCGGAGCGACCTTGCGGGCGATCAGCGCTGCGGGGAAATTCCAGGCCGTAAAGGCAGCGACGACGCCGACCGGCTCGTGCGTGATTTCCAGCCGACCACCCGGCACACGGCTTTCCACGATCCGGCCGTAGATACGACGAGCTTCCTCGGCATACCAACGGAATTGGTCAGTCGCCAGTGTCCACTCGCGTCCGGCTTGAGCCAAGGGCTTGCCGGTTTCGAGGGTCATTCGCAGCGCGCCTTCCGCTGCCCGGCGCACCATGACGTCGGCCACCTTGTGGAGAAGGTCCGCACGCGTCCAGGCAGGCGTCTCGCGCCATATCCGTAAACCACGATGGGCGGATGCAATCGCAGCCTGCGTATCGTCTACGCTGGCTACCGGGACAATCCCGAGAATTTCGCCATTGCCGGGATCGGTGATCTCAGTGCTGGCGCCTTGCGGCGCACCGGACCAGATGCCATCAATGAACAGGCCGTAGGATGCGTACATGTCTCCTCCTCGTCAGACGCGTATGACAACGCACTGACATGCAATCTTTGTTTCTGTTCTGAGCATTGAGCAATTTTTATTGCCAGTCAAGTATTAAAGCAACGCGATCCGCTGTGAGGCGCACGTGGGTCGCAGCCTTCCGTGACCAGCGCGTGCCTATGGGTTGGCAGCACTCCAGCCAAAGGCTGGAGTGCTGCCAGGCTTCGCCTTGGGAGCGAGATAAACAGTCTTGAATCCTCTTGCGAAATTATTATTGCAGCTTTTTATCTATTGCAAGTTAAATTGCTCCAAGATATGTATTCGCTGGATGCGATTGCCCCGAGCCGTCTCAGCAAGCCGCGCGGCTTGCCCATTTTGTATCCTCAAAAAACTCGGTGGATGTGATCTCGCAGAACCTCTGAAAATCTGGGACAGTCGGATGCGGGAAATCGGAATTGGTATCATCGGAGCTGGCTCCCTAGGCATTGCGTTCGCAACGGCTTACAAATCGGCGATCAGAACTTCACCACATGCGCCGCTCGTTGCTTTGAAGACGATTGCCGATGAAAACCACCACGCCGCGTCGCGGGCGGCAGCCGAGTTGAATTTTGAGCGCTGGCGAACCGAATGGCAGTGGGTCGTCGAAGATCCCGACATTCAATTGATATCGATTGGTGATCGCGATGATACAAGCAAAATCGCTCTGGCCGCGGTGAAGGCAGGCAAGCATGTCGTTTGCTCACAGGCGCCGGTTTCAACAACTGATGAAGCCAGAACGTTGATGGAAGCGGCGGCGATCGCATCCGTCGTCACCGTGGTTGGTTACGAGAACCTGCACCATCCCCTCATTCAGGCGGCGAATGAGATAATCCGATCCGGGGACTTGGGTCCTGTTAAAAAATTTCGCGGCAGCATTGAAAGCGACCACAGGTCATTGACCTGCGATTCCCTGCAGAACCAGGCGATGCGAAGCATGATAGCGGTGGCACGATATCTGCTCGGCCCCATCATCGCAGCGAATGTTAATCGCGACCCTTTGGAGCGGCCAGATGAGAATGCGACTGGACACGCCGCACTTGCTGAGAATCGTGCAGAACGTGTTTCTTCTCTAACGCTGCGCTTTACGCGCGGTTTTAGTGGCTTTGTGAAAGTCAGCTCTGTGGTGGCAGGGCGGCAAACACGCGCATTTATGCGCATAGACGGAGCGAAGGAATCGCTTGAGCTCAACCTCGGAGCGATCAGCACGTTGAAGCACGTCTACATCAGCGATGATCAAATCATCGGGACAGGCGCGCCAATCGACGCCAATGCGCGACACTATCCTTCAGGCCTCTTTACAGGGCAGTTCCACCAATCGGATGGCCGGCTGGATACCATCGCAATCGCGGCGGTCGAATATTTGAATGCTGTCACCCGAAACGCCTCGTTTTCGGATTTTCGCCTGGCTTGGCAAATCGAGCAAGTGATCGAGGCTGCAGCCATGTCAGCGAGATCGAAAACTTGGCAGGCACTGAACGACGAACTACCGGCGCCCAAACCTGAAGTTTACGGAAGTTAAAGCATAGGAGGCAATCGTGCCCATCTCTAAGATCCTCGTCGCCAACCGCTCGGAAATTGCCATCCGCGTTTTTCGCGCGGCCAACGAACTGGGCATAAAAACAGTCGCGATTTGGGCAGAGGAAGACAAACTCGCGCTCCACCGCTTTAAAGCTGATGAAAGCTACCAGGTTGGCCGCGGGCCGCATTTGTCTCGCGACTTGGGACCAATAGAAAGTTATTTGTCGATCGAAGAAGTGATCCGGGTTGCAAAACTCTCCGGGGCCGACGCAATTCATCCAGGATACGGCCTGCTGTCGGAGAGCCCCGAATTCGTCGATGCCTGCAACCAGGCGGGCATTATGTTCATCGGTCCTAAAGCCGACACGATGCGCCAGTTGGGCAACAAAGTAGCCGCCCGCAATCTGGCTATCTCGGTCGGAGTTCCGGTGGTGCCGGCCACCGAGCCGCTGCCGGACGACATGGCCGTGGTGGCGAAGATGGCCGAGGAGATCGGCTATCCCATTATGCTCAAGGCCTCCTGGGGCGGCGGCGGCCGCGGCATGCGTGCCATCCGTGATCCGAAGGATTTGTCGCGCGAGGTGACGGAAGCCAAGCGCGAAGCGATGGCCGCCTTCGGCAAGGACGAGGTCTATCTGGAAAAGCTGGTCGAGCGTGCCCGCCACGTCGAAAGCCAGGTGCTCGGCGATACGCATGGTAACGTGGTGCATCTGTTCGAGCGCGATTGTTCGGTCCAGCGCCGCAACCAGAAGGTTGTCGAGCGCGCGCCAGCCCCCTACCTGAACTGGGAGCAGCGCCGTGAGTTGGCCGCCTACTCCCTGAAAATCGCCCAGGCGACGAATTACATCGGCGCAGGAACCGTTGAATATCTGATGGATGCCGATACCGGCAAGTTCTACTTCATCGAAGTCAATCCGCGCATCCAGGTGGAGCACACGGTCACCGAAGTCGTCACCGGCATCGACATCGTCAAGGCGCAGATCCACATCCTTGACGGTTATGCCATCGGCACACCGGAATCGGGCGTGCCGAAACAGGAAGACATCAAGCTCAACGGTCATGCGCTGCAGTGCCGCATCACCACGGAAGACCCCGAGCAAAACTTCATCCCGGACTACGGCCGCATCACCGCCTATCGCTCCGCTTCCGGCTTCGGCATTCGTCTTGACGGTGGCACGTCCTATTCGGGCGCCATCATTACCCGCTATTACGATCCGCTGCTGGAAAAGGTCACCGCCTGGTCGCCAAGCCCGCAGGAGACGATCGCCCGTATGCACCGAGCGCTGCGCGAATTCCGTATCCGCGGCGTCGCGACCAACCTTACCTTCCTCGAGGCGATCATCACCCACGAGAAGTTCAAGGACAACACCTATACCACGCGCTTCATCGATACGACGCCGGAACTGTTCCAGCAGGGCAAGCGCCAGGACCGCGCTACCAAGCTCTTGACC
Organism: Pararhizobium sp. A13; assembly: GCF_040126305.1. Classification (NCBI taxonomy): domain Bacteria; kingdom Pseudomonadati; phylum Pseudomonadota; class Alphaproteobacteria; order Hyphomicrobiales; family Rhizobiaceae; genus Pararhizobium; species Pararhizobium sp. A13. Next base: position 255,473 of record NZ_CP149511.1, on the reverse strand, counting down.
TATCTCGCAGACGTCACCGTCAACGGTCACCCAGAAGCCAAGGGGCGACAGAAGCCACCGACTGATGCTCCCAAGCCGATCGTTCCGCACAGCAGCACGGCCATCGCCGACGGGACGAAGCAGAGACTCGATGCCTTAGGTCCCAAGAAATTCGCCGAATGGGTGCGCGCTGAAAAGCGTGTGCTTCTGACCGATACCACCATGCGCGACGGTCACCAGTCGCTGCTTGCTACCCGCATGCGCACCTATGACATCGCCCGCATCGCCGGCACCTATGCCCGTGCTCTGCCGAACCTGTTCTCGCTGGAATGCTGGGGCGGCGCCACCTTCGACGTCTCCATGCGCTTCCTGACGGAAGATCCGTGGGAGCGTCTGGCGAGAATCCGCGAGGATGCGCCCAATCTGCTCTTGCAGATGCTTCTGCGCGGTGCCAACGGCGTCGGCTACAAGAACTATCCCGACAATGTGGTGAAATACTTCGTCCGCCAGGCCGCCAAGGGCGGCATCGACGTCTTCCGCGCGTTCGACTGCCTCAATTGGGTGGAAAACATGCGCGTGTCGATGGACGCGGTCGCCGAAGAGAACAAGATCTGCGAAGCAGCCATCTGCTACACGGGCGACATCCTCAATTCCGCCCGCCCGAAATACGATCTCAAATACTACACGGCCCTTGCAGCCGAACTCGACAGGGCCGGCGCCCATATCATCGCCGTCAAGGACATGGCCGGCCTGTTGAAGCCGGCGGCTGCCCGCGTGCTGTTCCGGGCGCTGCGCGAGGCGACCGATCTGCCGATCCATTTCCACACGCACGATACGTCCGGCATTTCCGCCGCGACTGTTCTCGCCGCGGTGGATGCCGGCGTCGATGTCATCGATGCGGCGATGGATGCCTTCTCCGGCAACACCTCGCAGCCCTGTCTTGGCTCGATCGTCGAGGCGCTGCGCGGTTCCGAGCGCGATCCGAATCTGGATCCGGAATGGATCCGCCGTATCTCTTTTTACTGGGAAGCGGTACGCCACCAGTACGCGGCCTTCGAAAGCGATCTCAAGAGCCCCGCGTCGGAAGTTTATCTGCATGAAATGCCGGGCGGCCAGTTCACCAACCTCAAGGAACAGGCCCGTTCGCTGGGACTGGAAACCCGCTGGCACCAGGTCGCACAAACCTATGCCGATGCCAACCAGATGTTCGGCGATATCATCAAGGTGACGCCGTCCTCCAAGGTTGTCGGCGACATGGCGCTGATGATGGTGAGCCAGGACCTGACCGTCGCCGACGTCGAGAACCCGGACAGGGACATCGCCTTCCCGGAATCGGTCGTGTCGATGCTGAAGGGCGATCTCGGCCAGCCTCCGGGCGGATGGCCGCAAGCGCTACAGAAGAAGGCGCTGAAGGGCGAAAAGCCCTATACGGTTCGCCCCGGTTCGCTCCTGAAGGAGGCGGATCTTGACGCCGAACGCAAGGATGTCGAGACGAAGATCGAGCGCGCGGTCAGCGACTTCGAATTCGCCTCCTACCTGATGTATCCGAAGGTCTTCACCGACTATGCACTCGCCGCCGATACCTATGGTCCGGTCAGCGTCCTGCCGACGCCGGCCTATTTCTATGGTCTTTCGGCCGGTGAGGAATTGCTACCCGAACTCGAAAAAGGCGTCTCGCTCGTCATCCTGCATCAGGTGCGAAGTGAGCCGGACGAGCAAGCAATGGTCAAAGTATTCTTCGAACTCAATGGCCAGCCGCGTCTGATCAAGGTCCCGGATCGCAATCGCTCAGCCTCCAGTGCTGCACGCCGCAAGGCCGATCTTGGCAACGCCGCCCATCTCGGCGCCCCGATGCCCGGCGTGGTTTCAACGGTCGCGGTTTCCGCCGGCCAGACCGTCAAGTCCGGTGACGTGCTGTTGTCGATCGAGGCGATGAAGATGGAAACGGCGCTGCACGCCGACAAGGATGGCGTCATCGCCGAGGTGTTGGTCCGTCCGTCCGACCAAATCGACGCAAAAGATCTTTTGATCGTTTACGGGTGAAATTCGAACGCCAGATTGGACGTCCCATGCCCCTGCTGAAGTTCCATATCAAGACTGGTTGGTCGCAAGACCAGGTCGACAGGCTTCTCGACACAACGCACGAAGTGATGGTTGAAACGTTCAAGGTTCCGGAGCGTGACCGATACCAGATCGTCAACGAGCACGCCGGATCGCATTTTCGCGCTTTGGATACCGGACTGGGATTTGATCGCACCGAGAAGTTTGTTCTCATAGAGATCGTCTCGAGGCCGCGGCCCGAGGAACAAAAGATTAAATTCTACGAAAAACTATCGCAGGACTTGGAGCGGGAATGCCGTATCGCTCCAACTGATCTTATGTTCAGTTTCATCACCAATTCCGATGAGGATTGGTCATTTGGACAGGGCAGAGCGCAATTTCTGACGGGCGAACTGTAAGGCACAACGATCGCCATCTATGAAAGACCGGTTCGCGCCCACCCAATCGAATCTGAGGCTGACGCTGCCGTCATCAAGAGACGGCGAGAGCGCCAGTAGGGTGACTTGTATCATCACACACCCGCCAACACCAATCGCGCGATCGATATTCTATTGCAGCGAAAACGAGCATTGCTCTCGAGAACCGATTTCCGGATCGGCTCTCTGCCGGATAAAATGGTCAGTCCAGGAGAGGAAGAAGAGCGTCGATGCTCTTCTTCGCATCGCCATAGAACATGCGCGTATTCTCTCGATAGAAAAGCGGATTCTCGATGCCGGAATAGCCCGTGCCCTGGCCGCGTTTCGAGACGAAGACCTGCTTGGCCTTCCAGCATTCGAGGACAGGCATCCCGGCAATCGGACTGTTCGGATCGTCCTGCGCGGCGGGATTGACGATATCATTTGAACCTATGACGATTGCGACGTCAGTGTCGGCGAAATCGCCGTTGATCTCATCCATTTCCAGAACGATGTCGTAGGGAACTTTCGCCTCGGCCAGGAGAACGTTCATGTGCCCAGGGAGCCGGCCAGCGACCGGATGGATTGCAAAACGGACGGTTTTTCCTTTGGCACGAAGCCTGCGGGTGATCTCCGAAACCGACTGTTGTGCCTGAGCGACCGCCATCCCATATCCGGGAACGAAGATGATGGAATTCGCATCATTCAAGGCTGCGGCCACGCCGTCGGCGTCGATAGACTGCTGTTCACCTTCTATCTCGGCCGCGACCGAAGTCACGGTTCCAAAACCACCCAGAATGACGCTGACAAACGAGCGGTTCATCGCCTTACACATGATGTAGGACAGGATTGCGCCAGATGAGCCAACCAGGGCTCCAGTGACAATCAGGAGGTCGTTGCCCAATGTAAAGCCGATGGCGGCGGCGGCCCAGCCCGAGTAACTGTTCAGCATCGAAACGACAACAGGCATGTCGGCGCCGCCAATGCCCATGATGAGATGAAAGCCGATAAACAGAGCAAGACCAACCATCGCAATGAGCGGCAAGGTACCACCGGTCTGCAGGTAGAACCAGCCGAACAGCAACGAACCCAAAGCAGCCGCGGCATTCAGCGCATGACCGCCCGGCAGCTTCTTCGCCTTGCCGTCGACCTTGCCCGCAAGCTTTGCGAACGCGACTATCGATCCGGTAAAGGTCACGGCGCCGATGAAGATTCCGACGAAGACCTCAATCTTCAGCAATGAAACTTCCTCGGTGGTCTTATGGGCGAGCACCCCGGCAAATCCGACAAGTGCCGCACGCAACTGCTCGTCCAGCGGCAACACGCGCTGAAGTTCGAGATTCGCATTCAAGCCGATGAAAACGGCGGCGAGGCCCACAAACGAATGAAGCGCGGCCACCAACTGTGGCATTTCGGTCATCTGAACTCGGTTGGCAACGTACCAGCCAATGAGGGCGCCGACGAGCAGCATCGCCAGGAGAACGAGATGGTTTCCGACGCCAGGTCCGACGCTCGTGGCAAGAACCGCAAGGGCCATACCAGTGATACCGTACCAGACAGCGCGTTTTGCACTTTCTTGCCCGGATAGTCCCCCCAGTGAAAGGACAAAGAGAATGGCGGCCGCAATGTAGGCGGCGGAGATAATTCCGATATTCACGCGTGTATCCTCACGATTTCTGGAACATGGCGAGCATTCGGCGAGTCACCAGAAAGCCACCGACAATGTTGACTGTGGCAATCAGAACGCTGATTGCAGCCAGAGTCACGACGATTGGGTTGGACGATCCGATCTGCAGAAGCGCGCCGAGGACGACAATGCCTGAGACCGCGTTCGTCACCGCCATGAGCGGCGTATGGAGGGAATGTGACACCTTCCAGATGACCTGAAAGCCGACGAAGCAGGCCAGGACAAACACAATGAAATGGCCCATGAAGCTGGGCGGAGCATAGGCGCCGGCAAGAAGCATCGCGGCCGCGCCGGCGGCAAGCAGTATCACTTGCGCGCGTGTTTGCGCTTTGAATGTTTGCAGTTCGACCGCCAGCACTTCTTCTCGTGTCAGCTCCTTCTGCTTTTCCTTCGGCTTTGCGGCGGCGATGGCCCGAACACGCGGAGGCGGAGGCGGGAACGTGATTTCACCCTTGTGCGTGACAGTCGCACCCCGGATTACGTCGTCTTCCATGTCATGGACGAGGATGCCATCCTTCCTCGGCGTCAGATCCGTCAGCATGTGCCGAATGTTGTTGGCGTAAAGAGCCGATGATTGTGCTGCCATACGGCTAGGAAAGTCAGTGTAGCCGATGATCACGACACCATTGTCGGACACGATGCGCTCGTCTGGAACCGTCAGGTCACAATTGCCGCCCCGTTCTGCCGCAAGATCGACGATGACCGAACCGGGCTTCATCATCTCGACCATATCCTGCAGCCAAAGCTTTGGCGCAGGACGACCGGGAATGAGCGCGGTGGTGATGACGATGTCAACGTCGCCTGCCAGTTCCCGGAACTTCTCAAGTTGCTTCTCCCGGAATTCCGGCGACGAAGGCGCAGCATAGCCTCCCGTTGCTGCTCCGTCTTCCGCCTGCTCGAAGTCAAGAAAAACAAAGTTGGCACCCATGGATTCGATTTGTTCGGCGACTTCTGGCCTGACATCGAAAGCGTAAACGATGGCACCCAAACTCACGGACGTTCCGATGGCAGATAGGCCGGCAACGCCCGCCCCCACTACGAGAACTTTCGCCGGAGGCACTTTGCCGGCAGCGGTGACCTGTCCGGTAAAAAAGCGACCGAAGTTGGCGCCGGCCTCGATGACAGCCCGATAACCGGCAATATTGGCCATGGATGACAGAGCATCCATTTTCTGAGCTCTCGAGATGCGAGGCACCATGTCCATGGCCAAAACTGTCGCACCCTGCTCTTTACAACGTTCCAGCAGATCCGCGTTTTGCGCCGGCCAGAAAAACGAAATGAGGGTCTGTCCACGTCTTAGAAGGCTGGCTTCCGCGAGTTCCGGAGGCCGAACCTTCGCCACCACGTCGGCGCTGGCGTAGAGGCTGTCGCTGTCGGGAAAAACATCCACGCCCACTGAAATGTAGGCTTGATCGCTAAAGCCAGCCTTAAGACCGGCACCTGTTTCGATAGCGACAGAATGGCCGAGTTTCGCCAATTGCAAAGCAGACTCCGGCGTCAAGGCGACTCGATGCTCTCCACCGAAAATTTCCTTCGGCACGCCAACGATCATTTTTATTTCCTCACATTAGTTTTAAGTTTTCCCAGCAATTGGTGGTGGCCGTCCTCACGGGACGGCACCTTATTGAGAACTGCGGGACGGATGGACGGACTGTTATGAAATTGGCCGGGTGGGGTGCAGTTCTGTGCGTGCCTGAAGAGCAGCGGTGACAATCTGCTGCTAGGCCGATCGCCACCAATCCGTCCCATTCGAGCACACTGCTTCGGCACACAGGTGATAGCCGTAAGCACCGCTCACAGTTTGCCCCCTGTCAGATCGACCCGGACGTTCCGACAGCCTGCGACGCCAAGCCGCTTTTCCTCATCCATCACGCACCGTCCACGGCAAGCCACCTCTCGCTGCGCGAAGACTTTTGGATCGTTTCGACAAGGGTCTGAATTCGCAAGCCCGCTCGAAAGTTGAAGGGTTCGGGCCGGACTCCCGCAATCGCTTCCAGATAACCGGCTACCTCAATCGCTTTCAGATCGTTGAACCCGAGCTGGTGACCTGGGGCGACGCAGAAGCGGCCGTAGGGGGAGTGATCCGGTCCGGCTTCAATGCGCCGAAAACCCTGACGACCCTTGGCATCGCTTGTCGAGAAGAAATGGAGTTCGTTGAAGCGCTCTTGTGAAAACGAAAGCGCGCCCTTTGTGCCGTAAACTTCGAAATCGTGTTGCATCTTGCGGCCGGTGGCAATCCAATTGCCCTCGATAGACCCGTTGGCCCCGTTTTCGAAACGCAGAAATGCCCGCGCTACATCGTCCGTCTCAACCGTACGCGTGCCACCCTTGCCGTCCGGCCGCGAACCGATAACCGTAATGCAATCACCAAGCACCCGCGTGATCGGACCAAGCAGGAATTCGGCAGTCGCCAAGGCATGGCTGCCGATGTCAGCCAGGGCGCCGCCGCCGGCCGGATCGTGGCGGAACGTAAACTGGCCATTTGCGTCGGCCATGTAATCTTCCGCGTGCAGGCCGCGGTAGCCTCGGATTTCACCCAATTCTCCGGCGTCAATCATTTCGCGGGCAAGGCTGAGAATGGGATTGCAGAGGTAGTTGAAACCAACTTGCGTCTTGATGCCGGCGCGTTCGGCAGCTTCTGCCATTTCGCGGGCGTCCGCGGACAAGGGCGCCAACGGCTTCTCGCAATAGACGTGTTTTCCGGCGGCGATGGCTGCCAGAGCCATTTCCTTATGGAGCGCGTTCGGCGCCGTGATATCGATCACGTCCAACGACGGATCATCAATCATCTTGCGCCAGTCGTCCGTGGCGTTCTCAAAGCCGAGAGCTGTGCACGCGGCTTCTGCTTGTGCCATCGTCACGTCCGCGATGCACGTCAATTCGACCTCATAAGGAAGATCAAAAACGCGCTGTGCAGCGGCAAAACCGAAAACGTGCGTTTTACCCATAAAACCCGATCCGATCAGACCAAGCCGTAATTTCTTTTTCATTTGGCGTTCCTTCGAGGTCGATCTACGGGCAGCGTTCGCGCTGCCCGTATGATGAGGGGGTGGCAGATGCTCCGCCCAAACACTTATTTTGCTTCACACGAACCCCGCCCTCACCCGGTGACAGGCGTTGGTTCTTTGATGATGAATTTGGTATGCGTTCGGAATTGGTGACGATGCAGCTGTAGCCGCACGCAACCCGTGATCAGGTGGCGATCAAACACGCGCCTTGATCGATCCTCAATTCCGCTGAGACGATCAATACACCATGCGCGATCCGCCACTTGGGCATCACGTCGCAGGGGATCGCACGCTATCGGAATTTCAAATGGTGCCCGGCACGAGTTTTCCTCCCTTTCGCGGCATAACCGCACTCCAGAATACAGGGTAGCGTGGTCAAACTTATTTTGCAATAAAAATTGCACACTATTTTAATTAAAACATTTAATTGCGCACACCGCAGCTAGGTTCCGAAAAACGCTGGCACCGCATCCGCGCGTAACTGTCGAGCGGCACGCCGTTCTTCGTGATGGGTCAAAGCTTCGCTAAGCCTACCGAGGGACCATCCCTCCTCCACGGCCCTCATCACGATGTCCTGTTGGGAAGGCGGGGCGAGACCGCCGATGGGCGGGTCATTGTCCAGATTTGTGGGGAACGGGTAGCTGTCGGCGGTCGCCGCAATCACCGCTTTCATCTCGGCATGCGGCAGTTCCGCCAAATGGGGATAAACCGCCATGCACATGGCCGTCCTATCCAAGCTCTCCATGTGCTTGGCAAAAGGTGACGCGACCTGAAGCAGGTTGACCAAGCGCACGACATTCGTCGTCCGGTTCGCGCCGGCGGCGTGGAAAAGCGCAGGACTGAAGAAGATGACATCTCCCCTCCCGAGCGGGAGCTGAATAAAATTCTCCTCAAAATAGTCCCTAAAGATCTGCTCGGTCGCCGCAATGTACCCCGGCAAATAGCGCTGCGAATGGGGGAGCAACTTTGTTGTTCCGCTTTCGACTGGCATGTCGCAATGAGCCACGCCACCCTGCAGGACAAGCCTGGGTCCAAACGCGTGAACGTGTTCCGGAAACTGCTCCATTTGCGGGGCGGTCATAAAGCCGAGATGATAATCGCGATGGGCAGCCTGCGCCTTTCCGCCCGGTCGAACCTGGTTCACTTGGGTTGCCATCTGGTAGCCTGGACCCAGCCAGGAGCGGCAGGCAATTTCGATGACAGGATTGCCGATGTATCGCGAATAAACCCGCGGCGCCCGGAGGCATAGCTTCTGCAGACTGTTCCAGACCCGATCGTTGGCCCCCGCCATGGCAAAATGATCACCCGCCGCATTTCCTCCCTCTCGCTCCTCCGCGATGATGGACTGGAACACGCCAGACGCTTCATCAAGGGCGTCAAGGTTCGTAAAAGCGTTCCGGATTACATAGACTCCAGGTCCTTCTCCAAGTACCCGGGCCCATTCCCGACCATGCCCTTCACCGACTTTTCGGCCCTCATAGATCGGAACCTTCGACAGGATATCGACCGCCAAAGGATAGTCCTCTGCACGCGTTGCAACTTCAACCTGTGCCCGAAAATCGGAAAGATCGGTCTTCATTCTTCGCCTCCTCCTAAAGCCGCTCCCTGCGTCGAGCGTTCCCACCTCACCACTTGGCGTTTTGCATGGATGCGCTGATGCGAAATCCGCAGGAACGCGAACTCAATTGATTTCCTCACCGAAAAACTTTTGAAGCGCCTCTAGCTTTCTTGCGTCCAGCGATGTGCCTGTGAGATTTATGCAATATTCTTTGCGAAAATCTTGAACTGTCAATATTTATTTTGTATGGACTAAACTCATGCGGAGGTAGACCGAAATGCGGCATGGTTCCGAGCGAACTAAGACGCCCGCGATTTCGACCTTGGCACCATCAATATCGACGAAGAGAGTCGGAGTTTGAAATGAAAGCAAAACTTGGTATCGCCCCTATTGCGTGGTGGAACGACGACTTGGCGGAACTCAGCGGTGATATCTCGCTTGAAGGCTGCCTTGCCGAAGCGCGAGAGGCAGGCTTCACAGGTATGGAAACCGGCCGTCGTTTCCCGATGGATGCCGCCATCCTCAGGCCAATTCTCGATCAACAAGGGATGAGTGTCTGCGGTGGCTGGTTTTCCGGCCTTCTCCTCGACGGTGATATTGAAGCCGAAAAGGACCGTATCGCCGGGCAGATGGAACTCTTCAAAGCCGTCAATGCGCCTTGCATCGTCTACGGCGAAACCGCCGGAACGATCCAGGGTGATCGCAACGCGCCGCTCGCCACCAAGCGCAAGCTGTCCGAAGACGAGATCAAGGTTTACGGCCGTAAAATGACGACGTTCGGTGAATGGTGCGCAGAGCAAGGCATGCCGATTGCCTATCATCATCACATGGCGGCACCGATAGAAACCGAGGAAGAACTCGATCTTCTTATGCAGCACTCGGGCGAGGGTCTTCCGCTCCTGTTCGACGCAGGGCACATGGCATTTGCTGGCGGGGACGTTCTGCGCGTGATCGATAACCACCAGAAGCGAATTTCTCACGTTCATACAAAGGATGTCAGGCAGAGCGTGATAGACTCGCTGGATCGGGCGAAGGAGAGCTTCCTGGATGCGGTCGTAAAGGGTGCGTTTACAGTCCCAGGTGACGGAAGCCTCGACTTCGAGGAGATTGTCAAACGCTTGGCGTCTCATGGTTACGAAGGCTGGTTCGTCGTTGAAGCAGAACAGGATCCCGTGAAGAATCCGCCACTGGCAATGGCCAAGATTGGTCACAAAGAACTCCTGAGAGTTATGGCCGCCGCTGGCTACGACGTTATCCAGTAGCTGGGACCTAGCCCGGTTCGCCACGTTTGGCCTGCCGGAAGCAGGCCGTGACCAGTGTCGAACAAGCTTCCTCCGGGTGGTCCGCCGAGCGCGGGCAACCCGGCTGGTTCATTGTCCGTATGCTAACGCCTTGTGGCAGAGCGCCGATTGCATTGGCCCCTCGGACGAGATGAGACTTCAGTGATTAGCTGTATACTTTGGCGCGTGGGTCGGAAATTAGCGGCCTAAGAGCCCCCTTCGAAGTAGCATCGCGGAGGTGGTTTTGAAAAAGGAGCTTCAGATCTGTGAATGTTTGCAGCCCGACGTGCTTGGGTAGCCTCAGCACTGTGGTTTCTGAAACATTGCATTTGCGTGCAATCATTACCGTGCTTCCGAACGCGACAAGCTCGGGCTCTTTCAAAATCTGCCTGGCGACACATTCCAAGCGCTCCGGAAAAACAATATCTCGCTTCGCAATCAGGCACTTCAACTCGAGCAGCGACCTGGGCGGGGAATCGATATTCGGTTGCATTGAACGCTTCCTCTTAAAGGTGTTCGCTCAGACGCCGCGGCATCTCCGCGACCGATACCACGAACACGGAGGTAAAATGACGTTGTGTGACGAACGAGAGCCGTCAGATTGCCTGTGGTTTGAAATCGCTTTCGGCAACGGGCATGACGCCCTTGAGCAAGACAATGGACTTCTCCAGCCCTTCGAGGCTGTTGAGCAGCACGTCCTCGTGCTCGACTGAAAGCCAGCCGTCATAGCCCGCCAACTTCAGGCGATAGCAGAACTGCCGCCACCATTCCTCACCATGACCAAAGCCAAGCGTAATGTAGGACCAGCTTCGTCCCTGAATATTGAGGAGCGAACCGTTTTCCAGCAACGACGTCGTCGCCTGGACAGGCGTGTTGAGCAGGGTGTCCTTGGCGTGAACATGATAAACGGCGGCGCCAAGAGCTTCCGCGGCAACAAGCGGATCGGCCCCCATCCAGAAGAGATGCGAAGGATCGAGATTTGCACCGATGACCGGGCCGATGGCGGTGCGTAGCTTGAGCAGCGATGGAACGTTGTAGACGCACTGACTGCCGTGGAGTTCGAGTGCAATGCGCTCGACGCCGCACTCTTTGGTAAGCGAAGCAACCTCCGTCCAGAACGGCAAAAGCTTCTCCTCCCACTGATACCGCAGGATTTCCTGCGTCTCCGGCGGCCAGGAGGAGACGACCCAGTTCGGCATCAGGTCGCCCTCCCGCCCCGCCGGAAGGCCGGACATGGCACAGACCGTCTTGATGCCCATCTCACCGGCAATACGGATCGTGTCCTTGAGGCATTCGCCTTGTTCCGGCTGCGTGGGGTGCAAAGGATTGCCGTTGGCGTTGAGCGCAATCACCTCAAGCCCGCGGCTCTCGAAGGCTTTGGCGAAATTACGGCGCGCATCGGCGCTGGATTTCATTATCGAGAGATCGAAATGCGGCGCGGTCGACCAGCCGCCGGTGTTTATCTCGACGCCAGAGACACCAAGCCGCGCCGCGTTGTCGAGAAGCGCCTCAAAAGACATGCCGCCGAGGCTGTCGGACACGAAGCCGAGTTTCATGAATATATCCTTTTACCGGTTGTAGAGAGACGGCTTCTCCGCCTTTGCAATGGTGACACGTTCGCGCGTTTGAAGCGCCTCGACGCCGGCTTCTGCGACAAGGGCTGCGCAATAGCCGTCCCAGGCATCGGAAGCGATCGCCGGGAATAGACCGGTTCGAACGAAGCTCAGGAACGCCTTGTTCTGCAACCGGTAAGCTTCCGCGAAGCGCGGGCGCCAGTCGGGCGCATAACGCTCATAGGCCATCAGTTGACCGTTTTGGCGCGTATGGACGGGCGCGTTCAGGAGGATCGACCCCTTCTCGCCGATGAGTTCGCCACGAACGTCGTAGCCATATGCGGCGTTGTTGTTGATCTCGATATTGACGAGCTGGCCCTTGTCGGTTTCCAGAACCATGAACACCGGCGCTCCGGTCTTCGATGCGTCGACGCCGGCTGGCTGGAAGACGGAAATTGCCTTGTAGTCGGCTCCCAGAACAAATCGCGCGACATCGAATTCATGGGGGGCGGAATTGGTGATCGCCATCTGGCCCGTGAAGTTCGCCGGCGCCTCCACGTTCCGGTGGAAGTTGTGCATCATGTGGGCGTTGCCGAGCGAGCCGTCGTCGAGCATCGCCTTCATATCCCGGTAAGAGGGATCGAAGCGGCGCATGAAGCCAAGCTGGACGAACTGCCTGCCGCGCGACACTTCAGCGTCGATCACCTCCAGGCAGGCCTTCGAGCTCTGCGACAAGGGCTTCTCGCACAGGACCGGCTTTCCGGCCTCGATTGCGGCGAGAGAAAGCGGCGCATGGGTTTCGTCGGGGCTGGCAATCACAATCGCGTCAACATCGCCACGCTTGATGGTCCCGACCGGATCGCCGGAGACGTCCGCCGCACCGCATTCTTCAGCTATCTTGCGAGCGCGCACCGGGGAAGCATCACACACCACCTGAAGGGTCGCTCCCGGCAGGTCCTCGGAGACGATACGGGCGTGGTCGGCGCCCATGATACCCGCGCCAATGATCGCTATTCTGATCGACATTCGTAGTGCCTTTATTTTCTGAGAGCCCACTGGCGCAAAGACTTGTCGCCATAGGCCGCAAGCACCACGATCACGCCAAGTATCAAAATGAACCACTGAGGCTGCACGCCTGTAACAACGAGATAGGACTGTATCGACGACAGCACGAAAGCCCCCATCAATGCGCCGGGAAGAGAAATTCGCCCGCCCGCGAGCAGACAGCCGCCGAGCACGCAGGAGGCGATCGCCTGCAGTTCCATGAGACGCCCCATCGAACCATCGGCGAAGCCGAGCTTACCAGCCTCAAGCGCCCCTGCGAAACCTGCGAGCACACCACAGAGAACAAAGGCGGAAAGCTTTATGCGATCGACGCGGACGCCACGGGAATGGGCGCTCTCGGCCGAGCCGCCGACCGCGAGGAGCCGGTTGCCGAACGGCATCGCCTTCAGCATCACCATCAGGACGACCAGCACGGCGATCAGCCAGTAGAGTGCGGTATTGAAGCCGAGGAACTGGTCTCCGCCAAGCAGGAAATAGCTCCAGCCTTTGCGCGCCGCATAGGGAATCGAAAACGAAAATCCCTCGGTCAATGCGATGGCAATGCCGCGAAAGATCATCAACGTACCGAGGGTGATGATGAGCGATGGCGTGCGAGTCCAGGTGACAAGCACCCCGTTGAAGAACCCGATGGCGGCGCCGACGACGATTGCGGCGAGGGCCGCGATCAAGGGGTCGACATGCGCCGCGAGCCAGAGATAGGTCAGCGCGCCCATGCCAAAGGTCGATCCGACCGAGATGTCGATCTCGCCCGTGCCGATGACCAGCGCCACACCCAGGCTCATCAGCCCCAGCGTCGCCGTCACCTGCATGATCGTGCCGATATTGTACAGGTTGGCCCATCTGCCGTCGGAGGTCGAGGCGAATATGACGATCAGCACCGCACCGATGAGGAAGATACCGATTTCCGCATGGCGCCGGATGAGAGGTTTGGCCGCCGACAATCCCATCAGACGGCCCTCGGATTTTCGACGACGCGACCGCCCTGGCGGATAACCTCCTCGAGCGCCTCGGCGGTCATCGAGTCCGTGGAGGCATCGGCGACCTTTTCGCCGTTTTCCATGATGACGATACGGTCGGCGAGCTTGTGCACCTGGAAGATGTCGTGGGTGATATATATGACGAGCAGGCCTTGCTCTTTCAGCTGTACCGCAAGCTCGTTGACATGTTCACGCTCGCGCACCGAGAGATGGTTCGTCGGCTCGTCCATAATGACCACGCGATTCTTGAATTCGACGGCCCGGCCGATCTTCACGGACTGGCGCTCGCCGCCGGAAAGGCGTTCCACCTCGTCATCGGCCGAAACGTTCTCGCGAAGGCCAAACTGGCGGATAACGCGGCTGGACTTCTCGCGCATCTTGCCGAGGTCGAGGAAGGGGATGCCGAGGATACGCTTTACCGGCTCCCGCCCCAGGTAGAAATTGCGTGCAATCGACAGATTGTCGCAAAGTCCAACGGACTGCTGAATGGTTTCGATACCCTGGTCGATGGCAAGCTTCGGGTGAAACTTCTCGACCTTCTTGCCGTCGAAGAAGACCTCGCCTGAACTCGGCGCATAGATGCCACAGAGGACGCGGATCAACGTCGTCTTGCCGGCGCCATTGTCGCCCACCAGTCCGATCAGTTCGCCGGCACGAAAATCCACAGAGACGTTCTTGAGGGCGTGGAACGCGCCAAAGTGAAGGTCCAGGTTCTTGACCTGGATAAGGGGTTGATTGTTCGTCATCTGAGCGTCCTCCCGCATCAAACGCTGTGCCCGAGGAAACGGGCCAGTTTCTGGTTGAAGATGACCGCCACGATAAGCACGACACCGACAAAGGTGATGTACCAGGAAGACGGTGCGCCAAGTGCGATGAGTTCATAGCGGAAGCTGACGACGATGAGCGCCCCCAGAATGGCGCCGAGGATCGACCCGCGCCCGCCGCTGAGTAGACAGCCGCCGATGACCGCTGCCGAGATCGCCTCAAGCTCCATGTTTTCGCCGAGTGTCACGTGGGTTTGCGGCTGGTTGCACAAAGTCAGTATCCCGGCGAACCCAGCCATCAAGGAGCAGAGAACGAAGGCGGCGACCTTGATGCGATCGGTGCGGACACCGCGCGATTCAGCACTCTCCCGGCTACCCCCGGTTGCCAGAAGCCTGTTTCCGAACGGTGTCGCCCACAGCAGGATCCCGAGGATTGCAGCGACCGCAACCAGCCAGAAGATGGCGGCTTCGATACCGAACAACTCGCCGCCCAACAGGCGGGTAAGCGGATGGTTGCGCGCGGCAGGGGAAAAATTGTGAACGGAACCACCCGTCCACACATAGATAACGCCGCGGGCCGCGAAGAGGCCGCCGAGGGTCACGATCATCGACGGCAATTGTCCCTTGACGACGGCAATGGACTGCAGAAATCCGACGAGCGCCGCTATGGCGAGCGCCAGGAAAAGAGAACCAAACACGCCGAGCGCTGGTTCCATCGTGATGAAGGCGACACCTGCCAGCCCGTAGACCGACCCCACGGACAGATCGATTTCCTTTGTCATGATGACCAGTGCCTGGCCCATTGCCACGAAGGCCAGAATGGAGGTGAACTGGGTGACGTTGGCGAGGGTCTGTACGGTCCACCAGCCGGAAAAATCGATCACCGTGAAGACGGCAAGCATGACGGCGACGCCGATAATGGCGCCGAAGCCCTGGCTTCGCACAAGCTGTTTCATGATACTATGCTCACTGGTTTCAGTGCGCGACATAGCGGCCGCGCAGACAGATGAGGGCAGCCGGACGCTCGTTGCATCCGGCCGCCCTCCCGGGAGGAACCCTTACCAGGTGTTCTGCTCGTCGTAGGCCTTGTCACCGAAGACACCACGAACCAGCTCGGCCCACTTGTCAGCGTTGTCCTTGTTGATAATGACCGGGCCGGTCAGGATATCAGACTGCGGCGCCAAACCGAACCGCTTGTTCCAGTAGAGCCACTCCATCGGAGCGTAGCCCTGCAGCCAGAAACCCTGGCTGTTCGTCGCGAGAATGTGTCCGGCACGCACGCCTTCGATCGACACCGGACCTTCGTCGACGGTCAGGACGGTCACGCCCTTGTCATCAACATCGGGATCGAGCTTCATTTCGTTGGCGACACCCCAGGCCCAAGGGGACGACCAGCCGGCGACCGTGAAGATATAGTTGGTATCCGTATTGGCCTGCAGGAAGGATTGCAGCGTGTTGCGCGCCGTCGCCGGCTCCGCACCGATGAAGAGTTCGTCGAACTTGGCGCCCGCCTTCTCCATTACTTCCTTCATGCCTGCGCAGCGAGCCTTGAGGCCCTGGTGTGCGGAGTCATGGCTGGCGCAGACCACATGAGTGGGCTTCGGAATCTCACCTGCTTCAACCTTCTGCAGAGCGTACTCGCCGAGCTTCTTGCCGGTGAGGTATTCGTCACCGCCGACGTAGGTGAGATAGGGAATGCGTTCTCCCTCCGGGCGGCCATCGGGAATGTTGAAGGCGACGACCGGGATGCCGGCTTCAATCGCCTTGCGCAGCGGGCCTTCGAAGGCATCGGAGCTGACGATCGGCACGGCAATGCCGTCCGGGTTGGTCGAGATCGCCTGCTCGAGCAGGCGAACGTGCTCTTGGACGGAGTAGTTGTTGGTCGAGATATACTCGGTCTTGACGTTCGGATATCTCTTCTCGAACTCTTCCATCGACTTGGTCAGCCAGCCCATGTTCGGATCGTTCGAGCCAATATGCGAGACCATGACGAAACGGTACTGCTTTTCGCTGTCCTGTGCATGGGCAACACCACCAATCGCGGTGGCAGACAGCAGAGCAGACAGCAGCATGGATTTTTTGAAGTTCATAGGGGTCCTCCTCCTCTTTACGACCCTATTTTCGTGGATTGGAAGAACATCATTCAAGGACTATGACGCCCATTCTATGATTGTTTTTGCATCATTTTTGCTGCAAAGCACAATTTATACGCAAAATACTGGAATAATTGACTTGTACTTAGGCGATATTCCACCAATGATGTCTTTCACCTCACAAAGGAGACCCGATGGTGGCAAATCGCTTGAATTCCGGTACGTGGAAAGGCCCGACGGTTCATGAAATCGCTCGGCTGGCAGGGGTTGGTCCAGCAACAGTCGACAGGGTCCTGAACAATCGTGACGGCGTCAGGGAACGAACCAGAGCGCGTGTCTTGGGAGCGCTCGAAAAGTTGAAGAACGAACGCTCCGACAGCGATGCGCCCGTCCAGATCCGGCTCTTTTGCGACTCCGGCGAAACGTTCAACGCGGCCATGGCTGCAGCTGCCTCGGACGTCAATCGGAGCGTTTCCGGCGTGGAGGTCGAGGGTACCTATGTGACCACCAGCGCCGTCGATCCTATCGCTTTCGCCAGACAGATCGAGCAGGAAGGTGGCGGCGCCGATGGCGTCGTGATCATCGCGCGCGAACACCCCGCGATCAATCGCGCCATACGAAAACTTCGAACCATAAGCATCCCGGTCGTCTGTCTAACGACGGATCTTCCGAGCTCCCGAAGGAGCGTCTATATAGGAAACGACCAGCACGCAGCCGGCAGTGTGGCGGCGCTGCTGATCGGCAACGCTCTGCCCAGGGAACGCAACAGCATCCTGATCGTCATGAGCGTGCCCTTTCGTTGCCAGCAAGAGCGTGAAATGGGATTTCGCAGAGTTCTGCGTTCCGATTTCCACCACCTGAAGATCGAGGAGCGCGTGATCTCGGACGAGCGGCCGGAGAACACATGCGAGCAACTAACCCGGTATTTTGAAGCGAACGGCCACCCTGCCGCGATTTATAACGTCGCCGGCGCAAATCGCGGCATCGCAAAGGCGCTGGAGAACGCTGGCAAAGCTGACGAAACAGTGTTCGTTGGGCATGAACTGACGAACCATTCCCGCGGCTTGCTTGAATCGGGGATCATGGATTACGTGATCTCCCACGACTTTGTCAGCGAACTTGCGGCGGCGGCCAGGTGGATAAAGGAAAACTTGAACGGCGTGACGGCTGAGCCGTCTCACTCCCAAATACTCGTGCACACCCGGTACAACTGCGGACTCTGATCGTCAGCACGAGACTACCCGCCGGAGGAGAAGGGTTATCGAGTTCCCGGAAGAAAAGCTTCGCGACGTTCGATAGGTCGCCCCTTGTTCTCGCAAAACTCATGTAGCATGCACCAACGCAATCGATGTTGCATACTTGCATAGCTTGGCTATGGTTGTTTCAAAGGAAATACCATGAACCAGCCACGACCAAAGCCCCAGACCGCCAACGAACTGCTCTCAATCCTGAATGCGGCCCAGGGCGATTTAGGAAAAGGGGCGCGGAGGCTTGCCAATTTCTTCATTGCGAATCTCGGCACGACTGCGCTGCTTTCAAGCTCTGAGGTGGCGCGACGTTGCGGGGTCAATGCTTCCAGTGTTGTGCGGCTTGTCCAAAGCTTGGGTTTCTCGGGCTATCGCGAATTCCAAGCTGTTTTGCAGGAGCATCTGTCTGCATCGATGGAAGAGGCCAAACATCTGGATGCTGGAACTTTAACCTTCCCTGAGATGCCAAAGGCGCTACGCCTTCATCTTTTTGCCGATTCAGGGCGGTCGTTCGTCGAGACTGCGGAAACCGCCGCCAAGAATTTCTGCCTTCAAAACCCATCGGTGGAAATCAAGGCTGAGCTGCATGTTTCCTATATGGTCGATCCCAACGATTTTGCGCGGCGGATGGAAGCGGCTGCAGCGGCCTCGGACGGCATCATATTGGTTGCCAGAGAGCACCCAGCGGTAAATGATGCCGTTAGGGTCATCACGGGGCGCGGCATTCCCGTCATTTGTCTAACGACGGACCTGCCTTCATCCGGAAGAACCGCCTATGTCGGATCGGACCAGTATGTATCCGGCGCCACAGCGGGCTGGCTTTGTGGTCGTATGCTGCCCCGTGGTGAGAGCGGTCAGGTGCTGTTTGTCTACAGCGTTCCTTTTCGTTGCCATCAGGACCGCGAGCAAGGTTTTCGCCATGTCCTCCGTTCGGAATTTCCCACCTTGGCTATCGAGGAAAAAGTCAGCTCGAACGAGAGCGTGGACGTGATCTACGAAGCGGTGCGCCGCTATATTGGGAAGAACGGTCCGCCAGCCGCAATCTATAACGTATCAGGTGCAAACCTTGGAGTCGGACGCGCACTCGAGGACGAGCGCATCAGCAATACGACTGTGTTCGTCGGCCACGAACTGAATATGAATTCCCGATCATTGCTCGAAAGAGGCATTATGGACATTGCGATCGGGCATGATTTCGAGCGGGAGATCGCCTTGTCGGTCGAATGTATAAAGATGGCACGGCGGGGGATCCAACCTGTCAATCGCATAACGCAAAGCCAGGTTTTCACCCGCTATAACTGTGCCATCTTTTAGGCGTTTATACCGCGAGCTTCGCCACCGGCGTCGGAGGCGCAAACGGATATGCACCCCATACGGATTGGTCAAAATTGATCACAGACCCCGTCATGAGACCGGCATCATCCGAGGCAAGAAACGCAACCGCCTTGGCCACTTCTTCTGGCGCAAGAAGACGCCCGAAGGGTTGGTCGGCAGCCGCTTTTTCAAGCCAGTTTTCGTCAGCGCCATGATATTCCCGCTGAATCCGATCTTCTCCATCAGATGCCATCCATCCAATGTTCAGCTGGTTCACCCGGATTTTGTTTCTCATGGCCGCGAACGCGGTATTCCGAGTGAACGTCGCCAAGGCTGCCTTGGATGCGCAGTAGGGCGAAATGAACGGCTGGCCGGCGAGCGCAGAGGTTGAGCCGATATTTACAATAGCACCTTCGATATTGTCGCGCACCATCCGTCGAATTGCTTCCTGCATGAGGAAGAACGGAGCCCGCGCGTTGACAGCGAACATGCGGTCAAACAAATCCTCGTCGGTCGTCAGAATGTCGCCGCGATCCGTAAGGCCAGCGGCATTCACCAGGATATCCACGCGCCCGAAGGCCTCGTCCGTGGCGTCGAATATCGCCCGGCAGTCGGCAACCCTTTCAAGGTCGGCCTGAACGAAGCGAACGGTGCATCCGGTTTTCGCGCGGATGCTTGCGGCGACGGCTTCACCTTTTGCACGGTTTCGGCCACAGGTCACTAGGCCAGCGGCGCCTGCTTCCGCCAACCGTGTTGCGATAGCCGCGCCAAGGCCCTGCGTTCCACCGGTAACCACTGCGATCTTTCCATCGACTTTGTTCATTCGACTCCTCTTCTTTCCGCAATAAACGTTGCGCATTGCATCCTTGCGGAATTTGTATTGACAAACGTGCAATGGTGCAACATGTTTTGCGTCTGATATGCAAAAACTGATGCAAAAATGCGTCATGAATAACCGGGAGGAATTTGGATGTTACGTATTGCCGTTCTTGGATGCGGTCGCATTGGGCAAATGCATGCCGCCAATGTAGCACGCCATACGCGCGCCGAGTTGGCTGCGGTTTTTGACGTCCACCGCCCATCCGCGGAAAAGGTCGCTGCGGCACTGGGTGTGACGGCCGCAGCCAGCGCCGACGAAATATTCGCTTCAGACAAGGTAGATGCCGTTCTGATCGCCACGGCGACGCCGACGCACGCAGACTATATCGAAATGGCTGTGGCGGCGGGCAAGGCGGTCCTGTGCGAAAAACCGATCGATCTCAATCTTGCACGCGTCAACGTGTGCGCCGCCAAGATCGGCGATACCAAAATTCCTATCCAGTTGGGGTTCAATCGGCGTTACGACCCTGGCCACAGTGCAGCGCGCGCCGCGATGCTGGCCGGAGAGATCGGCGAACTGCATCAGGTCATCATCACATCCCGAGATCCGGCCATCCCACCGCGTGCCTATCTGGAAGCCGCCGGCGGTTTGTTCCGCGACATGACGATTCATGACTTCGACCTTGCCCGCTTCATGCTCGGAGAAGAACCAACCGAAATCTTCGCAGTTGCAAATGCTCTGATCGATCCCGCTCTCGGTGCGGATTTGAACGAGGTGGACAGTGCAATGTTCGTCCTGCGGACCGCCTCGGGCAAGCAATGCCACATCAATAATTCACGCACGGCCGTCTATGGCTATGACCAGCGGGTCGAGCTGATGGGAAGCGACGGCATGCTGATCTCGGACAATCGCAGGCCACACGAGTTGCGGCGTTTCACAAGCAAGTCCGTCGAAGCCAGCGAACCCTATCAGTTCTTTTTCCTCGAACGCTATCTTGAAGCGTTCATGGCCGAGATCGACGGTTTCGTGGATTGCGTCGAGAAGGGGGCAGTCCCTTTGGCCAGCTTCGAAGACGGGCGCCGAGCCCTCATCCTTGCCGAAGCCGCTTACATCTCAATGAAAGAGCGCCGTTTGGTGCAGGTGTCCGAAGTCACTGCCTAAGACATCGATCGCGCGGGTCTGCCGGGAGGACGGTGGACCCAACCTGGGAGGAGATCCAGCGAAGGTTTTTTCAGTGCCCGCCATTCGAGCACCGAAACAGTATTTGCGGTTTAAAATCGCAAAACCGGACCCCTTTGTGGAGGGCACAGAGGGCAGAAGTGGTGCGTCGTACCCCTTCCGGGGAACGGCCGAACCACGAAACCAAGTGGAGGAAGAAATGAAACTTACAAAGCAACTACTGACCCGGCGGCAGTCCACCGGCGTGATTGTAGCGAGCGCGCTGCTGTTTGCGTTGACTGCCGGAACCGGCATTGCGCAGGACAAAAAATCGGACGTCAGGATTGGATTCACCCCGAAATTCCTGAAAGATGATTTCCAGACCCTGATGCTCGATCTGTCGAAGAAGGCGTTCGACGCCAAGGGGTTCACCTTGGTTGGAGCTCCCGACCCCAATGGAGATATCGCGGCTCAGGTCGATGCGCTTCAGAACCTGATCGCAAATGGAGCGAACGTGATTGTCTTTGCTCCGATCGATGCGGCGGGCATTGTCCCGGTGGTCAAGAAGGCGAACGAATCAAACGTCCTCGTCTTCTCGATCGACGATAGCCCCGCAGGCGGCAAAGTAACCGCCACTGTGCGCGCCGATAACATCAACGCTGGCGCTCAGGGCGCCAAGGAAATGGTGAAGCGTCTTAAGGGCAAGGCGTGCTGGGCAGACAACAGTTGCATGGTCCTTGAGCTGCAAGGTGCCTTGACCACGCCGAATGGCCTTGATCGCTCCAAGGGTTTCGCCGATACCCTGAAAGAACTTGGACCGAAGGTTAAGTTGATCCAGCGGCCGACGGAATGGACTGCGGATATGGCCGCGGACGCAGCGCAGAATGTGCTCACCCAAAACCCGTCTCTGAATGGCATCTTCATGGCATCAGAACTCATGGCGTCGGCGGTCAACGCGCAGTTGAATGCGGCAAGCAAGGGTGCTGCCGCTGGCGATCCGGAATCGGTAATCCGCGTCGCAATCGATGGAACGCCCCAGGGACTGCAGCTGATCCGTGACAAAGCCCTCGATGCGACGGTGTCTCAGCCCTTGAGCGCTTACGCTGACAAGACGGCTGAACTTATCGAGCTTGTCTCCGGTGGCGGCAAGATCGAGGTCGGCCCCCGTGACGATGGGCAAGTGATCGATACCCCTGTTGGACCGCAGTATCAGCTGAACGCGACGCTGGTTACGGCCGACAATGTCGACTCGCCTGACTTGTGGGCCAACAAGCTCGGCCAGTAACCATCGAAAGGGGATAAGCCGTGGACCAAAGGATCATGGACAATAAGCGACCCATCGTAGAGATGCGCAACATCGCCAAGACCTTTGGTTCTACGCGCGCGCTACTCGGCGTGGATTTCACCGTCATGCACGGTGAGGTTCACGCCCTGTTGGGCCGAAACGGCGCAGGAAAAAGCACCCTGGTTTCCACTATGAGTGGCTTCACGCCGGCCGACACCGGGACGATCAGGATCGCGGACACTGAAGTCGAAGCGAACGGTCACAGCTACGCGGCAAGCATTCGCAACGTCATAGCGCATGTCCAACAGACGCCGCAGCTCTTCAACCTGCTCACGGTTGCCGAGAATCTCTTTCTGGAAAACCCGATCGTTCAAAAGAAGTATGGCATTGTAAGCCATGGGCACATGCTGGCGCGGGCTACCGAGCTGCTCGACAAATGGAACATGGACATTCGCCCCAATTCGCTCGCGGGAGAATTGGGCGCGGGCACGCGGCAGCTTCTGGAAATCATGAAGGCATTGAACCGGGGCGTCCCGGTGATGATCCTCGACGAGCCGACTGCGGCACTGAGCAACGCAGAGAAACGAATGCTCTTTGACCAGGTGAAGCTGCTCAAAGCCGCCGGCGTCTCGTTCATTTATATCTCGCACCATCTCGATGAAATTTTCGAGGTCGCAGACACGGTGACCATCCTGAGGGATGGGCAAGTCGTGAAGGCGCGTGAACCCGTGAGTGGGCTCGACGTTGAAACCATCGCAGACATCATGATGGGGGAAAAGACCGTTCGTAGCGTCCGCGAGGACCACACCAGACACCAGGAGCCGGCCTTGCTTCAGGCAAAAGCTATTCGAATCGACCAGTTGGCGGAGAACGATATCGACTTCCAGGTGCGCCCGGGCGAGATCGTCGCTCTGGCCGGTCCTGTCGGTAGCGGAAAGGAAGCGCTGGCTATGATTCTCGCCGGGCAGCTAAATCCCGCGAGCGGAGAAATTACGTCCCCGCGCGGATCGTTCCCGACGATAGGCTTGGTTCCGACGGATCGTCATGCCAGCGGGTATGTCGGCATACTTGGGGTTCGGGAGAATGTGGCGATCGGCGGGCTTGAAATGCTGTCCGGAACATTCGGTTTTATCAACAAGGGAAGAGAAGCCAGCCATGTTGGCCGCCTTGCCCAGCAGACGAACGTGATCGCATCGTCGCTCGACCAAGCGGTCAGCCAATTGAGCGGCGGGAACCAACAGAAGGTCGTCTTCGCGCGCGCCCTGTGCCGCAACCCCGAGGCCATCGTGGCTCTCAGCCCCACCCGTGGCGTCGACGTCGGGGCCAAGGAACAACTCTACGCGCTGCTTCGCGATCTCGCCAGCAAAGGCCTGGGGGTCATCGTCGTCTCTGATGAAGAGGACGAAATTGTACAACTGGCCAACCGGGTCGTCATCGTTTTCGAAGGACGCATCGTGGACGAGCTTGTGGGCGAATATACGATGAAAGACTTAATCTTGCGTATGGAGGGCGTGATATGAGCTTGGAAATGGTGAGCAACTCAAAACTGGAAAAGCGGAATTTGGGACAGTCGCGCCTTTCCGCTTTTGGTAGCGCTTTCGTCGCCGACGGTTTCACAATGTATCCTGTGCTTCTCGTGCTTGTCATCGTAGGCGCCATTGTGGCGCCGAATTTTGCCACGACGATCAATCTTATCAATATTCTCGAGCAGATCAGCGTGCTGGGATTGACCACAATTGGACTGACATTCGTGGTCCTTATTGGTCGCCTTGACCTTTCTCTTGAGGGCATCGTTGGTTTCGCGCCGATGTTTGCGGCTGTCACATTGGTTCCCGCGACAGCAGGCGGCCTGGGGATAGAATTACCGGCCTGGGCGGGTTTGTTCGTGGCATTGGGAACCGCCGGATTCATCGGCTGGTTCAACGGCTTCATGGTCGTGCGGGTTGGCCTCAATCCGTTCATCTCGACCTTGGGTCTGCTTGTGCTGCTGCGCGGTGGCGTTCTGATCATTTCCAACGGCCGTTCCATTTATTCACCGGGCAAGGCACTGACTTACCTCGGTTCCGAAAAACTGCTTGGAATCCCGGTCGCGGTGCTCGTATTTGTGCTTGTTGCTATCGTGGTCGGCCTGGTCTTCCAATATCACCGCTATGGACGAGCGTTGTACGCGATCGGCGGTAATGAAGACGCTGCGCGGGCTGCTGGCATCAAAGTGGACAGAGTGATTTGGTCGGCGTTCATTTTCGCAGCCCTATTGGCTGGGTTGGCGGGCATTTTGATGACCGGGCGGTTGGACTCTGCGGTGACAACGCAAGGTCAAGGGATCATCTTCAGTGCCTTCGCAGCCGCGGTTATTGGTGGTGTGAGCCTGGGCGGTGGCCGGGGTACGATCATCGGCGTCGTAAGCGGCGTGCTTTTGATCGGCGTCATCAACAATCTGCTGACGCTGGCTCAGGTTCCATCCTTCTATGTCCAAGCATCGACCGGAGCCGTCATCATCGTCGCCGCGATACTGACAACGGTTGCGAGCAGACGGTCGAGCGGTGTCCGGACGCGAACCTAACTCATCCCGCCTTGGGGGCCTTCGGAGTATATCAAGATATCCTCGCTGACAAACGATCAAAGCGACGATCTGCAAGATCGGCAGCAACTCCATCTCAACCTTTAGCGCGACAAGGGTCGACGAGATCAAATTCACGATCCTTGAGATGAGTGGCAATATCGGCACCATCCCCCGTACACGCGATGGCGACCATCGGGACCTTCATACAGCTCTTGCCCAGAGGGTTGACGACGTCTCCACATCGCTCGACGGACGCCACCGTTTTTGTCCCGATCGAAGGGCGCGGCCGGACACATATCGGCAAGGACACGATCATCGAATGGGGCAAGCGCGATATCTTCGTCGTGCCGTCGTGGCATCACGTGCGGCATGAGAGCGACGAGGACAGCGTTCTCTTCTCCTTCTCCGACCGCCCCATGCAGCAGGCACTCTATCTGTTCCGGGAAGATCGCGGCAATGCGTGAGGCTGCGTCCGGCATCTCCGTCCATCATTTCGGGATCACCGTTTCGTCCCTCGAGACGTCGCTGCGTTTCTGGATCGATATTCTCGGTTTCGAGCTGGTCGGGCGTGACGCATTGGAGGAGCGCGACTTTATTCGCGAAGATTTCAGACATCGCATACGATATCTTGTGCATGTCAAGGCGATTTTGTCGCCTTGCGCGCCGGGCGTTCACATGCGTTCTGCCTTTTTCTCCGGACTGCGGCCCGGAAAGAGTTCGACCTTAACTATCGGCATAGTGGACGCCTCAATTGTCCATCGGCCAGGTATCGGAGACGCGGTATCCGCCTTGGAACGGATCGGCAGGGTCGACCATCAGTTGCTTCGTTCCGATGATCCAGGCGCGGCCCGAAATTATCGGGCTGATTGCGGACGTGCCGTTGATGTCCAGTTCCTGATTGATGCTGCAATGGAACTCGCTGTCCAGGAGCGACGTGCCGACGAACTTGTCGCCGACCTTCATCTGTCCCTTGGCATGGAGGACAGCCATGCGTGCGGAGCAGCCAGTGCCGCAAGGCGAACGATCGATCTTGCCCGGCCGGATCGCGACGGCGTTCTTGCCGCGCAGAACACCATCCTTCATGACGACAGGATCGGTCATCTGGCAGAAGGAGATGTGGCTCCAGTCGTTCGCAGGATGTTTGAATCCGAGCTGTTCGTTGGCGGCATCTGTAATCTTCACGCCTATGCGCGCAATGTCACGCGCCTGGTCGGGGCTGAGGTTCAGGCCGAGCGAAGCGGCGTCGACGATGACGAAGCTGTCGCCGCCATATGCGGTGTCAACGGTTACCGTGCCGACCCCGTCGACTTCGATCTTTACGTCGAGCTTGTCAGCAAAAGACGGAACGTTGCGGACGCGGATACGGTCGGCCTTGCCGTTGCGGCATTCAGCTTCGACTTCGATCAAACCGCCGGGTGCCTCCAGGACCATGCGCGTGATCGGTTCTTCCATCGGGATGATCCCGGTGTCGAGCAGAACCGTCGAGACGCACATCGCGTTCGACCCCGACATCGGGGGCGTATCGACAGGCTCCATGATGATCCAGCCCATCTGCGCCTTCGGGTTCTTCGGCGGCACCAGCAGATTGACATGCCGGAAGACACCGCCACGCGGTTCGTTCAGGACGAAGTTGCGCAGGTTTTCGTCTTCGGCGATCCAGCGGGACTGCTCCCAAATGGTTGCTCCTGGAGGAGGCGCGACGCCGCCGACAATGACGTCGCCGACTTCACCTTCGGCATGGCAGCTGACGACGTGGACGATCTTGGATGAGCGCAATTTTTCGTTCCTTGATTGCGTAGAAGACTGGACGCGATTGCGGTGTTCAAATGGACTTCAGGAAGGCCGCAGTTTCCGGTTTCTGGGGGTGATCGAATATCTGCTCCGGCGAACCGATCTCGTGGATACGGCCTTCCTTGAAGAAGGCGATCCGATCCGAAACTTCGCGGGCGAACCGCATCTCGTGTGTAACGACGATCATGGTCATCCCTTCTTTCGACAACATGCGAAGCGTGTCCAAAACTTCGCCGACCAACTGCGGATCGAGGGCTGAGGTAACCTCGTCGAACAACATGTAGTCTGGCGACATGGCAAGCGCCCTTGCGATCGCCATTCGTTGCTGCTGTCCACCGGACAGGCGAGATGGAAACACCGCGAGCTTTTCCTTCAATCCAACGTGAGACAGTTGCTCGATAGCGATCGCTTCCGCCTCGTCCTTGGATTTTCCGAGGACTTTCCTCGGAGCAAGTGTGACGTTCTCCAGGACTGTGAGGTGGGGGAATGCATTCCACTGCTGAAACACGATACCGATCCGGCGGCGTAGCTTGTTGAGGTCCGTGGTCTTGGCGTGAACTTCCACGCCATCGACCTTTATGCGCCCCTGCTGGATGCCCTCCAGGCCGTTTATGCACATCAACATCGTGGACTTGCCGGACCCCGAACCGCCGATCATTGACAGGACTTCGCCCTTCTTCACCGTCAGATCCACGCCTTTCAGCACGTGCAGCGGGCCGAATTGCTTGTGTACATTCTCAATTGCGATCATTGGGTGCCCCACTTTTTCTCAAGTTGATTTCCGAGCCTGGCGATTGGAAAGCTCATTACGAAGTAGATCAGCCCGGTGATGCCCAAGATCAGCAAGGGTTCTTGAACGCGCGATGTTACGATCTGCGAACTCCGCAGAAGTTCAACGATGCCGATCCATAAGACGAGCGCTGTGTCTTTCATCACGCCGAGCGTTAGCCCGATCCAGCTCGGAAAGACGACCCGGGTGGCTATCGGCAGGGTGATAGAGGTCAGTTCCTGCCGCCAGCTGAGACCGAGAGATCGGGCGGCCCTGCGTGTCGTCTGGGGAACTGCACCGACGCCACTTCTGACGATCTCGGTGCAGAAGGCCGAAGCGTAGATTCCCAGACATATGCAGCCGACAGCAAAGGTCGGCCAGTTCAGCCTGAGCATGCTGTTGAACGAATTGAACAACACGAGCTGAATGAGGAGCGGCACGGACCGGAATACGTCAAGGACGGCGCCGAGCGTGTTGCCGATCCACCAGGGAGCGCTTGCTCTCACAAGGCCGAACAAGACGCCCAGGACAGTCCCGATCACGACGGCGGCGAGGGTAATCGCGAGCGTGGTCACGGCTCCCGAAAGCAGGAACTGGAAGTCGCCCCACGTGAATGATCCACCAAAATACATAGCGGCCTCCTAGTAACGGAACAAGCGCCAAGCCACGATGCGCGCCGACACCGTGAAGAGCTTGGAAATGATGTAGTAGAGGCAAGCCGCGACGAAGAAATACTCGAAGGTTCTATAGGTCACGACATTGAGCTCCTGGGTGACGCCCGTAAGATCCGTGGTCACGCCGACAATGACCCCCAAGGAACTCATCAGGATGGACCACACCATCTGGTTGGTCATGGCGTGGAAAACCGCGCGCAGCATCTGCGGGATCACGATATGCCACATGGTCTGCACGGCCCCCAGTCCGAGGGAACGCGCCGCCCGCGTCTGCGTCTCCGGAACGGCCGAGAAGCCGCCGCGGAAGGTCTCGGCAAGGTAGCCGGCATTGTTGAAGGTGATACCGAACAACAGGGCGGCATAGGAGCTAACGTGCAGGCCAAGCGAACCCAGGCCGAAATAAAGCATGTAGATCTGGAAGAGCGCCGGGGTGTTTCTGGCCGTCTCGATCCACACGTCGGCGGGCAAGGACAGGTAATTTTTGCCTGACCGTTTGCCGAGCGCCAGGAAAATGGCGAGAATCGTCCCGAACGCCATGGCCAGGCCGGCGATCTCGATCGTTTCCAGAGCGCCCCACAGCATCTCGGGAAGCGCGCGAAGGACCGGCCTCCACTGAAATTGATAGTCCATTTTGCTACCTCATTCTCGGTAAGCGTCCGCGGGCCGCAGCCATGCGCGCAAATACGAATTTAAGAGCATAAGAAGTGTTCGCGAGCCGGCTTGACCTTGTGTCCATTGGCGATGGAAGCGCTGAAAGCGCTCTCGCTTTTTGGAGACGCATTTGAGCTCTCCAGTGGCGCCCGATCGATTACGATCGGGCGCCACCTTCTGATGAGACAGACACTGGTTATCGATATGCGCCGGCAACGGTGAGGTCCGGCGCCGCGCCGGCATCCTCGCCAATCCACTTCTTGTAGAGTTCCGCGTAGCGACCGGAGCGAACCTGGCGGTTCAGGAACAGGTTGACATAGTTGAGCCAGCCCTGTTCCTGACGCTTGACGATCAGGGCGCAATAGTCGGCATCGACCGGAGCGGCTCCGACCACCTTCAGGCCCGGATACTTGCCGGACTCGATGATTGCCGCAGCAATCGTTGAAGTGGTGTAGGTCGCATCGATGCGCTTTTGTCCAAGCGCCAGGAACGTGTCGGACTGGCTTTGGAATGTCAGCAACTGCGTGCTGGAATCGCTCATCTTTTTGACCTCTTCGGCGAGCGCAAGCGTTTCGTACGCGCCGGCCGGGCCGCCGACTGGGTGCCCCTTGATACCGTCCGGTCCCTTGATGCCTGAATCTTCGCGAACCAACACGATCGTCTCAAACACGAAATAGGGGATCGAGAAACCCACGGTTTTCGCGCGTTCGAGAGTATCAGAGGCGACGGCAACGGCCACATCAGCCCGGCCCGACAACACCGCGGGGATGCGGTCGTTTTCCGGGGTGTCCACGATCTCGACTTCGACACCCAGCGCCTTGCCGAGGTCGTTGCAGTAATCCACGTCGAAACCGATCGGATTGTTGTCAGCATCACGCGAGCCGTTTGGCGGGAAGTCGAGTTGCACCGCGCAACGAAGCTTGCCTGCACCGATAATGTCGTCAAGTTGGTCTGCATGGGCAGCCGAGCCGCAGATCGTTGCAGCGGCAAGAGCCATAAGCGGGATCATTTTCTTCATTTTCAGTTCCTCTCTTTCTTATCCATTTTATTTTCGCATATCGGCTATCGTATACGTCGACTGGTATCAGTTTCCTGCTGTCACAAAGTTCCTTCAAGCGTAGGCATATTAGGATATCGTATACGATAGTCTTCCGGAGTCAATGCAGGCGTTAACCTGTCGTGCCCTCCGCAATCATCTCACGCGCCACTCGGCAGGCCGCGAGATCCCAGGCTGCGCAACCGACGCTCTTGAAGAACACTGGCCCTGCAACATTTGCCGTGCCCTGGAGCACCTCGCCGAGGGAGATCACGCCAGACCAATCGACGCCGGCCTGAATGAGATCACCAGCCTCATGGCGCGCGCCGGCGGGATCGTCGACGAGAACGGTACTAGCCAATATCGTCTCCCTGCCCACTTCGGCCGCGTCCGGCGTAAACGCCCCTACTCCCACAATAAGCCGATCCTGCACTGCCGCTTCTGCATAAACCGGCGTCTTGCTTGTGGTCAGCGTAACGACAACGTCAATACGTGACCAATCGCGGTCCGCAAAAGGCTTGACGGTGCAGGAAGAATGCCTGGCGCAAAACTGCTCCTCCTCCTGTTCGGAAATTCCGGCGACGACAAGGTCGACACCGGGATAGAAGGATGAGAGCGCCTGCGCATGGGTCGACGCCTGCTTGCCAGTGCCAATGATCGCGATAGCCTTCGGCGGTGTTTTCCGAAGTCGGCTGATCGCCAACAGCGTTACCGCCGCCGTCCGCCGACCCGTGACAGTCGGGCCGTCGAGGGCGAACAGAGAGACGCCGGTGACAGCGTCATAGGCCACGACTTCTCCGTTGATCGTCGCCAGATTGCGGGAGAAATTCGAAGGGCACACATTGACCAACTTGTGGGTTGCAATGTCTTGAGCGCCGGCGGGCATGGAGAGCATGACACCGCCAGCCGCCAGAGGGACGACCAACCGCTCCGGACTGGCGATCTTACCGGCAGCATATTCCGCCACGGCTTTCTCCAGCTCCCCGACAAGCATTTTGAAGGGAAGCAGGGTCTCCGTGGATGTCGCATCGAACCGTTGGATCGTCATCAGATCACCCGAAAACCGAACTTGAGCGGATCGGCTTCGTCGATCACCCAGTTAGCAAAGCCGCAAATATGCGCACTGCCTTCCACTTCCGTGATGACCGCATCAAGTTCCCCGACCTTCGTTTCGGAAATCACGCGTCCTTTGAAAATCGTGCCGATGATCGATTCATTGACGAGCGTGTCGGAGGAGGCCATTTCACCCCGAAGATAGAGCTGCGCAGTTCGGCCGGCCGTACCAGTGCCGGTGGGCGAGCGATCAACGGCTCGGTCGCCATAGACGCAGCAATTGGCCTGCGTGGACCCCTCGTGCCGGGGATCGCCATAGACCATCACTCCGTACACGTCGTTGAACTCCGGGATTTCCGGATGCACAAACGGCATCTTGGCGTTAACGGCGGCCTTGATCTCGTATCCAAGCTGCATGACGCGCTGAGCGTCGTGCTCCCGGATTTCCACGCCGAACTTCCTGGCATCGACGTAGAAATATGTGGCGCCGCCGTAGGCGACATCGCCCGTCACCTCACCGAAGGTCGGCGTCTGAACGGTCACGTCACGGCTGAAAATGAATGAGGGTACGTTGACGAACCGAACCGAGCCGACACGTTCACCGTCCCATTGGACATAGGCCTCGATAAAGCCACAAGGCACATCGATGCCAACCTTCGTTTCCGGCGCTTTCCGATCAATCCAGCCCATTTCTACAGCGGCGGTCGCCAAGGCAATGACGCCGTGACCGCAGTGCGGGCTATATCCCATGTTGTTGAGAAAGATCACGCCGAAGTCGGCTTCGGGACTGACCGGTTCGGTCAGATATCCACCATAGAGATCCTTATGGCCGCGGGGCTCCAGAAGCACTGCCCGACGATAATGATCGGCGTTCTGTTCGAGCCAGGCGATACGTTCGATAATGGTCTTGCCCGGAATTTTGGGCAGCCCCTGGGTGACCAGGCGGAAGGTTTCGCCGCAAGTGTGCAGCTCGACTGTGGTCAAGAACCGATCGAATTTCATGTTGCTCCCTCTCGTTAACGGCCAATTTACCGTTTATCAGTTTTGGTATTTCGAATATCGTATACGATATCTATCGCGAGTCAAGATGGTTTCTCCCCTTTCGTGGAGCGCGCTTACCGGCGTGGCAGGCTGGCGGAAAATCTTTCCAGGCTGAACGCCGATAGATCATGAACCGCCTTTCCGGCAAGCAAGGCAGCTACGGTCTCCCCGATCCCCAACGCGTGCTTGAAACCATGCCCCGAACAGGCCGACACCAAAAACAGACCCGGAATATCCGGATGCCAATCCAGCACAAATCCATGATCTGGTGTCGATGTGTAGAAGCACGTTTCCGATGCCAGCAATGCTGATGAAATGCCCCCGAAGAACGGTTGGACGTGATGCTGGTAAAATTGGTCGCCAGACATGCCGATGCGCTGATCCCTCTCCGTGTCAGCCACGAAAAACTTCACCCCATTCTCCGATCCGTCGAGCGGAAAGACAGTCGCGCATTCGCCGCTAACGCTCTCGCGGAACCACATCAAGGTCGGAAACCTGCTCGGTTGATAGGCGGCAGTGTCGAGTGCTTTGAACGTGAACGTTCTTTGCGGGGTGACGGACAGTAGATTTGCAAACCCACCGCCAAGGAGATGGTCCGCCCACCTGCCAGCAGCGAGGACGACCTGTCGTGCGCGGATCCGCAATCCGTCGGCCTCTATTTCTACGCCGCCGGCGATCGGTGTTATCCGAGTGACCGCCGTATTCTCTAAAATCTCGGCGCCGGCTTGCTTGGCAAGCGCGATTTGCAGGTTCAGCAATGGCTCAGGACGGATGAAGCCGGCATTCGGCTCAAAGTAACCTGCGTCTTCGTTGGCCACGCCTGTGAGCTGTGGATAGAGCTTCTTCAAGTCCTTGGAGGAGAAGGTCTTGTGCTCAATCTCATTGGCTTGAGCGATCTGAACGGTATCGTGCAGAAAACTGTTGGAGCTGGTTGCGGCCTCTGATCCGATGATTAGCGTTCCAGTACGCTGCATCAGATTGACGTTGTAGTGGCGCTTGAGGTCACGCACGAGCGCATTCGAGCGCCGGACAAAATGAAGGTAGGCGGGACCTTCGGCGACAGCCTCTCTTGTCACTTTATAGCCGCCATGGCTCGCCCCATGGCGGTGTGGAGGACTGTATTTGTCGATACCAACGACTTTCCCACCAGAACGAGACAGAAAATAAAGCGCGGATGCGCCCATCACTCCAAGACCGATCACGGCATAATCGGCTTCAAGAACAGTATGATCGGTAGTCATTGGTCGCCTCAACGTCCCGTGCCTCTATCGAGTCTAGATCGCCTCATCTCAGGACGACTGGCGCATGAAGAAGAGGCCGGGCAAATTGGCCGTGAAGCCCCATTTTTCGTAAAAGGGCACCATTTCCTCGAGGCAATAGAGTTCGCGATGCTTGACTTCCGAGAGGACTGGATCCGTCATGACGGTGTCCATCAGGAGCCGACCAAGCCCCGTGTTCCGCCACGTATCCTTGACGATGATATCGAAGATCATGGCTTTGTAGACGCCGTCCGTCATGGCGCGCGCGAAGGCGACCAGTTCCCCGTTCAGCGGATCGATGAAAGCGAAGATCGGCCCGGCGTACGACATCAGCCTTTCGACATCCGCTTTCTGGCGGCCCTTGGTCCACCACTCCTGCTGAAAGAGGTCCACCAGTTGGTCCACCTGCACTGGGGTCAGGCCCCGCCGCAGTTCAAGTCTGTTTTTATCAAGCGTCATGTCGCAACCTTCATATTTGAGTAAACGGTCTTAGGATTTCACTAGCCTTTGCTCGCCAGCGTCCGAAGCCGCTGAAGTTCATCCATTGCGATCGGGATGCCGAATTGCTCGGCGGCTGCACGGTTCGTGAACCGTCGTGCACCGGGCAACCGATCCTGACCAGCGTCGGCCAGCTGAGCGCAGAGAAGCGCCAGACGAGATTCAAAATTCGTCGAACCGCCCCAATTGGGGTCGATCACGATCAGGAGTTGCCCCGCCTTTGGTGTCTGCGCTCCGGGAAAGCCGGTGAAGTCATTTTCGAACGAGAATTGCCCGCCCGTGACCGCTCCCGCAAGAATCTCGACAAACAGAGCGATAGACGAGCCCTTGTAACCACCGAAAGTGTTCAGTGCCCCACCCGCTAAAATCGCGTGAGGGTCCGTCGTGGGGTTGCCGTCACGGTCAACGCCTGTCCCATCCGGAACGGGATTGTTGGCGAGAGCATGCAGACGGACCTCGCCATTCGCCATCACGCTGGTGGCCTGGTCGATGACCAGCGGCTGGGCATTGTAAACCGGCACGGCAAAAGCAATGGGGTTGGTCCCGTAAACAGCCTGCCGACCACCATGAGGAACCACGTTCGCAAGTCCGTTCACCGCGGTGATAGCCATGTACCCGGCCAAGGCAAAAGGCTCGACATCCGGCCACAACGCACTGAAATGATGAGAATTGCGGGTAGCAACAATGGCTATGCCAGCCTCGCGAACGGTGCGTCGGATCAGCGGGTCCGCAGAGGCAAGCGCCCTCTGGGCAAAGCCGTTGCGCGCATCGATCCGAATGAACGACGGCCCCAGACGCGCCACATCGGGGACCGTCAGGCCATTCACCCAACCCGATCTGAGTGAATCGACATAGCCAGGCACGCGGAAAATGCCATGGCTGAGCACACCGTCTCGTTCGCATGCGGCGCAGTTCTCCGCCAGAATATCTGCTGTCTCTGATGAGGTGCGATTGTTGACGAAAATCGCCTTCAGGAGCGATTTCAGCTCCTGAAAGGTGATGCGTGCGTCTTGGGAATTATTCTTCTCAGTCATCGGCCAGGAACTTCCGCAGGCAATTCTCGAGGAGGCGCGAGACATTGTTGTTGTAGTTGTTGTGCGAAAGGCTCCCGCAAAATGTGATCGAGCCGACGGCAAAGAGACCGCCGCCCGTTTCAGACTGTCCGTAGACGAGGTTGGCGCTTATGCCGCCGTGCTCTCGCGGTGTTCCGTCGAATACGCCCGGCAGCAGAAGTTCCTCAAACGTTGTGTGGAACGACGTCCCGTGGCCTTCGGAAAAAGCGACAATCGTCGCAAAATCTGGCGTGCCGAGGTCGGCCGCTGCCTGATCGATCTCGAAGCCGGCCGCTCCGCCTCCGGACAATCCGAAGTCGCCGATACGTTCATCAGGCGATATGCCTTCGAAAAGAAATGCGAGGTCGTCCCGGTAAGAGGCAGAAGTCCGAAGGTAATAAGAGCCTTCGAATCCTCCTTCGGCCGTAAACCCGACGCCCGCAACTTTCTGAGGAGGAATTCCATTGCGGCGCCACAAGCCACCATACTCGCCGTCGAGCTGATGGTAATATTCCCCTGGCTGGCTTGCCCACACCCGCATTCCGCCTTCGGCACGTCGAACCTCGATCAAGTGAGGCATGTCACTGTGACGGCCGATCTTCCAATAGAAGCCATTGCCGCCAAGATACATGAGGTTACCCCCGGATTCCCGATAAGCGATGAGGGCCTCGACAGTGCGCCGGGTGTGATACTCGGGATGCGTCCCTGTCAGGACGACATCGTAGGGTGACAGGGCGGCCAAACCGTCCCGATCGAGATCCTCATCCGTGATCACATCGAAGGCGAAGCCCTTTTCCTCAAGCCAATCTGTCAGATGCGAGTCCGCTGGAAAATGCCGCATGCCAGATCCCTTCGGATCGAAGTAGACGAGATAGTGCGGGCGCATGGTCAGGATGGGACGCAGACGTGACGACAAGGTTATGCCGGAGCCGTCGGGATGTCGGCTGTAGGTGGAATATCCGTAGGTACCTACCTCATCGGGATTGTGCGGATAAGCATTCCAGGCGGCCACTCTTTCCGCGAGTTCGCCGGCAAAGTTGCCTCGAGCGAAGTTCGCGTAGGCCATGTAGGTGAACGTCGGGGCCA
This sequence comes from Pararhizobium sp. A13, assembly GCF_040126305.1. Lineage (NCBI taxonomy): Bacteria > Pseudomonadati > Pseudomonadota > Alphaproteobacteria > Hyphomicrobiales > Rhizobiaceae > Pararhizobium > Pararhizobium sp. A13. Next base: position 219,756 of record NZ_CP149511.1, on the reverse strand, counting down.
GGAATACGATCTTCTGTCGGTCTGTTCTTTCCCCGGGGATGACATAGAACGGGATCGTATCCTTGCTGACGCCGTTATCTATCTCAAGTCCGTAGACCCCTGAGCGCGTGTCCTCAGGCACATCAATTTGGATCGTCGTCTGCCAGCCGCAATCACTGAGATCGTCGGAATGAAAGGCGATCGCTGCGTATTCGAGCGGCGCCTGTTTCCAATCCATATTTCGACCGGACCATGCCGACGACCTGACGGCGCGGGTCGGCATGTTTATCAATGAAAGTCGCCGCTCCTTCTCCCTCTCGTCTGCCACCCAGGTTTCACGGGCGTCTCCACCGAAATTCCAGTTGGCTATGACCTCCCACGCCGGCACCTGCTCCGATGCTGCTGCCTCCACACGCGTTACACTCAGCGATGGATTTTCGATCGCGCCATTGAAGGCCTGTTCAGGGTGCCCCCGCCACAAGCCGGCGAAGCAGATATGATCGGCTCCGGCCAGCACGCGGCTCGTGATATGCGAAAGGTTGACGCCATTCTTGTCGTCGGCCGCTCTTTGTGGTTCCCGCGAGACTACCACTGAGACGCCGCCCAGATCGAAAGCGACCTCGAGACGGGACCAACAATCCTTGTCCAACCCGGCGCCCACCTCATAGGAGTGCTCCGTGCCCAACTGCTGGAGGAACAGCTTGTTGTCACGGACGACCAATGCCACGCCTGCGGTCCCATCGGCATTCTGCAATGAGAAAAGCGTCTGAGCGGAATCGGAATGCAAAGTCGGCATCACCATCAGATCGACCTTGACCGCGGCATAATCGCTCAAAACCGGAATAGGGCCGAATGCGCATGAGCCAAGATAGGCCTGTTGCTCCATCGCGGGATATTGGTCGGCGAGACCGAAGTCGGCCTCCTCGGTCTTTATGCCGGGGCCGTCTGGGTTGGGATCACAGCAGATCAGTCGAAGAGCCCGCCCGGTGACGGGGCGATCGCCTCGCGATGAGATCTTGAAATGCAAGCTGCCACCCGGTGCGGCACTCAGAGGCTCAACATATCCAACCAGTGCAGGTATTTTTTGCCCGTTCATCGCTCGCAATCCGCTTCGTATCGCCTATATAGAATATCGTATACGATTATGAGTCAAGACACATGAAGTGAGATCGTATATATGCTACGTTATTCGATGCGCCTTACGCGTCGGGCGACTGCCGATTATGGAGTGAACATTGCCGCTAAAAGCCCAGAATTTGCCATCCCTTGGCAACACGCCACCGACCTCTGATATCATCGCAAAATATATCCGCGAGGCGATTGTCACCGGCGTCCTGGATGAAGACGAGCCCATCCGTCAGGATGATATAGCCAAGCTTTTTGACGTCAGCAAAATTCCTGTCCGGGAAGCCCTAAAGCGCCTGGAAGCCGAAGGTCTCGTTGAGTTTCAACGAAATCGCGGGGCCGTCGTAACGAGCATTACCGATCCTGAGATCGCGGAAATTTTTGAAGTCAGAGGCATGTTGGAGGCCAATGCTCTACGACTGTCGATACCGCGCATGACCGACCGTACGTTTCAGCGAGCCGAAGAATATTGCGATGCATTCGCGCGTGAGACCGACGTTGCTCGCTGGGCTGAATTGAACTGGCAGTTTCACTCGTGTCTCTATGAGGATGCCGACAAGCCCTTCCTGCTCAATCTCATCCGGTCCGTCAACGATCGGATAGAACGTTATCTTCGCATTCAGTTGACCTTGTCGGGTGGCACAGGTGTGGATGATCGAGAGCACCGGCAGATACTTGCTGCTTGTCGAGAGCGAAATGTGGCGCTGGCGACGGAGCTGCTGGTTAGCCACATTCGCAAGGCGTGCGGATCTCTCTTGAGCAACCTGCCAAAAATAAGAGAGCGCAAACAATAGGTGCGGCGCTTGGCTTGTTCAGATGGCCAGCCAATGGCCATTTGAACACCACGCAGTTTTGGGTGGCCAGTTCATCGATGAATCTACTACGCGACGCGGCTAGGTTCGGCGCTTGACTCCCGATCACCTGAAGAATTTGAAATCCAACTTGCCTGGCAAGCGGCTTAATTTGGAACGCCTCGTCGGCCCAGCGCCAGAGGTTCGCTCCACTTTTCAACCAACAAGTGGAATCGGACCGAAATAGACGTCTTCCCTACAAAGCCAACGGCGGATTGGCCGATCTCTTCAACTCGACGGTTGTAAAAAGCAAATCGGTATCGCCGATGTTGGTGAGGTCATGTGTCATATGCTGGCCGGCGCCAAAGCTGAAATATCTGCAATCGCCCGGCGTATACTCTGTCTCCACCGTTTCGCCTGTAGACAGCCGAGACCTCGATTTGCCGGAACTCACCGCGACCCAGAAGTAGTTTAGCTGGTGTCGGTGGTATCCGATGCGCTCGCCTGGCTTAAGCAATATCTTCCAGATGCGGACTTCATTCGTCTCGGTTGCCAGTACCTGCCCAACGTATCCGTTCGTTTGAGCTTCAGCGAGTTCTTGTCGCAGTTCGCTGATGTGCTGATCGTTTGCCAAATCCGACATGACGTTTTCCTATCGAGTTAGTCTCATGTGGTGGGCAGCACGCCGCCATCGACGTTGATGACGTCGCCACTGATGAAATCAGAAAGCTCCGACGCGAGGTACAGGACTGCGGAGGCCACGTCCGCCACCGTCCCAAGTCGTCCCGCGGGTATCCGCGCATCTTTCAGAAAGGCCTTGACGGCATCGTCAGGCAACGTCCCGTAGCGCTCCGCGAGCGCATGCAGAAAGCCGCCGGGCCGGTCCCAAAGCTCGGTGCGAATATGCGCCGGCGCGACAACGTTGGATCGAATGCCTTGCGACGTGAACTCACGGGCCAACGCCTTTGAAAGCATGGTTATGGCGGCCTTAGACGTGCTGTAGTCCGGCAGCAGCGGATGCGGCATGCGTCCGGCTTCGGAGCCGCAATGAACGATCACGCCCTTTCCCTGCCGCAACATGGCCGGCAATACCGCACGCGACATGCGGATATAACCGCCGAGATTGAGATTGAGCGTCTGGTCCCAATCGTCGTCGCTCACGTCGAGGAATCCTGTCCGGGTCGGGCAGATCCCGGCATTGTTGAACAGGATGTCGATCCGGCCGAAACGTTCCAATGCAAGGCCGGCAACGGCCGCCTCTGAACCCCGGACGGCAAGATCCAGCTCGATCGTGGCGCAGCGGCCGGGATCGGCCACCGCGGCAAGTGGCTGCATGTCGCGGCTGACGCCGACGACAAGCGCTCCCTCCGACAGGAAGCTTTTTGTCGTTTCAAACCCTATGCCCGAACTCGCGCCCGTGACGATCACGACCTTGTCCGTCAATTTCAGATCCATTGCAGAGTCCTCCTGTGCGCTCTCCTGTCGCGTGACAGGCAGAATGCAACAAAGGCGTAGGGAACAGTCAAGCGCGACCACTCCAGGATGGTAGGCAGCATTCACATCGGCCCGTGCCCATTTCAGAGGAGCCTCAATTTCGTCGATCGGGACACGACCGAGACAGCAATGACGATGATCACCCCTTTGACGATGCTTTGGATGTACGTGTCCATGCCTATCAGGTTCAGGCCGTTGTTCATGATCCCGATAAGCAGAGCGCCGAAGAACGTCCCCATGACGGTGGCTGTGCCGGGGCGAAGCATCGTCATGCCAATGAAGACTGCGGCCAGGCCGTCAAGAAGATAGGTCTCGCCACCATTTGGCTGGCCCGATCCGAGACGCGCCGACAGGATGATGCCGGAGATCGCCGCGAAGAACGAACTCAGCGCCAGGCCGTAAACCCGATAGGATTTTACGTTGATTCCGGACAATTCCGCCGCGCGAGCATTGCCTCCGACGGCATAAAGGTAGCGCCCGAACGTCGTGCGCTCCATAACGAACCAGGACACCCCGACGACGAGAAGCATGATCAGCGCCGGATAGGGAAAGAACGCCCCGATTTTTCCCTGCCCCAATATGAGGTAACCGTCGGGAATCCCGCCATAGATCGCGCGTCCGCCGGAGATGATGAAATTGATGCCCCAGAGGATCGATCCGGCTGCGAGCGTTGCGATCAGCGAGGGAACGCCGATTCCCACCACGAGTGCGGAATTGATCAGCCCGACGGCAAGACCGGCGCCCAGTGCCGCAAGGATCGCAAGCGGTATCGGCGTTCCACCGACCATGAGAAGCGGACACAACAGGCCTGCCAAACCGACCACGTAGCCGACGGAAAGGTCCATTTCCTTGGCCGCAAAACCGAATGTCAGGCCGACCGCGACGATGGTCAGCATGGATATCTGTTGGAGGATATTGACGAGGTTCGTGCTCGTGAAAAACCGGTCGGTGGCGACCGAAAAGCCGATGAACAGGACGACGAGCACCACCAGCGTGCTATATTTCTGCGCCAGCATGCCGACGCTGATCTTTCTGACGACAATGTCTCGTTCGGACGTTGCTATGATGGTCATTGTGTCACTCCCGCAATTGCATTGATGAAGGCCGCTTCATTGAAATCCTTGCGTTCGATCTCGTCGCTGTTGCGGCCCTGCCGGAACGGCACGACGCGATCGGCCACATAGGCGACCTCGAGAAGGTCGCTGGATGCAAGCACCACGGCAGCACCCTGATCGGCCAGTTTCTTGATGAGTTCGTGAATCTCGCGCTTTGCCCCGACATCCACGCCTTCGGTGGGTTCGAGAAAGACGAAGAGCGAATACCGTTCCTCGGCGGCGAACAGCCATTTCGCCACCGAGACCTTCTGCTTGTTGCCGCCGCTGAGCTCGACGATCTTGGCTTCGGCGGAAGACGTCTTGATGTTGAGACGCTTGATCAGACGGAGTGCTTCGTCGTTTTCCCGCCGTCGCTGGATAAGGCCGAAGGGCTTGATGCTTGTTTCGCGCACGCCCGCCATGGACATGTTTTCCCGCACGGTCCAGTCGGACACCATTGCATTGATCATCCGGTGGTCCGGCACGAGGGCGGCACCAGCGCGCTTCATGTCGCGCACGGTTGCCCGGCCGACATTCCGACCGATGAACTCGTAGTGGCCGGACGCTGCCTTCGACGGCTCGAACAGCGATTGGGCGAACTCGAAATGGCCAGAGCCAGTCAGGCCGATCAAGCCGAGGATCTCGCCACGCCGGACCGAGATCTGCGAAACGGAAAAATGATCTCCCGCCCAGTCCTTTACGTTCACGACGGTTTCTCCGAGATCCTTTTCCCGGTTCTCCATCGCCGTTGTATCGAAATGATAATTGGTCTCGCCCCTCTGGGCCCGGTTCAGCATGAGGTCGATCAGCTGCCGTTCCGTGATCTCGCCCTCGCTCTTGACGAGATGGCTGACCTTGCGTCCATCCTGCAGCACGGTGATCTCATCCGAGAGATCAATGACCTCCTGCAGGAAGTGGCTGATCAGGACGACGGACATCCCGGTCTGGGAGAGCGTGTGGATCAGGTTCCACAGGCTCTGTTTTTCCTTGGCCGGCAGGGTTGCCGTCGGCTCGTCGAGGATAAGGACCTTGGGACGCGAATGCAGCGCCCGCAGGATTTCCACGACCTTCTGATCGGCATAGGGCAGCTCGTCGACACGGCGGTTCAGCTGTATGGGCGTGTCGGGAAACCATTGCCGCGCCAGTTCTTCGGCCTGTCGCACAACCTGCCCCCGATTGATAAAGAAGCCGCCCTTGGCGGGTTCGAAGCCGAGGCAGATGTTTTCCGCGCCCGTCAGATGGGGCACCAGATTGCCTTCCTGCGAAACAAGCGAGACACCGGTCGCCACCGCCGCGGCCGGATTTTCGAAAGCGATCGCGTGGCCTGCCATGCGCAGCGTGCCGTTCGTCGGCATGACGGCGCCGCTCAGAACGCCCATAAGGGTGGATTTGCCGGCGCCATTTTCGCCGACAACGCCGTGCACGCGCCCTTCCCGGATCTCGATCGAGACGTTGTCGAGCGCAAGCGTGCCCGGCCATTGCTTAGAGATGTTTTCCAGCGCGATTGCCATCATGCACCTATAGGGTTCGGCAGGCGGCGCAGCCGCCCGCCTGGGAGGAGTTACTGGCAGTTGTCCTTGGTAAACAGCGTGGCGCCGTAGTAGACGATGTCCTTGCCGTTCGTGACCGACTTCGGATCCTCGCCGTCGACCTTTGCGCGCTTGGCATATTCGGCCAGCTTCGCACCCCATTCCTCGAACTGCTGGCGGCCTGTGGCGACGAACATGGAGTCCTTTGCGCATACGGCCTTGATCGCCTCAGGGTGACCGTCCATTCCGGACACCGGCACGTTGAGGCCAGCGCCCTGAAGTGCGGTAATGGCGGCCTGGGCAGGCTCATCCCACGGTGTCCACACGGCGTTGATGTCGCTGCCGTAACGCGTTGCAAAATCCTGCACTGCGTTAAGCGTTTCCTGGTAGAAATTGGCAACGTCGAAGTTGTATTCGCCGATGATCTTGACCTCGGGATATTCCTTCAGGATCGCTCTCAGCGTATCCGTGCGCTCCCGCACCGGCTTGATCTTGTCGGTGGTGATGATGATCAGGTTGCCCTTGCCCTTCATCTGGCTGATGAGGCTGAGCGAAACCTCGGCCGACATCTGCCAGTTGTTGGTGGTAATGTCGGCTGTAGATCCGGGGATCCAGCCGGAGTCTACCGTGTAGACCGGGATCTTGGCCGCCTCGGCGCTCTTCAGCGCATTGCTGGAGGCGCGCAGGTCGGCATAAGTGATGTAGATCACGTCAACGCCACGATTGACCGCGTCGTCGATATTGTTGGCAACCTTCTCGGCCGCTCCGGCGGAATCGAGGAAGGTAACTTCCCAGTCGGAAATACTGTTGTCGGCCAGATACTTCTTGAACCCGTCCTGTGTGCGCTGTTCGGCCTGGAATGCAGCATTGCCCTGGATCCAGCCGATCTTCAGCGGTTGTGCGAACGCCGTACCCGCCATGAGCGACACGAACACCGCGCCAGTCAGTTTTGAAATCCCAAACATAGTCTCTCTCCTCCTTTGTTGTTCAGATTGATAGAAAGCCGCCATCGACGTTGAGATCGACGCCGGTGCAGTAGCTTGCTGCCGCGCTTGCCAGGAAAACCGCCGGGCCGCCGATCTCGTGGGGCTGGCCCATGCGCTGCATCGGCGTCATCGATGCGAACCGGCGGACATGCTCCGCGACCTCCGCACGGCTGTTCATTGGCGTCGCCATAAAGCCCGGGCTCAGGCAATTGACCCGCACGCCCCTTGAGGCCCACTCGGCCGCCAGGCTCTTGGTGAGGCGGATGACGCCGGCCTTGCTCGCATCGTAATGAGCTTGCTCAAGACCGGTGATGGCCGTCGAGCCACAGATCGACGCCATGTTGAGGATGGAACCACGACCGCGCTGCAGCATTCGCCGACCCTCCGCCTGACAGGACCAGAACAGTCCGTTCAAGTTGATCTCCATCAGCCGCAGATATTGCGCCCGGGGCAAACGCTCGGCAGGGGAGACGTCGACGACGCCTGCACTGTTGGCTGCGATGTCGACAGGCCCCAAAGCGTTCTCCGCCTTGGCAAAAGCACGATCGACGGAGTCAGGATCGGTCACGTCGCCCTCAAGAGCGATTGCTGTGCGCCCCAGGGCGCCGATCAACCGGACCGTCTCGTCTAGACCCTTGCTGGAACCAAGATCCAGGCACGCAACATCGGCGCCCGCCTGGGCGTAGGCGATGGCGATCGCCTGGCCGAGGCCGCTGCCGGCGCCGGTGACGAACGCCTTTTTGTCAGTGAGGTCGAAATGGCTCACGAAGCTCCTCCCGAAATTCGCGTAAGTCCTTGATAGCGCGAATTCTTATTTACATTGAGGGCCTGCTGTCGAATTCACTCTTCAGCAATGCTGAAGAAGATTTGAGTCCGCATCGCGCGCCTAAAGAATTGACCGGATCGTGCCGCCTTCGGCCCGCATCGCCATGCCGTTGAGATGAGGCGATGACGCCAGATGGACGACGCTTCGGGCGATCTCCAGGGGCTCGATCATCCTGCGGATCAGGGAGGTCGGTTCCGTGTCATCGAAATATTTGGCGACCACATCCGCGCGGGTCACGCCGCGTTCCTTTGCGATCTCTTCGTGGTATCGCTTGACGGCATCCGTGTCGGTCGGACCGGGTAGAATGGTATTCACGCGGACGCGGGTGCCTTTGGTCAGTTCGGCCAGGGCCCTCGACACGCCGAGAATACAAGTCTTCATCGCGCCATAATGCGGCATCCAGGCCTGCGGCTTCACGCCGCTTTCACTGCCGACGAAGACAACGCTGCCTTCGCCGCGTGCCAGCATGTCCTTTAGCGCAAGGCGCGCCATCCGCACGCCGGTCATGACGTTGACATCGAAATAGCGAAACCAGTGCTCGTCCGTCGTCTCGAAGAAGTCCCTGACCTCGAAGATGCCGACGCTGTTGACGAGGATATCCACCGGCTTGCGACTGATGGCGAGCTGGTAGAGAGCCTGCGCCTCACCCTCGGCGGTCAGATCTCCCGGCCGGCCGCGGCACTGCGGTCCGATCGCCGCGCATGCACCTTCCACCTCCGCATCGCTCAGACCGCTTACCGTGACGTCCGCATGCTCATCGGCGAAGGCTTTTGCGATGGCAAGTCCGATGCCGGTCGCACCGCCCGTGACGAGGATGTGTTTGTCTTTCAGGCCATAATCCATTCGAAACTCCACGTTTGATCGTTCGGCAAAGCCGCGAGGCTGCCGGTTGAAGACATTCGACTGAAACAATTTTCTGCTAGGCGGCGCCGCAGAGCTCGAGAGGGGGCCGCAGGCTGAGTTCCACGCTGCGGCTCATGCGCTTGACCCGCCGAATGAGAAAATCAATGAACTCCACTGTTCTGAGCGGCAGCCTGTGCCTCTGCTCGGACAACAGATGGATGATGGCGGGCTCTTCCTGGAAATCCAGCAGGACCGGCACCAGCGTGCCCGCCTCGAGCGCGTGACAGACATCCCATGACGACGCGTGGATGATACCCTGCCCGGACTGCGCGAGATCGATAAGCGCCGTCCAGTCGGACACAAGGCGGTTGCCGCTGACCCGAACGATACTCTGCTCCCCGTCGGCTGCGAACGACCATTTGTCGTTGGGAAGTTTGCCGTCGAGATAGATAAGACAGTTATGGTTCGCAAGGTCATTCGGCGCCTCCGGAACGCCGAACCGGTCGAGATAGGCCGGCGACGCGCACGTCACGATCGGATTTGCACCGAGTTTTCGGGTGGTCAGCGCACTGTCCGGCACAGCGCCGAACCGGATCGCCATATCGCACTCGTTCTCGACGAGGTTCACGTCATCAGCTCCGAAGATCAAGCGAAAGCCCACCTCCGGGTGGTCTTTGCCGAACTCGTTCGTCAGCGGAACCAGATATTTGCGTCCGAAGTCTGCCGGCGCTGCGATCGTCACCGTGCCGAATGCGCACCCCTTGCGGGCACGCATCGTCTTGTCCAGTTTTTCGAAATCATCGATGATCGCCTTCGACGTCTCGAATAGATACTTCCCCTCCTCCGTCAGGCTCAAAGAACGGGTCGTCCGCTTCAGCAGCGCCACGCCGAAATGGTCCTCGAGCGCCTTCAGGCGCCCGCTCATCGTCGCTGGCGAAAGACCGAGCTTTGTGGCCGCCATCGAGAAGCTGTTGGATTTGACGATCTCGGAAAAAACGCGGAGGTCCTGGATACTGTTCATTTCGAGCCCTCCATCGCCGAAATATACGTGCCCATGCGGCTCATGCTTTCGGAAAGTCCCGTGACGAAGACATCGACGCGCGCCTCGATGACGGGATCAAGATTTTCGGGGATCTTGTTGCGGTAGATGTATTTCCGAACGCCGAAATAGAAGAAACTTGAGTGAAACCCCCAGACGATCTCCAATGCGAGCTCGTCGGCAGCCTCGCCTGTCGGCGGCGTGACGCCCGCTTCCGCGGCGATCTCCCTGTAGATCAGGGGAAACGTCGTTTCATGAAGGAGCCCGAGATATCGCTTGCTGATCTGGGGGTCTTCAAGCGCGGATGCGATGAAAATGCGGATCCACCGCTCGTCCAGGATGGCTTCCGTATAGGCCTTCAGGTAGCGGATCAGGCGTGTGCGTATCGGAATGGTGCGGTCGGAAAGCTGGGCATTCCAGTTCGGATCCCAACGCTTTAGATACACCTCGTCGTAGATCTTCCTCAGAAGTTCATCGCGGTTCTTGAAATACCTGTACAGAAGCGGCTGCGACACGCCGAGCGCATCGGCCAGTTCCCGCGTTGTGAAGCTCAGGCCACGCTGCGCGACGTAGGTGATCGCAAAGTCGAGAATCTGCTGCTCGCGATCGGCGGCATCGAGATATTTTTTGACTGCCTTTTGCATGTTCCGCCAGTTCCGGCAGCATTGCCGCCGCCGTCCTTCCCGCTATCGAAACAGTTTTGGCTCCGGCCTTGTCTTAGGTCCAAAACCACTGATGCCCACTCCCTAGGCAAGAATATGGGTAACACCAGCCCAAGAAATGATCAAGTGATAATTTATCAAATGATCATTTTGATCGGTTGGAATCGGCAAGATTGGCGACGAGGAAGTCGAGAAAACGCCGGATCCGCTGAGGGACATGGGACTGTGCGGAATAGATGGCGCTGATAGGTTCGGCCTCTTGTGCGTCGTACTTGGTCAGCAGCGCAACCAGCCTCCCCTCCTCCAGGTCCCTGCCGACGTGGAATTCGGAAAGCCTGGCAATACCGAGCCCCGCAAGCGCAAAACACCTTAGCGTTTCGCCGTTGTTGACCGCGAGATTGCCGGCAACCGGAACCACGATCCCGACGCCGCTATCGTCGACATCTCTGAAATTCCACGTGGAGTGCTGCGGTTTGCCGGCAATGGTCAGGCAGTTGTGTTTCCTCAGGTCGTTAGGGTGACCCGGGCTGCCATGCAGGCGCAGGTATTCCGGGCTTGCCACCACATGCCGTGGCGAATTCAGGAGGCGCCTCGTCTTCATGGATGAATCCTGCAGACTTCCCGTGCGGATCGCCAGATCGGTCCGTTCCAGGATGAGATCGACGGGCTCGTCGCTGAGCTCCAGATCGATTTTCATGCCGGTATTCTCGGCCAGGAACTGTGGGATCAGCGGACAGACGGCGTGGACCCCGAACGGAACGTTGCAGCTCACCTTGAGAACGCCGGCGGCACTTTCGGACTGCCGTGCGACCTGGGCTTCCACCACAGAGATATCCTGCAGGATGGATCGAGACAGGGAGTGAAATGCCTCGCCTTCCGATGTCAGGCGCAGCGACCGCGTGGAGCGGACGACGAGTTGCACGCCCAAACGCTGTTCAAGTCGCGCGACGAGCTTGCTGATTGCCGATGGAGAAAGCCCTAGTTTCTCGGCCGCATTTGAAAAGCTGCCGGACTCGGCAACGCAGACGAATACCTCCATCTCCAACGCGCGATTTTGCATGGCGGCTCCATCTGTGAACAATTTTCATTTTACTTATTCCGCGAAGGGGATTTCCGGCAAGCGTGTCAGCAGCCATCCTCCATCCTCTTTCCAAACAAGAGAGGTAGATATGTACCAGAAGCGCGCGCTGATCGTCGGGGCAACCGGGATCGTCGGATTGAATGTGGCCGAGCATCTTCGCAGCGAAGGTGGTTGGGAAATCCATGGGCTGTCGAGGCGACCGCCGGTCGGCGCTTCCTACATCCGGTCGCACAGTGTCGACCTGCTTGACCGGGAGGCAGCGATCGCCTCGCTTTCAGATCTCGCCCCCACTCACATCTTCTACTGCTCCTGGACGCTCGGCGCCAACGAGGACGAGAACATCCGTCTGAATGGCAACATGCTGCGCACGGTGCTCGATGCCTTCGTCGAGAAAGGCAGCGTACAGCATGTCGGCGTCGTCACCGGCACCAAACACTATCTCGGACCCTTCGAGGACTACGGCAAGGTCAACCCGGTCACGCCGTTCCGGGAGTCGGCGCCCCGTTTACACAAGAAGAACTTCTACTACGAGCTCGAAGACGTGGTGATGGATTACGGTGCGAAATACGGCTTCGGCTGGTCGGTGCACCGGTCTCATACCATTATCGGCTATGCGGTCGGCAACCTGATGAACATCGGCGCCACGCTGGCAACGCATGCCTCGATCTGCAAGGCGACGGGGCAACCCTTCCGCTTTCCCGGCAGCGCCACCGCCTATCGGGGCCTGAATGACATCACGGACGCTCGAATCCTTGCCAAGCAGATCGTGTGGGCGGGTACCGAGCCGAATGCCCGAAACGAAGCGTTCAATGCGGTGAACGGCGACGTCTTCCGGTGGGAGCAACTGTGGCAGCGCATCGCCGACTATTTTGGCGTTCCGGTCGCCGACTATCCGGGCGAATTCAATTCGCTCGTAGACCAGATGAAAGGGTCCGGCCCCGCATGGGACGAACTCGTCAAGGCGCATGGCCTGCAACCCAACACGCTCAACAAGCTTGCCTCCGCCTGGCACACCGATCTAGATCTCGGCCGTCCGATGGAATGCGTGCATTCGACGGCCAAGGCACGGGCGCTGGGCTTTACAGAAACCCAAGACACCGAACAATCATTCATCGATGTCTTCGATCGCCTACGCGCTGAAAAGATCATCCCCTGAAAGCGGCATGCCGCGACGCAGTCGCGGCTCTCCAAACAAAGATGCGGGAGCCAGGCCCCCGCATCTTTTTGTTCGATCATATTCCCGGAGTGTAGGGTCTACGGCACGGGAGAGGCAGCCGCCGGGATCGGACGCGCGCCCAGTCTGCGCGCAAGTCGGTCGAGCGCTTTCGGCCCGACGTTGACCTGCTCGCACCGGACATCCGTCACGCCGTCCACATCCATCAGGTAGGAACGGATCGGCCCCACATAGGTCATCGCCATGTTGGGGCATGCCTTGCAGGCGCCCAGAAGCCGGATATTGACGACACCCTCGGCGGAAATATCGGATACCTCGATATCACCGCCATGGCCGAGAATAAGCGGCCGCACCCGGGCGAATGCCGCTTCCAGCGCTTCGGGCGAGATAGATGGTGCCCCACTCATGCCACCAGCCCCAGTTCGATCTTCTTCGCCTCGATATCGATCCCCATCCCCCGCGCGAACGCCTTGCCGAGCATGTTCTCCTTCATCTCGCGCGTGATCTCCGGATAGCCGTAGCGTTCCTGGAGTTCTTCGGGCATTTCGAGATTGGCCAAGGTGTCGATGTAGGTCTGGACATGCGGCCAAATGAAAGCCTCCGATCCGTAGCAGATCCGGTCCGAGCCGACGAAAAGCAGGGCTTCGCCGAGCCGCTCCAGCATCTTCCAGGGCTGCAGGTAGTACTGGTTGAACCAGAGCGGCAGAATGAGGAAGATGTTGTCGAAGCGGCTGGCAATCGAGATAGTTTCGTCGACATAGGGATCGCCGAGATGATGGATTCCGAAATTCAGCTCCGGAAAATCGGCTGCTGCATACTGGATATCGTTCGGCTTGAATGCCTCGACAGGGCCGAGCTCCAGCGGAAAACCCTTGTGGAACTGCACCATCTTGATCCCGAGATCGATTGCCTTTTCCCACAGCGGATAGGCAATGTCCCGATCGTCGGCCCGCCAGGAACATCCGCGGCGCTGATACTGGTAGAATTTCATGCTGACGGCACCCAGTTCCTTGACCTGCCGCTCCATTTCCTTCAGCGCGAAATCGAGCCCGTGATAGGCCGGATCGACCCCGCCGGTCAGGACGACACGCTTCGGGTTCGACTTGGCGAAGGCATCGCTGAGCTCGACGGGGCCGAGGCCCGCCCGCCAATGCGAGAACAGTGGCACCGAGCAGGCGGATGCCATGTCGGTATCGGAGTTTTCGAACAGCATCTTGTTGCCCCACTCCAGGTCCGGATTGGAGAAGGTCGAGGTTTCCGGCGGCGGACCCTTGCGGCCCGTCAGGTTGATGAAGCCCGTGATCTGCGATCGCAGCAGGCGGACCCGCCTCCCGTCGCTTCCGTCCTTGATCTGATTGTCGCCGAAGTCTTGTGTGTGTACCGCAGCATCGAAAACGAACATCCCGTCTTTCATCCGATATCTCCTCGTCTGGGATTTCTGCACGATAGATGTTCGGTGAGTAACACAGGCGAACCCGTTATTTTCTTTGGAAAATTCGAAGATTGTTTTCAGAGAAAAGCGGCTGCGGGCGCGCTTTCAACTTGTTAAGTCTTGGTCGCAATCGCGTTCGCCTCTACCGGCAGCGCGGAACGACGAGGACTTGACGTGACCAAACCCGACTTTGCTGAAGCCAACCCGCGTTCGAACGATGAACGGTTCCGCCCCACCGCAGACGAAATCGCCTACCTCAAGGACAGGGCAAAATTCTGCCGGCTCGAAACCATCCGGCTGATCGAAATCGCCAAGGTCGGCCACTACACATCGGTCTTCTCAGCCGCCGAACTCTTCTCGGCGCTCTACTACGATGTGATGAACCTGCGGCGCGGGGACCCGAAATGGCAGGATCGCGATCGCTTCATGATGGGCAAGGGACACGCCGCCGTCGGCCTGTTTCCGATCCTCGCGGATCTCGGCTTTATCGATCCCGCTCTTCTCGACGGCTATACGCGGCTCGGCAGTCCGCTCGGCGACCACCCCGACATGACTAAGGTGGCGGGAATCGACTTCAGCTCCGGTTCGATCGGCCACGCACTTTCAGCCGGTTGCGGAATGGCGTTGGCGGCACGCATGCTTGGCCAGGATTTCTTCACCTTCGTCATGATCGGCGATGGCGAGCTTCAGGAGGGTCAGGTCTGGGAGGCAGCGCTGTTCGGCGCCCACAATAGGCTCGGCCGCCTCATCGGCATCATCGACCGCAACGGCTACCAACTCGACGGCGCCGTCGACGACGTCGTCGGGGTCGAGCCCATCGAAGAGAAATGGCGCGCTTTCGGCTGGGAGACGCACGTCGTCGACGGCCACGATATGGCAGACGTCACCACCCTCCTGCGGAGATTAAAAGCAGATGCGGATCGGACGAAGCCGGTCATGGTGATCGCGCAGACAGTGAAGGGTAAAGGCGTTTCTTACATGGAAACCGAGCCGGGTTGGCACCTCGGATATCTCGATCCGTCCGACGCTGCCCGTGCTGTTGCCGAAATCGAGGCCATGGAGATCTGAGATGAACAAGCCACTTTCCGACAAGTCCTGGCAGTATCGCCAGCTGAACGCCATGACCCCCGGCCTCGATGCCCTCTCCGATGCCCTGCTCGAACTGGTGGCGCGCGGCGAACCGATCGTCGCGGGAACGGCGGATCTGCAATATTCCAACGGCCTGTCGAAGTTTCACAAGGCGCAGCCGGACCGCTTCGTGCAGTTCGGGATTTCCGAGCAGAACATGGTGTCGGCCGCCGCCGGCATGGCAGCGGTCGGGATGAAACCCTACGTCGCGACCTTCGCCTCCTTCCTTGCCCTGCTCTGTTGCGAGCAGATCCGCATGGACGTTGCCTACTCCAAACTTCCCGTGCGCCTGATCGGCCACCACGCCGGTATCTCGCTCGGATTCTACGGAACATCCCATCACGCCACGGAAGACCTTGCCATTGCGCGCTCCATCGCCAACCTCACCGTCGTGGCGCCCGCCGATGCAAACCAGCTGATGGAGGTCATCAAGGCGTCGAACGACTACCCGGACCCCATCTATATCCGCATCCAACGCGGCCGGGATCCCGAGGTCTATCCAGATCGCCTGCCCTTCACGTTCGGAAAGGCCATCGTGCATTTCGAGGGAACGGACCTGACGATCATCGCAACAGGCTCCACCGTCCATCCCGGCCTGGAGGCCACAAGAGCCCTTCGGGCTGAAGGCTACAGCGTCGGTTTTATCGACATGGCGACCGTCAAGCCGATCGACAGGGACGCAATCCTTAATGCGGCCGCCGGGTGCCGACGCATCATGACCGTTGAAGAACACAACGTTCTCGGCGGCCTTGGCGGCGCCGTCGCGGAGGTACTGTCGGATGAAGGAATGCCCGTGCGTCTGAAACGGCACGGCATATATGACGAATACAGCCTGATCGCACCGCCGACGCATCTCTACGCCCATTACAAGCTCGATGCAGCCGGTATCCGGTCCGTCGCCGCAGACGTCATCAGGCCCCCCCCGGCTGCCTGACCAAGCGCGCGGTGGACGCTGATATTTCTCGATACTTCCGTAGCGCCGCCGATATGGAAGAAAGACAATCGATTGGCTACCGCCGATTTTTGGAGAGGAGATAGCAATTGCCTACGTCCGTGCAAACGAAACCGAACGAGCCTCCCCTGTCGTGGGCAGAGAGTGTCATGGTTGTGCTTGGAAAAGCCAACATCTGGTATAATTGCTATTCCTACACGCCTGAATCTCATAGAGACCGGTAGCCGACTATAACGGACTCAATGTGGGTAACTTGCTCGGCCGCCAAGTCGATCTTTGGTCCGCAGGTGGCCGATCGGATGCCGGATACAAACTTGAAAGAGCGGTTATATCACTGTCGGCTGTGAAAGAGGTCCGGGAAATCCTGAGATCACCGTTCGCGGCGTAAGCCGATTTATGGAACTTTTCGGAGATGCGACAGTCGCGAAACATTGAGGTAACTATCGCACTCGCAGCACTTGAAAACTCGCCCTCGCTCCAGACAAAAAGCGAATGCCCGGCATCAGTCGTCTTCTACGAACACCTGGTCGCGCTTGGAACGGATCGATGGTAGGAG
This sequence comes from Pararhizobium sp. A13, assembly GCF_040126305.1. Classification (NCBI taxonomy): domain Bacteria; kingdom Pseudomonadati; phylum Pseudomonadota; class Alphaproteobacteria; order Hyphomicrobiales; family Rhizobiaceae; genus Pararhizobium; species Pararhizobium sp. A13. The sequence continues at coordinate 203,065 of NZ_CP149511.1, read as the reverse complement.
CGCCAGGATTACGCAGACCAGACCCAAGCCGAGCAGCGATGCAGCGATCGGGTTTGTGACGAACACCGTCGCGTCACCGCGGGAGATAATCATCGCCCGACGGAGATGCTCCTCGAGCAGCGGGCCCAGAACGAAGCCCAGCAGAAGGGGTGCAGGTTCGCAGCCCACACGGATCAGGACGTAGCCGAGTATGCCGGAGACGATGATGGCATAGACGTCGAAGGGGTTGTTGTTGATGGAATAACATCCGATCGAGGCAAAGGTGACGATGGCCGGAAACAGCATACGGTAGGGAATGGTCAGCATCTTCACCCACAGCCCGATCAGTGGCAGGTTGAGGATCACCAGCAGCAGGTTGCCGATCCACATCGATGCGATGATGCCCCAGAACAGCGCCGGCTGGCTGGTAATGACGTCCGGCCCCGGCGTGATCCCCTGCAGGATGAATGCGCCAACAATGAGTGCCATGACCGGATGGGCCGGAATGCCGAGGGTGAGCAGCGGAATGAAGGACGTCTGCGCCGCTGCGTTGTTGGCGCTCTCGGGTCCGGCTACGCCTTCGATCGCGCCATGGCCAAACTCCGCCGGATTTTTCGACAGGTTCTTCTCGACCGAATAGCTGGCAAAGGACGCTAGTACGTGGCCGCCGCCCGGCAATACGCCGAGAAGCGAGCCAAGCGCCGTTCCCCGCAGGACAGGGCCGATAATCCGCCGGAAATCATCTTTCGTCAGCCAAAGGTTCGTGACGTGCTTCACGCCGACTTCGCGCGCGTGTTCATTCTGAAGGTTGCGGAAGATTTCGGAGACCCCGAATATCCCGACGGCAATCGAGACGAAGTTGATCCCCTGCGACAATTCCAGGCGACCGAACGTGAAGCGCTCCTCGCCCGTATAGATGTCCTGGCCCACGGTCCCAAGCAGCAAGCCGATGACGATCATACCCAGCGCCTTCAGGACGGAACCGTGAGCGAGTGAGATCGAAACGAGCAGCCCGAGAACGATCAGGGCAAAATATTCCGGCGCACCGAATTCGAGCGCGATGGAGGCAAGCGGCGGAGCGGCGATCGCCAGCAGCAGGGTTGCCACGCAGCCTGCGAAGAACGATCCGAGCGCCGCGGTTGCCAATGCCTGGCCGGCACGCCCCTTCCGGGCCATCTGATAGCCATCGATCGCTGTCACCGCCGAAGAACTTTCCCCCGGCAGGTTGATGAGGATTGCTGTTGTGGACCCGCCGTATTGGGCGCCGTAGTAGATGCCCGACAGCATGATGAGCGAGGTTACTGGGGAGAATGTAGAAGTGATCGGCAGAAGCATCGCGATCGTCGCCGTCGGCCCGATGCCGGGCAACACGCCAACGAGCGTGCCCAGCAGCACGCCAACGAAACACCAGACGATGTTTATCGGCGTGAGAGCCGTTTCGAAGCCAAGGGCAAGATTCGAGATCAGATCCATCATGGTAAGCACCTCATAGTCCGAAAACCGGCCCGAAAGTCGGAATGGCAACTGCCAGCCCGACCTTGAAGACCAGATAGCAAAGAGTGGCGATGACGGCGGCCATCATAGCCGCCGATACCAGCGAATTTCGGCGGGACGCGAGTGCCGTCATGAACGTGCAAAGCAGGACGACGGGTACGAGCCCAAGATCGCGGGCTCCGGCTGCAAAGATGGCAAGTGCGAGACAGATGAGGACGAGTCCGCGCCAGGGGACGGAACCATCGGTCGGCTCCGGCTCAGTGCGCAAGCCATCAAGGCCGATGACGACGCCCAATGCACCCAGTACGAAAGCAAGAACCACCGGTAAAAAGCCCGGTCCCATCTGTGTCGCGGTCCCGAACTCATACCGTAGACCCTGCACAGCGAAATCGGCCGCGATGGCGATGAATATGCCACCGGCAATCAGGTTTTTCCGGGTGGTCTTTTCGAGTGTAGCCATGGTCTCCTCCCCCTCTGGCCTCCTCTGACGGTGTTCCCGTTCAGATGATATTTGAGCCTGCGATTGCCTCGCATACGGCGTCGGTGACTTGCTTCGTGTTGGCGGTGCCACCGACGTCAGGCGTTAGGATGCCTGCTTCAGTCACGCGCTCGACGGCGCTCATCAGCCGCGCGGCGGCCTCGCGTTCACCGAGATGCTCGAGCATCTGCGCTGCCGTCCAGAAAGTGGCGATCGGGTTGGCGATACCCTTGCCGGTGATGTCGAAGGCCGAGCCGTGGATCGGCTCGAACATTGACGGGAAACGGCGCTCCGGGTCGATGTTGGCGGTCGGCGCGACGCCGAGCGAGCCGGCAAGAGCACCGGCGAGGTCAGACAGGATGTCGGCATGCAGGTTGGTCGCAACGATCGTGTCGAGCGTCTCCGGCTTCAGCGTCATGCGCACCGTCATCGCATCGACCAGCATCTTGTCCCAGGTGACATCCGGGAATTCCTTCGACACTTCGGCCGCGATCTCGTCCCACATGACCATGCCATGGCGCTGGGCGTTCGACTTGGTGACGACTGTCAGCAGCTTGCGCGGGCGCGCCTGGGCCAGTTTGAAGGCGTAGCGCATGATGCGGGTGACGCCGACGCGGGTGAAGATCGCCACTTCCGTGCCGACCTCTTCCGGCAGGCCGCGATGGGCGCGGCCGCCATGGCCGGAATATTCGCCTTCGGAGTTCTCCCGCACGATCACCCAGTCGAGATCGCCCGGACCGCAATTGCGCAAGGGCGGCGTGATGCCGGGCAGGATCTTCGTCGGGCGCACATTGGCGTACTGGTCGAACCCCTGGCAGATCGGCAGGCGCAGGCCCCACAGCGTGATGTGGTCGGGAACGTCCGGAGCGCCCACGGCACCGAAAAAGATCGCGTCGAACTTCTTCAACTTCTCCAGCCCGTCGGCCGGCATCATCACGCCATGCTTCTTATAATAGTCCGAACCCCAGTCGAAGGTCTCGGAGTGGATCTTGAAGTCGCCGCTGCGCTGTTCCAGCGCCTCCAGAACCTGAAGACCCGCCGCTATCACCTCTGGGCCAATCCCATCCGCAGGAATGGCCGCAATCTTGTATTCACGCATGGGAAGTTCGCTCCTATTCGAGGATATCGCGCTCCGTATCAAGCGCCGGGTTCATGGCTCGTTGCCATGACGAGTGACGGGTCGGCGGCGCGGCCGCCGACCCAACTGAGCTTACTTGCCGCTCTCGCTGATCAGCTTCGTCAGTCGCTTGACTTCAGACGCGAACTTCTGGTCAAGCGCCGCCGGTGTCGCCAGATCTTCCGAAACTGGTGCGGTTCCGAGGCTTGCAAAACGCTCGATCACGACCGGATCCTTGAGTGCGGCGCGGAGCGCTTCTGCAAGCTTGTTGCGGATGGCTTCAGGCGTTTCCTTGGGCGCCCACAGCGCATGCCAGGCGCTGAGTTCGAACCCTTGCAGGCCGCTCTCCGCGACGGTCGGAAGATCCGGCAGCACGCCGATCCGCGCCTTCGTCGTGATTGCATAGGGATGAACCTCGCCGGCCTTGAGCTGGGTCATGGTATTGGTCGTCTGGTCGCAGGCGAGATCGATGCGGCCGCCAATGAGATCGGTCATCGCGGGGCCCATGCCCTTGTAAGGCACCAGCGTGATCTTGGTGTCGAGGGCATCCTGCAGCAACCTGCCGCAGAGATCGGAAACGGCACCCGTGCCAGCGGTCCCGAAGGTGACGGCAGGCCCGTTCGCCTTCAAATAGGAAACGAGATCGGTGAACGTCTTCGGCTCGAAATCCTTCCTGCCGACGACCGTCATCGGAACTTCGGTGATCAGCCCGACGCTGGAAAAGTCTTCGATCGGCTTGTAGGTCAGGTTGGGGTAGAGCGCGGCGAAGGTTGCTACGCCAATATGATAGAGCAGCAGCCGATAGCCATCGGGGTCCGCCTGCGCCACGGTTGCGGCACCAAGAGAGCCGCCGGCACCGCCCATGTTTTCGATCAGCACCTGCTGACCCAGCGTCTTGGACATCGACTGGGCCACCAGGCGCGCCACAGTATCACTCGGCCCTCCGGCTGCGGCGGGCACCACGATTGTAATTGGTCTATCTGGATAGTTCTCCTGCGCCAGCGCCAGATGGCTGGACATGGCAAACAGGACACCCGTGAGGGACAACAGTACCTTTTTCATCGCGCTTTCCTCCCTGAGATCGCGAAGGATGCCTCCACATCCTTTTCCATGCCATCTTGCATGCAAGCTTACATTTATCGATGTACACCCGTTTGTCAAGCACCTTGAGAGAGGCTATAACGAGCGTTGAAACAACTTTAGGCAGTTCATGATCAAGACGATTGAGATTCTCGGAGCCGCACCGCGCGATCCGGTCGCAGAACAGAATTCAGCAAACGCCGACAGCACCGTTTCGGGTCGGGTTTCGGCCGCCTATCTCGCCATCAAAGAGGCGATACGCTCCAACGCATTTCCTCCCGGATACCAGGCCGCGGAAATTGAAATTGCGCGTCAGCTCGGCATGAGCCGGACGCCGGTGCACGAAGCCATGGCGCGACTGCAGGAAGACGGGCTGGTCCGGATACTTCCCAAGAAGGGCATCATAATCTGTGCCCTGTCTCCCGCGGATATCGAGGAAATCTACGAAGTCATCACCGCGCTCGAGGGGGCAGCGGCGGCACGACTCGCCCGGCTCCCGATGGAAGAGCGCGGGCCCGTCATCCAACTCCTGAAGGCCGCCACAACGGGGATGGTGGATGCATTGGCTGACAACGACCTTCCACGATGGGCCGTCGCGGATGAGGATTTTCATCAGACCCTCGTAACAGAGAGCGGAAACAGCCGCCTCATGCGGATGGCGGGGACTGTCGCCGATCAATTGCATCGCGCCCGCATGTTTACCCTCAACCTGCGCCCCTTGCCGCTGCACTCGGCCGGCGAGCATGCGGAAATCATAGATGCAATCGAGCGAGGTGATGCCGATGCGGCAAGCCGCTCGGCACGGCTGCACCGGAAACATGCCCATGATGCGCTGATCCCTCTTATTGCTCGATACAATCTACGCAATCTCTAGATTCTCGGTTGCGGCGATCTGCACAACACGGAGATTGTTGGTGCTGCCCCGTTGCGCGAATGGAAATCCAGCCACGATGACAATGTGATCGGACGGATTTGCCAGTTTGGTATCCAGCGCGGCCTGTTGCGCGTGAAGCAATGAGGCCTCATAGGTATGGACATTCGGTGATCGCACGCCGACCACACCCCAGAACAGGTTGAGTTGGCGCGCAACCTGTTCGGACGGAGCGAGGGCAAGAATGGGTGAGGCCGGTCTAGCACGCGAAATCCTGGCCGCGGTTGTTCCGCTCGATGTGTAGGCAACCAAAACCGGCGAGCCCAGGGCCACGGCAACATTGGCGGCCGCGGTGGCAACCGCGTGCGGCGGTGACTGAGCGACATCGGGCTCCGTTGCCTCAACGATTGGCCGGTAGTGCTTGTGCTTCTCCGTCTTCTCGATGATTCGGCTCATCATTTCGACCGCCTCCACCGGATAGGCGCCTGTTGCGGACTCAGCGGAAAGCATGACGGCATCTGCCCCATCATAGATGGCACCGGCAACGTCCGAGGCCTCAGCACGCGTCGGCGTTGGCGAACTGACCATCGAGTCGAGCATCTGTGTGGCGACAATCACGGGCTTGGCCGCTAGCCGGCATGCACGGATGATTTCCTTCTGCTTGCCCGGAACGTCCTCCGGCGGGATCTCAACGCCGAGATCACCTCGCGCAACCATGATGCCGTCCGAAAGCCTGACAATATCCTCGATGTCATAGAGGGCGGACGGCTTCTCGATCTTGGCAATGAGGCCAGCCCTGTCTCCAACGAGGGACCGGGCTTCGATCATGTCGCGTGCCCGCTGAACGAAAGAGAGTGCGACCCAGTCGACGCCAAGCTCGAGCCCGAATTCCAGGTCCTCACGATCTTTCGCCGTGAGCGGGGAAATGTCGAGGATCGCGCCGGGCACGTTGACCCCCTTGCGGTTAGACAGGGTTCCTCCATTGATGACCTCGCAAACAAGACGCCCGTCCATCACTTCCATGGTCCGGACCTTTACTCTGCCGTCGTCGATCAGGAGGTCCATCCCGGGCACCGCTACCTCGAAAATCTCCCGATGAGGTAGCGGAATGTCGTTCATTCCTTCGCCACCCTCCTGGCCGAAGACAAATCCAATTGTGGATCCGCGCGCGAGATCAAGCCTGCCATGCGCCAGCACTCCGATCCTGATCTTCGGACCCTGAAGATCCTGCAGGACGGCGATGGCTGCATCCTGTTCCTGCTCAAGAGCCCTGATGGTCCGGTAGACCTCAGCATGATCCGCCCGGGTGCCATGACTGAAGTTCAGGCGGAACGTGTCGACACCGGCGTGAAACAGCGACCGAAGCATGTCGGGCGAATTTGAAGCCGGGCCGACCGTCGCGACGATCTTCGACCGCCGGTTGTTGCGTATATACATGTCCAAACCTAACTTATGAGAATTGCGCGGATGTCATTGACATTCGTGAGCGTTGGGCCGGTGATCACAAGGTCGCCGACGGCCTTGAAGGCCGAGTAGCTGTCATGGGCGGCCAGCGTTGCGCGTGGATCGATGCCCGCTACGCGCATCCGAGTGGTGCTGTCCGGCGCCACCAGCGCCCCGGCTGCATCCTCTACGCCGTCGATGCCATCGGTATCGCCGGCGATGGCCCAGATGCCCTCAGCCCTTTTGAGAGCAATAGCCAGGCTGAGCAGAAATTCCGTGTTTCGTCCGCCGCGGCCTGCGGTCGTGGCCCCGAGCGAAACGGTGCCCTCACCGCCGGACAGTATGACGGCAGGTGCCGCTACAGGCAGGCCCTTATCACGCGCGGACAGCGCGATGCCCGCCATTATGCGACCCATCTCGCGAGCTTCGCCTTCCAGGGCATCTCCGAGGATCAGTGGACGCAGTCCGGCTTTCTGCGCGACCGCCGCCGCAGCGTTGAGCGCAATGGAGGGGGCAGCAATCAGACGAATTTCGCCTTCAACCTCCCCGACCTTCGGCGTCTCAATGCCTTGTGTCAGCACTGACCGCGCAGCCTCCGGTAAGTCAATGCCATAGTGGGCGACGATCGCGCGGGCATCCGCCATGGTGGTCGGATCCGCGACCGTTGGGCCGGACGCGATCTCCGATGGATCATCGCCCGGTACATCGGAGATGACCAGTGTCAGCAGCCTCGCGGGTCGTGCCGCGCGCGCCAGATGTCCGCCCTTGATGGCGGAAAGATGCTTGCGGACAGTATTCATCTCGGAAATCGTGGCGCCGCTGGAGAGCAGCGCCTGGTTGACCGCCTTTTTGTCGGCCAAAGTCATCTTGCCTGCCGGCGAGACGAGCAATGACGATCCCCCGCCGGAGATGAGAGCCACCACGAGATCGTCCGGGCCAAGGCCCTGGACGGCAGCGAATATCTTCTCTGCAGCCTTGATGCTCATTTCATCCGGGACGGGATGGGAGGCTTCGAGGATTTCGATGCGCCCGGCCGGAACGGCGTGGCCATAGCGAGTTACCACGATGCCCGAGAGATCGACATCAGGCCAGGCGGCGTCGATCGCGGCCGCCATCGCGGCCGACGCCTTGCCCGCACCCACAACGACGCAGCGAGCTCTTGGGCGTTCTGGGAGGTTGTTGATAACCGCAGTCTGCGGATCCGCGCTGGCAACGGCTGCGTCGAAGATTCGACGCAGCACCTGGCGAGCGGACACATCGTTCCAGGTCATTCGGCAGCAGCCATCTTCAGGATATTTGAGCCTGCGATTGCCTCGCATACGGCGTCGGTGACTTGCTTCGTGTTGGCGGTGCCACCGACGTCAGGCGTTAGGATGCCTGCTTCAGTCACGCGCTCGACGGCGCTCATCAGCCGCGCGGCGGCCTCGCGTTCACCGAGATGCTCGAGCATCTGCGCTGCCGTCCAGAAAGTGGCGATCGGGTTGGCGATACCCTTGCCGGTGATGTCGAAGGCCGAGCCGTGGATCGGCTCGAACATTGACGGGAAACGGCGCTCCGGGTCGATGTTGGCGGTCGGCGCGACGCCGAGCGAGCCGGCAAGAGCACCGGCGAGGTCAGACAGGATGTCGGCATGCAGGTTGGTCGCAACGATCGTGTCGAGCGTCTCCGGCTTCAGCGTCATGCGCACCGTCATCGCATCGACCAGCATCTTGTCCCAGGTGACGTCCGGGAATTCCTTCGACACTTCGGCCGCGATCTCGTCCCACATGACCATGCCATGGCGCTGGGCGTTCGACTTGGTGACGACTGTCAGCAGCTTGCGCGGGCGCGCCTGGGCCAGTTTGAAGGCGTAGCGCATGATGCGGGTGACGCCGACGCGGGTGAAGATCGCCACTTCCGTGCCGACCTCTTCCGGCAGGCCGCGATGGGCGCGGCCGCCATGGCCGGAATATTCGCCTTCGGAGTTCTCCCGCACGATCACCCAGTCGAGATCGCCCGGACCGCAATTGCGCAAGGGCGGCGTGATGCCGGGCAGGATCTTCGTCGGGCGCACATTGGCGTACTGGTCGAACCCCTGGCAGATCGGCAGGCGCAGGCCCCACAGCGTGATGTGGTCGGGAACGTCCGGAGCGCCCACGGCACCGAAAAAGATCGCGTCGAACTTCTTCAACTTCTCCAGCCCGTCGGCCGGCATCATCACGCCATGCTTCTTATAATAGTCCGAACCCCAGTCGAAGGTCTCGGAGTGGATCTTGAAGTCGCCGCTGCGCTGTTCCAGCGCCTCCAGAACCTGAAGACCCGCCGCTATCACCTCTGGGCCAATCCCATCCGCAGGAATGGCCGCAATCTTGTATTCACGCATGTCTATGCTCCACTTTGAGATTTAACGATTTTGGACTGAGGCGACCTTGGCCCCGTTTTCCGGTGCGGTGCGCGACAGCACGAGCGTCACGATCGCGGATACGACCAGCAACGCGGCGACGAAGTAGAGGCCACCCGCAAAACTGCCGGTGACGTCCTTGATCCAGCCGATCATCGAGGGACCAACGAAGCCACCCAGGTTGCCAATCGAATTGATGGTGGCAATACCCGCTGCGGCCGCCGGCCCGGAGAGGAAGAGCGTGGGCATGCTCCAAAGCGGTGGTTTCGACGCGCTGATGCCGATATTGACCAGGGTCAGCGCAGCAAGGACGGCGAAGACAGTGGTGGCACCGGTCGCGAAGGCAAGGCCCGCCGAGGCGAGCAGGCAGGCGGCCACCACATGCCAGGTTCTTTCGCCCGACTTGTCGGAATGGCGTGCCCACAGAACCATGCCGACGACAGCGAATATCGCTGGAATTGAATTCAGCATGCCGACCTGGAAGGACGACAGACCGAACTCCTTGATGATCTGCGGCGCCCAGATTCCCAACGTGTAAAGGCCGGCGGACGTGCCGAAGTAGACGAGCGCAAGGGCAAGAACGCGCCGATCCGCCAAGCCCGCCCACACACTGTGGCTCGCCTTCGACTTTCCAGCGTTCTCTTTAGCCATTGTTTCCACCAGCCAGTTCCGCTCTTCGGTCGTCAGCCAGTTAGCTTTCTCCGGGCGGTCGGTCAGGTAGAACAGCACGACCACGCCGAGCACGATCGCAGGAACTGCCTCGATCAGGAACATCCACTGCCAACCGGTGAGACCCAGAAATCCGTGCATCTCCAGCAGTGCACCGGAAATCGGCGACCCAATGGCTGTCGCAATCGGTGCTGCTGCCATGAACATCGCCGTTACCGCTGCTCTGCGACGGGCGGGAAACCAAAAGCTGAGATAGAGGATGATGCCTGGGAAAAACCCGGCTTCCGCGATACCGAGAAGGAAACGCAGCGTATAAAAACTTGTCGTTCCCTGAATGAAAGCCATGGCACCGGAGACGAGTCCCCAGGTGATCATGACGCGGGCGATCCAGATGCGAGCGCCAACCTTGTTAAGGATGAGGTTCGAAGGCACTTCGAACAGGAAATAGCCGATGAAGAAAATGCCTGCGCCGATGCCGAATACGGTCGGCGAAAACCCGAGATCCTCGTTCATCGTCAATGCCGCAAAGCCGATGTTTACCCGGTCGATGAAGGCGATGAGATAAAGTGCCATAATGAACGGCACGATGCGCAGAGTGATTTTGCGCAGGACGCGCGTCTCCAGGTCGCCATTCATAGCGAACTCCTCCCAATGATCAATTCGACGCACCTCCTGCGTCATCAACAGACGCTAATTCTCGCTTCCCTTCAACGCTATGTTGCTCTAATTATATAATCAAATGATACAATCGGTGCTCCATGGAACTGGAACAATTGAAGTGCTTTGTGGCAGTTGCCGAAGAACTGCATTTCGGCAGAGCAGCTCAAAAAATGGGATTGCTCCCAGCATCCTTGGGAAGGCATGTCAGATTGCTCGAAGAATCCCTGGGCACCCGCCTCATGTCCCGTACGACGCGGAGTGTCTCGTTAACGGAAGACGGAGCCGCCCTGCTCGAAGAGGTGAGACCCCTTCTCCATCGCTTGCAAGCACTCGCGGAAGAGTTTCGATCCAGGAAAAACCAGCAGGCGACCGTGCTGCGCATCGGCGCGATCGACAGTGCTGCCGCAGGCCTCATACCGCCGTTGCTGCACGATTTCCGTGAGCAGTGTCCAGGCATTGTCACTCAACTGGTCGAGGACAAGTCCATCCGCCTCATTCCAAAATTGATTGCCGGGCGACTGGATATCGTCTTCATTCGGCCCCGAGACGGACTGAGCCGCAATCTGGCCGTTCGCACCCTGGCCCACGAAACGCCCGTTATTGCCCTGGCCGTCACGCATCCGCTAGCCGGCGGCGACCGCGTATCCGTCAAAGAACTGGGAGACGAGCCCCTTATCGTGCCCGAGCGTCGCTCTCGCCCGCACAGCTACGATCTGACGATGAAACTGTTCGAGGATGCCGGGCTACACCCGCGTATAGCGCAGATTGCCGACGAGAAGCAGACAATCATAAACCTCGTTGCAGCAGGCATCGGGTCCGCCATCGTTCCGCGCTGGACAGCGAAACTGGCAGTATCCGGGGTGACCTTCGTTCCTCTCGCGAGCGCTGATGGATCATCATTGCGAAAACTGCCGCTCGCAGTCGCCTGGACCAAAGCTGTTCGCGATCCAGGTCGGGACCAGTTGCTGGAACTGCTCAATAAAAATATCGGTCGATATGCGGAGCAGGCCTAAGTCTTGCCAAACCCACCTGGTCAGCCATGCTCACCCGTCAAAGACGATAGGCGTCCATTGTATTAGAGCGTGTCGTCAGTTGAACCAAGAGACGATGCAGACGAGTTGGATTGCGGCGAGGAAGGTTTTTGCCAGTTTGTCATAGCGGGTTGCAATTGCTCTGAAACCTTTGAGTTTGCAGAAGAACCGCTCGACAAGGTTACGTTCTCTGTAGAGCGCGAAGTCGGTGTCACGCTGGACAAGCCTATTGGCTTTGGACGGGATGACCGCGGTGATGCTGCGGTCTGTGAGAACCTCGATCAACGCATCGGCATCATAGGCCTTGTCTGCCGGAAACGCCTCGACTTCTTCCAGCAAAGACGCGGCTTGGCTGAGGTCGAATTGCTGCCCCGGTGTGAGCGACACAGCAACAGGATTGCCCAAAGCGTCGACAATCATGTGAATTTTGGTCGTCAGGCCTCCCCGCGATCTTAGATAAAAATACTCCAGCGGGCTTCTCCGCGATTGCCATCAGCAGCATGCTACGCGGCCTTACTCTTTGAAAACCGTACATTGAACGATCTCAGCACATCATCCAGCAGTGTGAAGACCACCGGGATGACCAGAAGGCTCAAGAAGGTCGAGGTAATCAGGCCGCCGATCACGACGACGCCCATGGGTTGGCGAAAGCTGGAGTCGCCCGACACAAGGCTGAGCGCCGCCGGAAGCATGCCGCCGGCCATGGCGATGGTTGTCATGACGATCGGTCGGGCACGCTTGTGACATGCATCGACGAGCGCATCAAAACGGGACATGCCAGCTCTGCGGGCCTCAATAGCGTACTCGACAAGTAGAATTGAGTTTTTTGAGACGATGCCCATCAAGAGCAGCAGACCGATCACCGCCGGCATCGAGAAGCTTGTACCACTGAGAACTAGCGGTAGCATCGCCCCGCCAAGCGCCAGCGGCAGGGCCATCAGGATAGTGATGGGTTGAAGGAAATCATGGAAGAGAAGGACCAGAACGGCGTAGATGCAGAAGATGCCTATCGCCATGGCGGTGCCGAAACTGCTGAACAGCTCGCTTTGACGCTTGAGTTCGCCCTGTTCGACAAATTTCACGCCTTGCGGCAAGTTCTGGTAGCTGGGCAACTGAGCTGCCTGCGCCATTACGTCTGACAGGTTCCTCCCATTCAGTTCGACAGTCAGCGAGACATTGCGTGACCGATCGAGCCGATCGATTTCGCTTGGGCTGGATCCCAGAGAGATGTCGGCAACGGCACCGAGCGAAACATTGCCTTCTTTGCCCTCAACAGGGATCAAGGATATTGCATCGAGTGACTGTCGGCTTGTTGTGTCGAGCATTACCCGGATGGGCACCTGGCGTTCGGGTAGATTGAGCTGCGACAAGGCGGCGTCATAGGCGCCTGCGGTCGCGACCCGAATAGCCTCGGCGATAGCCTGGGACGTTACACCCAGAGACGCGGCTTCCGCCATATCCGGTTTGATTGTAACCTCCGGCGATTGCATAGCTGCCGATGACGTCACGTTGCCGATACCTGGCAGGGTACGCAGATCGGCCTCAAGGCTTGCCGCTGCCTGCTCCAGAAGTTCGGAGTCATCGCCCGCCAGCGTGAGAGTGAGCTCCGTGCCATTGCCGCCCGAGCCGATTTCCACACGAACACCGGGCAACCGCTCCAAAGCCTTGCGCAAATCCGCTTCGATTTGTGACTGCTTGATATCGCGGTCGTCGATCGGTGTGAGATTGACGACGATCGTGGCACTGTCGATGCTTGCATTCGACGTACTGTTCATGCCGCCGGTCGAGGCAGTGCCTGTTGCCTGAAACACCGAGGTGACATGATCCACGCCAGCGATGATCTCGGATGCCTTTCGCGCGGCTTCGTCAGTCGACTCAATCGTCGACCCGGGAGGCGTGGTTATGGAAACCTGGGTCTGCCCGTCGTCGGACGCCGGAAAAAAGCCAGTCGACAGATTGGTAAGAAGCAGGACGGTGAACGCCAGGAATCCTGCCGTCCCGAGCACCGGTATCCAGCGGCGCCGAAGTGCGCCTCTTACGAGCCAAAGATAGGAGCGCATCAAGCGGCCGTCCCCTTCGTGCTTCGTGCCACTTGCCTTCATAATGTATGCCGCCATCATCGGCGTGATCAACCGCGCTACCAGGAGAGAGGCAAGAACGGCAACGGAAGCCGTGATGCCGAATTGCTTGAAGATGATGCCCGGAATTCCGCCCATGAAGGCCGTGGGCAAAAACACGGCGACCAATGTGAACGTGGTTGCGATAACCGCCAGTCCTATTTCGTCTGCCGCTTCCATGGCCGCGTCGAACGGACTTTTGCCCATATTGAGGTGTCGCTCGATGTTCTCAATCTCGACAATCGCGTCGTCGACGAGAATTCCAACGACCAATGACAGCGCCAAGAGCGTGATCGTGTTCAAGGTGTAGTCGAGCAGGTACATCACGAGAAACGTGGGTATGATCGACAGCGGCAATGCAACGGCGGCCAGAAGCGTCGCGCGCCAATCGCGAAGAAACAGCAAAACCACGAAGATTGCGATCAGAGCGCCCTCGTAGACCATGTGCATCGACGATTCATAATTCTGCTCGGTCGGAACAATCGTGTTGTAGGCTTCCTCGATTGTCACAAGGGGATTGGCCGCGGCAAACACTTTCATCGCTTCGCGGACATTCTCGGTGACCGCGATATCGGAGTACCCTTTGGAACGCTTGATCTGGGCCGCAATGACCGGTTTGCCGTTCAGATAGGCGAGCGAGGTGACGTCGCTGTGGGAATCGGTGACCGTGCCGAGTTCATCCAGTCGAACCCAGCTTCCCTTTGGCAGAGGAATAGGCGTTCCGCCAAGCTGATCGGCATTGTCTGCAGCCGCCAAGGTGCGGACAGACTGGCTTTCGCCGCCAATTCGTCCTTTGCCGCCTGACAGATCGGATTGCACCGCTTCAAGCTGCCCGTTGACGTCGTTTGCGGTCAATCCCAAGCCATCGAGCAGGTTTGCGTTGAGCTCCACCCTGACTTCTCTGTCGACGCCTCCCAGGCGGCCGACTTCGCCGACACCTTCCACAGCCATCAGCGCTCGTGACATGTCGTTATCGATGAACCACGACAGTTCCGCATCGTCCAGTTTGTCGGAACGCACCACATAGGTAATCAGCGGCGAAGCATTCAGGGACAGTTTCGAGACGGTTGGTGCATTCATTTCCTCTGGCAGGTCATCTTGCGCCTGGTCGACAGCGCTTTTCACCTCGTCCAGCGCGACTTGAGTATTTTTTCCGACTTTGAACGCGACAGAGATGGTTACAGAGCCGTCAGTGATCGTCGTGGTGACAGAATCGAGCTGTGTCAGACCAGTCAGCTCATCTTCGATCTTGCGTGCCACTTCCGTCTCGAGCTGAGCAGCTGCCGCCCCGTCGAGCGAAGCGCTGATTTCAATCGTTGGAAGATCCATATCGGGAAAATTTTGCACGTCGAGACGATTGAAGGCCCACAGGCCACAAGCGGTCAACAATGCAAAAAGCAGGATTGAGGGAACGGGATTGCGGATTGACCAGGAGGAGAAATTCATTTTGTCTCCTCCTTGTTGGCGGTTGCAGAACCTTCTGATACCCGCACAGTTGAACCGTCCGCGAGGAATGCGCCGCCGGAGGTCACCACCTTGTCATTCTTTTCAATTCCCGAAACGAGTTCGACGCGGTCGTTCTGTCGCCGACCGATCTCGACACGCTTGCGCGTGACAGTCGGCTGGTCTGCCTCGTTCACAATGAACACGTAGGAGAAGCCGTCCCTCAGGGTAACGGCAGTTGCGGGGACCGTCAGCGCAACAGTGCGATCAAATTCAAAATAACCACTGGCCAGAATGCCGGTCTTCGGTTGCGGCATGCCTGCATCGGGATGCAAGGCAACATAGACCGTCACTCGACCATTGTCAGTCGATGTCGTCGGCGAAATCAGCCTGACCTCACCGCGGACGTCACCCACCGGCGTGGGGATGATCGCCTTTGTACCGTTTTTGACGTCAGCCAAACGCTTGATCGGCAACTCGGCCTTCCATTCGACCCGGTTCTGTCGGATGAGCTTGAACAGTTCGTCGCCGGCGGTGACGACGTTTCCAAGAGATGCCGAGCGTTCGGAAATGACCCCATCGTCTACCGCGTAAATTTTGGTGCGATCCAATGTGAGTTGCGCGGATGCCAACGCGGCTTGCGCAGAAAAGAGTTCGGCTTTCGCTTTACGCTCCGTAATCAGGTATTCTGTCGTCTGCTGCGTTGATAGCGCACCGGAGCCCGTCAATCCGCGGGCGCGCTCGGCGTCGATGGTTGCTTGTTCCAAGGCGGCTTTAGCCTTTTCGACGGCAGCTTGCTGTTGTTCAAGTTCCGCTTGCGAGGTCTCGGGCGCGAACTGCACGAGCAGGTCGCCTTTATTCACGGATGTACCGACATCCGCCTTGACATCAATGATCCTCAGTCCGCTGACCTCGGCGGCAATTATCGCCTCATGCCATGCAGCAAGTCGACCACTCGCCGGGATAGTCACCGGCCACAACGAAACCTCTGGTTTGACAACACTGACGGTCAATGCCGCCGCTCGAGTGTCGTTTTGTTCGACTTCCTGGCCCTGGGCCGTAAGGGGGAGCGCAAAATGGGGCGTTAAGGCGAGCGCCATCGCGAGAGGAATGAAGGCAAATCTACGCATCAGTGTATTCCATTGACAGAGGCAATCGAGGCGTCATCCGGGGCGGACCAGCCGCCTCCCAAAGATTTGTAGAGGGCAATCCAGTATTGGACCGCGTCGCGCCTGATTTCGATGAGGGTGATTGCGGCCGATTGCGCCGACCGACGGGCTTCTTCGCGGTCAAGGATACTGACCCCGCCGGACTTCCAGTTCTGGTCGACTGAGCTGAAATAGCTTTGATAATTGTCAGCCGCGGTTTTGGCATCGGTGACCCGCCGCAGCGCCGTATTGACCCGGATGAGGGCCATCTCGACTTCGGCGACAGCACTCAAGACGCCAGACTTGTAACTCGCGACAGCAATATCATAGTCCGCGACGGCGCTTCTGACCGCCGCCCTTCTTGTCCCGCCATCAAGCAGCGGTATCGACAGAGCAGGCCCGAATGACCATGGGACTGATCTGCCCGTCACGGTGGACTCGCTGATTGAAATCGATCCACTCAAGCTGAGACTGGGATACAAGTCAGCTTTTGCTGCACCAACGTCTGCGATCGTCGCTGCGACTTCCGCTTCCAGGGCATTGATGTCAGGTCTTTGCCTCAAGACCTCAGCGGGTACTGACGCGATTCCCAGCGCAGGTGGCTGAGGAATGCGGTTCTTTCCCTGCTCCAGAAGTTTTCTGACGACGAGTTCATCGCCGCCTGTCAGTTGGACCAGCGATTTGACAATGATCTCGCAATCCCCACGCTGAGCAGTCAAGTTGGAAGAAGATGTTGCTGCGCTCGCACGGGCAAGCGCCAGATCGGCCGTCGATGTAAATCCTGACTGAGCCGATTTTTCCGTGACACGGATTGTTTCTTTCTGCGAAGCCAGCTCATCCCGGTAAAGCCGTTCGAGCTGACGGCAAGCGCGATACTGGACATAGTAATCGCCGACTTCGGCCGCAACGGAAATCCGTACGTCATGCCACGACCAGATCTGACCATGGGCTCGTGACGTCGCGGCTTGTGTCTCTTTCTTGGTCTTGCCGAATAGGTCGAGTTCCCATGCGGCATCGAGAGCGCCACTTTTATTTGTCCCCGCCGTAATCTTGTTAAGGTCGTCGCCTTCGTTACCCTCGTGCGTGGCGGAGGCAGAACCGTCGAGCGACGGAAAAAGTCCTGCTCTGGCGGTATCAAGCGTGGCTCGAGCCTTGTCGATATTGGCGACCGCTTCCTGGATGGACGGATTTTCGCGTTCCGCCAGGCCCAGCAGTCCATCCAGTGAGGGGTCCTTGAAGCTTGCCCACCAGGACAAAAGGTCGGCCGGACGACCGCCATGCGGCAACGTCGCGTGCCAGTAGGCGGCCACGACAGACCTCGAAGGTTTGAGCTCGCCCAAGCTCGTGCAGCTGGTGAGTAACGCCACGGTGGCGAAGATCGAAATTAAATAAAAAACTATACTGCGCATGGGATCCGTGCTGCCTCGAAAGCTGTCGGCCGCACTATAGGGATCGTGGTGTTAATGTCGGTCAAGAACGTGTTAAGTTATGTAAAAGTGCTGTATTCGCCGCCTGCAAGCCTTAAAGGTGCACGCATTGACCTGACGGATGCAACACATGACCAAGGTACTTTTGATCGATGACGATATCGAGCTCACGAATTTGCTCTGCGAATACCTGACTCAGGAAGGTTTCGCCGTCGAGACAACCGCGGACGGCAGGATCGGTGTCGCCGAAGCAATGTCGTCCTCAACCGATCTCATCGTTCTGGACATCATGATGCCTCGTATGAATGGGATCGAGGTCTTGCGGAAAATCCGGCAGGTAAGCGACGTACCGGTGCTGATGCTGACGGCCCGCGGTGACGATATTGATCGTATTTCCGGTCTCAATCTGGGAGCGGATGATTATGTTTCCAAACCCTGTTCGCCAGGCGAGCTGTCGGCCCGAATCCGCGCGATCCTGCGCCGTTCTGGCCGGGCAGAACGGGATGGCTCGGTAGAAGAATTAAAGACCGGCGAATTGATCCTCTATCCATCGAACCGGAGAGCTGAGTGGCATGGTACGCAGCTTGAACTGACCGGCACAGAGTTCAGCCTGCTGGAGGTTCTCGTGCGGTCTGCCGGCCAGCTTGTCTCCAAGCAAGAGATCTCGCTGCGCGCTTTCGGCAAACCCCTGACCGCATTCGATCGACGGATCGACGTCCATATCAGCAGTATTCGTCAAAAGCTCGGGGCCCGCGCGGACGGACAGTCCTGGATACAGGCCGTGCGGGGTCGTGGCTATCAGCTACTAGAAGGCTAGCAATGCGTCGACTGTTCTGGAAGTTCTTCACCGTCGTATGGTTGGCCATGGCCGGGTCCATAGCGCTGCTATTTGCGATCAGCATACTGTTTGAGTCGCCCTTCGAGGAAGAAATCCTCAACCGTGAGCATGTCCTTGCGCTGGAAACTGCGGCCCAGGTTCTTCAATCAGACGGAGTGGAGGCAGCGACGCACCTAATTGCGGCCATGGAACGGACGGGTCGCACCATCCCGATCAGTATAGCCCCGATCGGACCGGCAATCGACTGTACATTGGCCAACGGCAATGACCTCATCAGAACGGCTGTGTGGGATGGGAACTGCTACCAGGTACGGATTGCCGGTTCGGCACAGAGCATGGTTTCCAAGACGTGGCCACGGACGGTACCTTGGCTGGCGGCACTTCTTGCTGCCGCTGCGGCAGCTTACTGGCTGGGCCGCTATTTCATTACGCCGGTCGAGCAGCTTCGTTACGGGCTTCGATCCTTGGCAAACGGCCAACTCGATGTGCGAATAGCCCATACGATCGGCAGCAAGCGCGACGAGATAACATCTCTGGCGCACGACCTGGACATCACCGCGGCGCGGCTGCAGGAACTTCAGATCGCACAGCAGCAGTTGTTCCATGATGTCTCCCATGAGCTTCGCTCGCCGTTGTCGAGGCTGCAGGCAGCCATCGGCGTGTTGCAGCAAAACCCCATGCGGCTGACGGCGATGATCGAACGAATGGGACGAGAGGTTGAACGTCTCGATGAACTGGTTGGAGAAATCCTGACGCTGGCAAGGCTATCTGAACGGGATACCTTGCGCTTTGACCGGCAGACGTTGGATGTCGTCGATCTCGTCAGGGAGATTATCGAAGACGCCGGCTTCGAAGGGCAGGCCCGCAGCATAGAGGTCCAGTATAAAGGCGTCGATTCGTTTGTGGCTTCGGTCAATGGCGAACTGATTTACCGGGCGCTCGAAAACGTGATCCGCAACGCAATCGCACACACGGAAGCTGGCACATCGGTACTTGTCGCCTCAGAGGTGAAGGGGCACCAACTTTTACTGTCGATCGAAGACGAAGGCCTCGGTGTGCCAGAAGAGGAATTGGAGGCCATTTTCCAGCCATTCTCCCAAAGTTCCACTGCCACCGCGCGCTCAGGGTTCGGCCTCGGCCTTGCTATCACGCGCCGGGCAGCCGAATGGCATGATGGCAGGGCGACAGCCCAAAATAAGGCGTCCGGCGGTCTTCGTGTAGAAATTACAATTCCGGTCGATCGCGCCAGTCAATAATCGCCCGCCGCCCTACTACGATATGTGAAGACGCGCACCGGGGGCGAGTTTTGGTGAAATATTGGCTTTGTCGAGGTCTTCTTGAGCAAATCTAACGCGCAATCAGTTGCAGCGAGAATAAGCGCCTTAACGGTCAGCCGTCAGCCATTTTCGGACATTTTCCACGAACTACTCCCACACTATGAGACAGGCAGGGGCACCTGAGCAGCGGCATCGCACTTCCGAAGGGTCTCGAGTTGGCTTGACGGAAAACAACGGCTGACTGCACCGGCATGCTCGTCCATTAGACCGCTGACGGTTTCTTCGTGCGAAACGACGACGCGAAAATCGGGCTTCAGCAACGACCCGCGATCGCCTGCCGCCGCCAATGAACCACTTGTAGAACCCGTTTGCCTGTGGCTTTAACGGCCGCCGTCAAATGATGCATAGTTCTGAATGCGGCACAATCGCAGCAGATTGCTCCTGCAGCATCGGGGTCGCACTTCATCCTGACGATAGCATCGACGCCAACGATCTCGTGAAATACGCCGATTCCGCAATGTATTCCGCAATGTATTCCGCAAAGCGCCTCGGCCGGGGCAGTTTGCAATTCTACTCGAAGGAACTCACGGCCACCGCGAGCGCACGCCTGATGCTGGGATCCGAATTGCGCCGGGCGATTGAGCGTCGCGAATTGGAGGTGCACTATCAGCCCAAGGTGCTCTTAGGAAACAGGATGATGACCGGCTCGGAGGCCCTGTTGCGGTGGCATCACCGTGAGATGGGCATGGTTCCTCCGAGCCAGTTCATTCCGATTGCCGAAGACAGCGGGCTTATCGTGGATCTGGGCCGATGGGTGCTTCGAGAGGCGTGCCTAACCGCCGCCGAACTGAATGCGGACGGCCGGCCGCCTCACAAGGTAGCGATCAATCTGTCATCCAAACAATTCCAATGTCCTGAGCTGGCGAAGACGGTAGCTGAGATTCTCACCGAAACCGACTGCCGTCCAGAGTGGATCGAGATTGAAATAACCGAAAGCCTTCTGCTCGGTCAGAAAGATGAGACGCTCGAAACGCTTTCTGCCCTTCGGACCATGGGAATCTCAATCGCTATCGATGATTTTGGCACTGGCTATTCCGCGTTGAACTACTTGACTGCAGATTCCGAGGCAATCCGCCCCCGCATTCCGAAATGATGCCGCCCCCCAATTCCGAGAATTAACCGCCCCCTTGTTCCGAGATGATGCCGCCCCCTGATTGGGCTGTTTGTCGGGGTGTCCTGCTGGTGAGACGTTCGTCCTTTCAGTTGCCTGAGAGGAAGGAACGCGATGCCAGCGGAGAGACTAAAGATGCGGCGTGTCCGCGAGATTCTGAGATACAGATTTGAGGAAGGGCTTGGCCACAAGTCGATTGCGGCGCGCGTTGGTGCGGCCCCCTCGACGGTGCGTGAGACGCTGCGCCGTGTTGAGATTGCCGGGCTTTCCTGGCCGTTGGGCGACGATGTCAACGATGCGGTTTTGGAAGCGGCTCTCTATAGAGCTGCCGGCACGAAGACCGGTCACCGTCGCAGCGTTGAACCGGATTGGGCTCATGTTCATCGCGAGCTGAAACGCAAGCATGTCACGCTGCAGATCCTCTGGGACGAGTATATCGGCCTTCATCCCGATGGCTATCGCTACAGCCGCTACTGCGATTTGTATCGCGCTTGGGCACTGAAGCTGCCGGTGACGATGCGCCAGGACCATGCGGCTGGCGAAAAGCTGTTCGTCGACTATGCCGGCGACACGGTCACGGTGGTCATCGATCGATTGTCGGGAAAGACGCGGCAAGCGCATCTGTTCGTCGCAGTGCTCGGGGCATCGAGCCTTTCATTCGCACATGCCCGCTGGAGCGAGACGCTTCCTGATTGGATCGAATGCCACCTGCTTGCGCTTGAGGCGTTCGGTGGCGCACCGGCGCTGCTGGTTCCCGACAACGCCAAGGTTGCCGTTATCAAGGCCTGCCTTTTTGATCCACAGGTCAATCGCACCTATGCCGGGATGGCAGCGCATTACGGAAGCACTGTTCTTCCGACGCGACCGCGCCGGCCACGCGACAAGGCGAAGGTGGAGGCGGCGGTTCGCATTGTCGAGCGCTGGCTGCTGGGCCGGCTACGCCACCGCGTCTTTTACAGCCTTGCCGACGTCAATGCGGCGATTGTCGAATTGCTCGTCGATCTCAACGACGCGCGTGTTCTGCGTCGTGTCGGGCGCACACGACGCCAGTTGTTTGAAGAGATCGATTATCCCGCCCTACGGCCGCTTCCTGTCGAACGATACGTCTTTGCCGAATGGAAGATACGGCGGGCTGGCCTCGATTATCATGTTGATATCGACAAGCACTATTACTCCGTGCCCTACCGGTTTGCCCGTGAGCAGGTCGAGGCGCGCATCACCGCCAATACCATCGAGATCTTCCACAAAGGTGAGCGCATTGCCGCCCACCGACGCTCGAGCGGCAATGGCAAGCACACGACAACGCCCGAGCACATGCCATCATCCCATCGCCGCTTTGCCGATTGGACAATCGAGCGCATCAGCCGCGAAGCATCGGCAATCGGATCGGACGTTGCATTGCTCTGCGAGCGTATTCTCGCCGATCGGCCGCATCCCGAGCAGGGCTACAGAGCCTGCCTGGGCATTATCCGCCTCGTTAAAGCGTTTGAGCGAGAGCGGGTCAACGCGGCCTGCGGGCGGGCATTGGAAATCGGTGCGCGAACCTATGGCTCGGTGCGCTCCATTCTCGACAATCACCTCGACCGACCGTCGGCGTCATCAGGCGCATCATCACCCGAGCCGATCAACCACTCCAACATCCGCGGTCCCCGCTATTACCACTGAGGAGACGACATATGCTTGCACATCCCACGCTTGATAAATTGAACGCCATGGGCCTGACCGGCATGGCCAAAGCGTTCAACGAACTGCTGACCAACGGTGAGAGCGAACAACTCTCCCATGCCGAATGGCTCGGGCTGCTGCTCGAGCGAGAATGGAGCTCGCGCCACGATCGCAAGCTTGCCGCCCGTCTGCGGTTTGCCAAGCTCCGTCATCAGGCCGTACCGGAAGATGTCGATTACCGCAGTGACCGCGGTCTCGATCGCGCTCTGTTCATGAAGCTGATCGGCGGCGACTGGATCGATGCCCACGACAACCTTGCGATCTGCGGGCCATCCGGCGTCGGCAAAAGCTGGTTAGCCTGTGCACTCGGGCACAAGGCCTGCCGCGACGATCGTTCCGTTCTTTATCAGCGCGTGCCACGGCTGTTTGCCAATCTCGCCCTTGCTCACGGTGACGGTCGATATGCAAGGCTGCAACGCACCCTCGGCCACGTCCAACTCTTGATCCTCGACGACTGGGGCCTGGAACCGCTCAATGAGCAGGCGCGCCACGACCTCCTGGAGATCCTCGAAGATCGTTACGGACGTCGCTCGACAATCGTTACCAGCCAGCTTCCCGTATCAGCCTGGCACGAGATCATCGGTAACCCAACCTACGCCGATGCCATTCTCGACAGGCTGGTTCATAATGCCCATCGCATCGACCTATCTGGCGAAAGCCTGCGGCGAAATCAGCGCCGGAAATCTTGACTCCTAACGACGATCGACTGACAACAATCACAGCCAGCAGGACCCCAGCCTCAAGGGGGCGAGATCATCCCGGAATCCGGGGGCGCAATCATCTCGGAACAAAGGGGCGGCTTCATCGGAATCGGCAACTTGACGCGCTTTCCCATCGACACATTGAAAATCGACCGCTCATTTATCAATAGTTCCGACAAGCGCAGCGCCGAACTCGTCAAGGCGATCCTGTCGATCGCGCGCTGCCTAGGGCAAAGCGTGATTGCGGAGGGCGTTGAGTCGATCGAACAGGCGGCTTTCTTGGCGGCCAACGGATGCGACGCCGCGCAAGGGTACCTGTTCAGCAAACCCTTGCCAAAACGTGACATCGTGAAATTGCCGCAGTATCTGAACGTTTGATTGGGATTGGTGCCCAGGATGGTTGACTGCCTCTATGCGCTGCAGCCGACACGATCGTCGCTGCACCGCTGCATGCGGCACCACGGCATCGGCCGCATGCCGGATGTCGAAGGCGGCAGACCAGCGAAGAAGAAGTTCAAGAGCTAGCCGATCGGCTACTTTCACATCGCCATTGCCGAGGTGCGCAGCGAACAGGGCACCAAGAAATGCGATTCTCTTGGGTTGAATGCTTACCCTATTTCTGAACGGACACGAACCAGCTTGATCATCGGACCGCAAATACGCAACCATGCGCGCGATTCACCCGGTGTTCAAAAGTCACCAAACCGCGCCAGCATCTTTCGAAGCTGCGTATTCTGTAGAAGAAGATGCTTTGCCAACAAGCCCTTTAGCCGTCGGTTTTCCTGGTCGAGTGCGACCAACTCATCGGACGTTGCTTCGACCAGAGCGGCGGTTGATCGCGCACCGGGCGGGGTTTCTGTACTATAAACCTGATAATGGACGCTCGCTTCGCCCTGACGCGCCGACGCTTTTAGCGACCTCCGTGCGGAAGAGTCCTCTTTCAATTTTGAAACGGAACTGACAGTTGGCTCATTGTCCTTCTGGGGCGAATAAGTTTGCTCTGCCCCGGCCAATGAGGCCAAAAGCCGCTCATCGTCCCCGGTTTCTATTGTGTCGTCCAGGCTGGAATTCGGCTGCAGCTCGCTGTCTTGGACAGGTGTCTTCGAAACCATGTTGGAGTCAAAAAGATGCGGCGCGTCTGCTTCCGCCTCACGCACAAGACTCTTGAGATCTGTGTCGGCCCAAATGGAATTTGGCCGCACAGCTGACCGTCGGCGCGTCGACTTGAATTCGACTACGAACTTTCGTTGCTGTGATTTCATCTATGTCCAGTCTTCGAGGTTGTAAGGTCCGCTCACGATCCATCGAATCGCTCGAGCATCTTCTTAAGCTGAATATTCTGCAAAAGCAGCTTTTGCGCCAATTGGTTTCTCAGTTGCCTGATCTCGCCGTCTAGCGTTGCCGCCTGCTCGAAGAAGCTTTCCCCGCGAGTGGAGGATTGCGCACTTTGATCGCCATTTGCGACGGCAGTACTCTGCGAGACCCTATCGGTTCGGGTTGTCTTCGTTCGTTCCGGGCGTTTCGACCGAAGTGCCTGGGAAGACTCTTTACTCGTCTGGCTTTCCGGCATCAACGCATGCGCATCAGCACCGGATCGATTGACTTCATGATGTGCCGGCGTCCGGATCGTTTCGCCGTCGACTGGCGGCGAGACTGGTTGGGAGGTATCGAGATCGCTGCCGGCTAGCTCTGAAGACGTCGTCTCCGTGAGATCAACAGGTGGGTTGTCATCGTGGCCGGGACGGCCGGATGCCTTCGTGGAGTCGGACGAAAGCGCCGACGTTTGTCGCGTGCCGCTTTCGCTCGCCTCGGTATCGGCATCATTCCCAATCGAACCCTCTTGTGTTTTTGCCGCCCGTATTCGCGACGTGAATTGAGCAAGAAATTTCCACGGTGATTTCATAGTGCTTCAACCTCGAGCAATCCGCACCACGACGTTGCCGCAGCCCTAAAATCAGGGTTCGTAACGTGAGCCCGGAAATCTCCTGCCACCGAAGACTGGTGGCTGGGAGCAATCTCGCAACCGCCCCCGCTAATACCGGTCGATCAATCGAGCCCGAGCCGCTTGCGCAGGTCGGCATTTTCCGCGCGAAGCTTGTCAGAAAGGGTTTTGCGGAGCCTCTTATTCTCTTCTTCAAGCTGAATAAGATCTGCCATCTCATCCATAGCTGAAGCAGGCGCCTCCGCCGTCTGCTCGGGCTGCTTTGGCGTCCTCTTTCTTCTGGTGCCTTTGATGGCGTCCTTGGTCGTGCTCTTGCCAGTGACTTGTGTTTCAGGCGTCAGCTTCGCTTCCTCGGACTCTTCGGCGCGCTGCCTGCGACCCCTCTGCACCTTTGCGGCCTTCGCAAGTGATGCAGCTACTGTTGCTTCGGCAGCGGCCTTCTGGCGCCGCGGCGCGCGCTGCTTCTTGGGCGCTGGTACTTTAGCCGTCGCGTCCGCGACTGCAATCTCGGTAATGGGTCCCGCACTGTTCTCGTCAGCCATCAGTTGTCTCCCTCTATAGCCAAGAGTACTTTTCGGCTGAGTGAAAGAGGGAGTCAACATGAGCGCTATAGATGGCTCGCCGTTTTAAAAACGCGGAGCCATTGCTAGTGTATAAACATAGCGGAGAAGCGGAAGCTCGCGCGCGCGCTTTGATACGAATCGGACCAACGGCCACGTCGTTGTACTTGTCTGAGAGTCCGGCATCTCAGCGTACCTACATGAGATGCCGATGGGATCACCGAGTTACGGGGCTGCGCGGTGAAGCCCGTTAAATGAGGGCTTTCTTGAATACGTCACCTACGCGACGGGCTATAGCGCTTCGGTTGACAGGAGAGGAACACGCCGTCGAAACTCGATCGAGTTCGGACGTGCTTATCATCCGCGAGACACCATCAGCGGTACGGGCAAAACAGTGTTGGTCTCGTTGAGGATATCGAACGTGTATCGTCCCTCCGGATCGACATTGACTGAGTAGCTGAGGCGGTCGCGTATGTGGTTGCCTTCGTCGAACGTGAGTACCTTCGGCTTCAATGACGTGAGCCGGCTTTCGTCAAGATAGACCGAGTTGCAGATGATGATCTGGTCGCCGGGCTGACAGGTCCGCGCTGCGGCTCCGTTGAGAATACAGCATTTCGAGCCGCGCTCTCCAAGGATGACGTAAGTGGAGATGCGAGCGCCGGAATTCTTGTTCCAGATTTCGACAAACTCCATGGGCAGGATGCCGGCCTCCTCGCAATGATCTGGATCTAGCGTGATTGATCCATGATAGTTGAGGTTTGCCTCAGTCACGTAGATGCCGTGTAGTTTGCCTGCGACTAGCTTTCTCATATTCCCTCACCTCAATTTCGCCGGCGCTGTATTAGCGGAATGCGCGCCAGAGCGGAAGGCGTTCATACGCGGGCAGAAACCATGGTGACGTTCATAACAACATCGCTGATCCTCGGTTTTATTCCGGGGCCTGACAACATGTTCGTGCTCACGCAGGCCGCGCTGCGCGGCTGGCGTGTTGGCATGAGCGTGACGTTCGGTCTTCTAGCCAAGCTCGCTACGTCCCATCGTTGCGATAACGTCACGGCTGCCCAGGTGATCGCCTTATGAATTGTGATGAGCGGCTCCGCCCAAGGGGGTCTGCCCGCCGTGGACAGCCGCCTTGGCAGCGAGGTTAGAAGCGTCGCTCAGGGTGGATCGGTATCTTTGCAGTTGGGCGGTACAAGGGAATTGGCCTGTAGCACCATAGAATGCCGCTTCCGATCATGGCGTGTGAAGTCCCCTGGTGAGTTGCCCTAAAACGGTTTCGATCACTGGATGATAACGGTTCCTATTCCATGCGAGGGCGGCCGTCACGACCATGATACGTTCCTTGATCGGTCGCACGACGACGTTCCCCGGCGCTAGCTTGCTCATGGAGGCAGGAACCAGCGCCACGCCCTGGCCGCATCCGACATAGGCAATCTGCGATACGACTGAGCGAACCTCGTGCAGGATGCGGGGCGCAAAACCATGGCTGCGGCATACGGCCGTCAGCATGTCGAAGTAAACGGGACTGACCTTGCGCGACGACATCACCAGCGGCTCGTCCGCCAGCGATTGCAATCGCACGCGCGGTAACGCCGCGAGGGCGTGATCGGCAGGGAGCGCCACGGCCAGCCGGTCCTCGGTCAGGGGCAGCGTGGCGATGGCGGGGCCGACCTCTCCCTCGATGCGCGCGAAGGCGAGATCGAGATTGCCGGCCTCCAACGCGGGCACAGCCTCGGCGCTGTCGATCTCCTGGATATAGACCGTCAGCTTCGGATGCCGCTCCTTCAGCCTCGTCAGAATCGAAGGCACTGTTTCCAGCATGGCGGCGTTGATCGCGCCAATGCGCAGCACGCCCGACTGGCCCGCTGCCACCTCGCGCACCACCTGTTCCAGCCGCTCGACCTGGCCGGCGAACTGGCGCACGGCCGGCAGGATCGCCGCGCCAGCTGGGCTGAGCACAGTGCCCCGCCGCGACCGTTCGAACAGGGTCAGGTTCAGTGCCTTTTCCAGAACCTTGATCTGTTCCGTCAGTGGCGGCTGCGATATGCCGAGCCGCTTGGCGGCTCGCCCGAAATGGCTCTCCTCTGCCACAGCCAAAAACATCCAGAGTTGCCGAATCAGGCGGAAATCGATCGTTGCGGTCATGCAGTCGGCCTCGGCTGAGCTTATTCTGAAATTCATATCACAGAATTCACGGATCGGTATTTTACCTATCAGATTGCATGCGTAAATTTCGCAGCATCTGTTACGGAGATATGCCGCCATGACCCGAAGCCTTCTCGACCGCCTCGCCACGCTCGACAGCAATACCGTGTCGGATGCGCTCGACTTCCTCGGCCTGGCCGGCGCGACCTACGGTCTACACCCGCTCTGGGACTGCCCGAAGATTGTCGGCTACGCCTCGACCATCCAGCTCGGCCCTAAGACGGATGCCAGGCCGACCGTCCATCTGATCTCGCCGGTCATCGACGCAATAAAGACCCATGACCGCGTGCTGGTGATCGCCGGCGGGGTGGACGGGATTTCCTGTTGGGGGGACATTCTCGCCAATGCCGCCATGGCGAAGAAGGTGCGCGGCTCGGTGATTGACGGATGCTCACGCGACATCGAGGGCAGCGAGGCCGTGGGCTACCCGGTCTATGGCAAGGGCGTGACGATGATCTCGGCGCGCAACCGGGTGATCCAGATCGCTTCGGGCACGCCGGTCCAGATGGCGGGCGTCACCGTCGGCGAGGACGATTACGTCATCGCCGACCGTTGCGGCACGGTCTTCGTACCCGCCGAGCGGATCGAGAACGTGCTCGAACTCGGCGAGAGGATCGCAAAGCGACAGGACGGGATGGTCGCGGCGGTGCGCGCCGGGCGCTCTGTCGCCGAGGTCATGCACGACAAGGAATTTGAAGCCATCAACGCCAAATGAGCCGGGGAAAAGATATGAGCAATCCGCAAGAGCAATCCGCCGAGGACCGCGAACTGGTAGCGCTGTTCGAGGGGCTGGACACGCCCGGCGTCTCGGACGCGCTGGACAAGCTAGGTCTGCACGGCCAGACGCCCGGCCTCATGCCGCTGGCCGACTACACGAAACCCGTGGTGGGCCCCGCCTTTACCGTCAAATACGTCCCGGCCTCCGTTCCGCCCGGCACGGTCGGCGACTTCATCGACGATGTGGCCGAGGGCGATGTGGTGGTCATCGACAATGATGGGCGCACCGACTGCACCGTCTGGGGCGACATCATGACCCAATATGCCGGTCTGCGTGGTATCGCCGGGACGGTGATCGACGGCGTATGCCGCGATGTAGCCAGGGCGCTCGGCGACGGCTATCACCTGTTTACCGCGGGCCGCTTCATGCGCACCGGCAAGGATCGGGTGCAGGTGGAAACGGTGGGGGGCACGGTCGGCATCGGCACAGTGCGCGTGCAAAGCCGCGACATCGTTGTGGCCGACGCCAATGGCGTGGTGATCGTGCCGCGCGAGCGCGCCCGCGAAGTCGCCGAGACCGCCCGCAAGATTGAGGAGGTCGAAGCCGCCATCCGCGAACGGATCGCGCAAGGCGCGACCATCCGAGAGGCGCGCGACGCGCTGGGCTATCACACGCTGCAAAGGAAATCCTGATGAGCGCGACATTTGACAAGGCCGCGCTGAAATGGGCGGTCAGGCTGGGAACCTCCACGTTGTTCGAGGCAGCTGGTATCGCAACGTCCTCGGTCGAACCGACAATCCGCACCATATGGTCGGGCGCAAAGGTGGCGGGTCCGGCGTTTCCGCTCGAATGCTCGCCCGGCGACAATCTCGCGATCCATATCGCCATGGAGAAGGCGCCGCGCGGTAGCGTGCTGGTGATCTCGGCCTCCGGCTTCATCGCGGGCTATTGGGGCGAAGTACTGACGGTGGCGGCTGAGGCGGCGGGTATCGTCGGCCTCGTCATCGACGGCGGCGTGCGCGACATCGCGGCCCTTCGGGCGCGGGCCTTCCCGGTCTTCGCGCGTGGCGTCTCGATGCGCGGCACGATCAAGGCGAGCGTGGCTTCGGTCGGTCAGCCGATCAGCCTGGCTGGAACGCCGGTCGAGGCGGGCGATCTGGTCGTGGCCGACGATGACGGCGTGCTGGTGCTGCCGCGACCGGCCGTGGCCGACACCCTCGTCAGGGCACAGGCTCGTGCCGAAAAGGAAGCCGCGATGATGGAAAAGCTCAAGAGCGGACAAACCACGCTTGACCTGCTCGGCCTGTCGAAATGGCACGAAAGCTGAAAGGGGTGAGGATGAGCGAGGTATTCGAACGAACCGTTCACCGACTGGATGTGCAAGGCGTGGAGTTGCAGGTTGCGGCGCTCGGGCGCGGCGGTGATGGCGCCCCGATCCTGTTCCTGCACGGCTTCGGATCGACCAAGGAGGACTATGCCGACATCGTTCGCCATCCCGCCTTCAACGGGCGGCCGTTCCTCACCTATGACGCGCCGGGCTGCGGCGAGACGGTCTGCTCGAACCTCGGGCGGATCTCGGTGCCCTTCCTGGTCGAGACCGCGCTGGCGATGCTGGACCGCGCTGGCTTCGAGCGCTTCCACCTGATCGGTCATTCCATGGGTGGGTTGACCGCGTTGATGCTGGCCGACGCTCATCCCGACAGGGTGCTGAGCTTCATCGACATCGAGGGCAACATCGCGCCCGAGGACTGTTTCCTCAGCAGGCAAATCCACGACTATCCGGCCGACGACCCCGAGCGCTTCTTCGACGATTTCATCGCACGCGCCCGCCATGCGCCAGCTTTCGCCAGCGCACTCTATGCCGCCAGCCTGCGCCACAAGGTGCGAGCCAGCGCGGTGCGGCCGATCTTCACCTCCATGGTCGAGCTTTCCGACAATGGCGGGTTGATGCGTAAGTTCCTCGGTCTGCCGTGCCCCCGGATGTTCATGTATGGCGCGGAGAACGCGCATCTCTCTTATCTCGCCCATATCGCCGCCAATGGCGTGACCTTGGCCGACATTCCCGACTGCGGGCACTGGCCAATGTATTCCAACCCGCCTGAGATGTGGCGGCGCATCGCCGCGTTTCACGCGGCTGCGTGATCCTCGCAACGACAGGACATCCCATGCCGCCCTTCGACGAGTTGGATGCCGAATGCCTGCGTGCTCTGCGCGACCGGCCGGACGGCAGTATCTGCGCGAGATATCCGGAAACGGCATCGACTACGGCTTGCCGAAGTTGGTCGGTGGCGAAATGCGTTCCGTCGTACCGTGGTCACGCATCCTCGATCGTACCGAAGTGTTGCTGGCGATCAATACGGACCTCGAAGCAGCAAGTACAGTGTCCGTCATTGTCGACCATGATCTGCACGAGCCGGGCACGATCATACGGTGTCTCTATTCCACAGAATCCGGCGAAATCGGTCGAGCAATCGCGATAGTCGAAAAACCGGATGGCAAGCGCGTCGTCGATCTGTCAGTGCCCGCGGCTGGCTTCGTTATTTTTCGGTGAACCGCTCGCCTTGATGGGAATTGAACCTTGGGGCGCACCTTCGAACTTATCCCCGGGGCGAACCTTTTATGCACAATCGACCTGATCAGATGCATGAGGGAAAATATCGTCGGATCGAGGTGATCACCGGTCGGCGCAGCGGCGGAATCGGACTGACGAGGAGAAGGCGCGGATCCTTGCGGAGAGCGCTGAACCTGGAGTGAACAACTCGGCTGTTGCCCGGCGCTGGGGCGTAGCCGGAACCGCCGAATTCCCACGTTCAGGTGCCAAACGACACCTGCAAAAGGTCCGATTTGATTTTCGCGATCTTCTGGCGGACCACTGCGTTGGCCGCCGCGCTGCGCGCAGCTGATTGCGGAGCAGCGGCACCCGAGAGCCGGTTGATAGCCCTTGATAGCGGGTCTCGGCATTAACGACGGGATCCGTACCGCCACTCCGGGCGAGATATTCCGAACGGTGCTCCCAGAGCGCTGCGAGGGTGCGGACCGCGATGGCGTCGTCGCAGCTCTGCAGGAGGTAGCGAAGGCGTTTTCCTTTTGATCCTCCATTCACCGCATATTTCGGATCGTCGATACTGACCTTGAGCTCGGAGGCAAAAAAGTCCGAGAAGCTTGCGTCGGAAAAGTCCAGCACAAAGCCGGGGCCACGAACGAAGTCGACGAGGTCTTCAACGAGACGCAGATCTATGGACCGTATCGAGCTAATAAACTTTCCTCCCCAGCATATCGCATTCAGCTATGTATTGATTGTCTCTTGGAGCTTTTCGATTTTGGCAAGTATGTCGTCGAAAGCGGGCGGCCTCTCATCGAACATCATCGGCGCCATGGCGCGATAGTCGGCGCGCAGGTCCTTGATCCGCGCCTCGCTTGGCAACAGTCGCAACGTGCCCGGCTGCGCGGTGTCGTAACTGGCCCACCCTGACCGGAAGAAGGTCGCCTTGTGCTTCGCCACGGTTGCCAGAAGTTCGAAATCCGCGGCGGCGGCTTTGCCCTCGTCGGTGTCGAGAAGCATGGCCAGATCATAATAGTGCCGCGAGAAATACTGCGGTGTCGCCGTTTCTGTACGACGGTGTGCCTCCGCGTGCAACGCCGTGGCCTTTTCCCAAAAGGTCCGTTGCGCGGACAGAACGGTCACGGTGCTTTCAGGCTCTTCGAAGAAGTCGGGATAGTCCTCCGCCGCGTAGGAGCGAATGACCCTCTCCTCGGTGGGCCATGGATCGCCGCGCGCGCCGAGTTCGAGTTTCACCCGCGGGGTGATGTAGGCCATGCCTTCATATTCGGAAGTAGGCAGAACGGTCGGATAGTGGAAGTTCACCGTCTGCGCGTCGCTGGCGTCAATCTCCAGCGACCACTCGCCTTTTGTCGGCTCGCCGAGTTGCTCGACGATGGCGGACCTAAGAGCCGGAATCAGCTTCTCGGCGATATGCCGCTCGACATCGTTCACCAAGGCTTCAATGAGGTTATACGCCTGTTTCTTGCTGATGCCTTCCTGCTCGGGATCGCGGTCGCCCGGATAGCCGAGATCCGCTCGATCGAAAGAGAGGTCGATATCTTCGGAAAAGCGGCGAATGGCGCCGAAGGCCTTGGAAAGGGACGTACCACCCTTGAAGACAAGGGTGGCAACATCCTTTTCCTGCAGGCCAAAAAGTCGCTTTAAGGCCCAGCAGACCCAGAAGTCCTTCTCGATGATCGTGTTGGCGACCCCTCGGCCAGCACCGGTCTCGCCGAAGAGGGCTGCCCGATCGTCGGCTGGTAGAAGAGCAACCTTATCCATCCATCTCACCCGACGCTGCGTTGGCGATTGAGGCGAGCGTGGGTCGCATCCACGCCGGGGCCCGGATCGCATTAGATGCGAGCGTCTTCTTGTCGCTGGCCGACAGCCGACGCGACGCGATCTGCGCAACGTCGGCGGCACGTACCGCCCCCACGTGACGAAGGGCCTGGACG
Source organism: Pararhizobium sp. A13 (assembly GCF_040126305.1). Lineage (NCBI taxonomy): Bacteria > Pseudomonadati > Pseudomonadota > Alphaproteobacteria > Hyphomicrobiales > Rhizobiaceae > Pararhizobium > Pararhizobium sp. A13. Next base: position 170,094 of record NZ_CP149511.1, on the reverse strand, counting down.
ACTGTGCCGGCCGCGCTGCCCGGAGCGATCAGATGCTTTGGCGATGCGTGACGCAGATCGACCACGCGCTTGCCCAGGACGACGCGGCGCGACGGACCGTCTGTCAAATAAGTACTCTTCGCCGGGACCTGTGTTGACAGGCCAAGGGCATTGGCCGCGCGCGCGCCGGCGATCTGTACCTGGGATCCGGTCTCCCGCGCCAACGCTTGCGCGACATCGTCAGGTGTAGGCGCAAGGGCACCAAGTTGTGGATGAACCTTCGGGAAGTCGTACAGGCCTCGCGCCAGGCGGCGGAGCTTTCCATTCTTGGCCAACCGGGAAAGGGCCTGGTCGACCGTCGATCGTGCGGCCACGTCGAGGAAGTCACTGGGCGTGAAGACACCGCCCCGCCCGCCAGCACGGGCGCGCTTCATGATTCGGTCTGGAACTGATGTCGCAACGATTTTCATGTGTCAGAAAATAGCGCATCTTTTTCTGACATTCAAGTCGGCTCCAATATCCGGCATCGGAAGGATCCAAAAGCCTATTTGAAGTCACGAAAATAACGTAGGAGGGAGAGGCCTTTGTCAGAAAAAGTGGCGTTTGCCAGCACATCTTGACGTCAGCTATGTCATAGTTAAGGTTCTTCACAGGCTACTTTTGTCGGAACCATATCTGACCATCGATAACTAATGCTTATCGGAGGTGAGATGTACGACATGCTTGTACGCGCTTCAAAGCGGTGATGCGGTGCCCCTTACGACCGAATTCGGAGGCCCCAATGCCCCAGACAAGCTATAAGATCAGCGAAGCCCGCAAGAACTTCGCAGAAGTCCTCGAACGCGCCAACCAGGGCGAAATCGTCATCATGCGCGGCAACGAAGTCTATGCCCGCATTGGCCCGGCCGCTGGCGGCAAGCGCCCCTTCGGCCTTTTGCGCCAGCGTGGTCTACCCGACGGCCTGTTCGACATAATCGATGCCGAACAGGCCGCCATCGACGCTGGCGACTGGAATGACGATACCGGCGTCTGGCAAGACAAACAAGCTTGACCTCAAGCCACAGGAACTGCGTGCCGCCGTCAGTGCCAGCGGTTTGCAGACCCTTGCCATCACCGATCTGCATGCCGAACTCGCGGCAAGCTTTGACTGGGATCACCGCGATCCGTGGGACCGTATTCTCGCGGCCCAGGCGCGGCTGGAACATTGCGCGTTTGTCTCCCCCGACACCGCCTTCGATGCGGTGCTGCATGAACGGCTTTGGTGAGCAATCCGATGAAGATTTTCATTGATGTCAGTGAAGCGGCGAATCGGTTCGAAGAAATGATCGACTTGGCGTCTCGCCACGACGAGGTGTATGTCTGCCACGGCGGACGGCCCGTCGCGCAGCCCACCGCTCTTCCGGTCCGGAATGAACTCTCGTCCGACGGTACCCCTTTCGACATCAAAGGTGACGACCGAAGCAACATGCCGGCCAAGGATGGAAAAACCTCTGCGATCGATGAGGTTTGGTTCCTTGCCGCGCAAGGCAAGCCAAAGCGAACCGCTGATCTGACCTCAGCGCATCGTGACCTCTATGACGAAGACGGCCTGCCCAAATGACCGCCGCGCCAACGACATCGATTGTAAGTCGTACCGTTGCGCTCGACACGATCGCTTCGGTCCTTCCGATTGACCGGCGCGACAAGCTTGCGGAACTGCTGACCGACCAGGACGTCGAAACGCTACGGAATCTCGTCAACCAGGGCATGGGCGAAAACACGCTGCGGGCGCTGACCTCCGATCTTGCTTATCTTGAAACCTGGTCTTTTGCCACCTCGCCCCGGTCGCGGTTCATCAGGCCGCTTTCTTGGCCTTCCACCAAGATAGAAATGGTCAATCTTCCTGCTCCAGTCGATCGCAGCGGCTAAATCGAGGATCGATTGGGACAAACTCGGCTATCGCCCGATAACCAAAAATCCGATGTTTGATCGTTGGCGTTCCTTTGGGATATCAACCACTTAGATGTTTGCAGATATGTGCCAACCACTTTGCGGTCATAATTCGCTTTATCGCGAGAGTGTTACACTATAAAAATGATCGTGTATTCGGTCCGGAGGGAAACCCTGCGTTCTGCGTGTTCTGCTTCGATCCCGGCCGATGAGGAGGAACTGGCTTAATCCACAAGAGGAGACAGACATGACGAATGCCTTGCCGCCACTTTACAACGGACACGCGCCGATCACCCTTCAGGAATTGTTCCGCGAAGCGCTCTATGCCTTCGAGGAATGGGATACGGAACTTACGGAACCAATCGTCACTTTCGAAGGACGGGTCAACCCGATCAGCCTCGTCTTCGAGGCGATGCGCGAATGCAACGACATCGTGCCGATGAACATTGTCAGTGCCATCACCGAAAGACTGACCAAACCTTGGGAAGGTGAAGGGCCGCTCGATCAGATGAGCTTCTCGACGGCCGCTCGCGTCATGCGGGTACTGGTGCGCAAACGCCTTCTTGCCGATGGTGGTGCCGATATTGTGGCCGTCTCCAGCCACGCGGCCGAGCGCCAGCCGCCAGAATAAGCCTTGCGGGATCGCGGCGAGGCCGCCGCGATCCCGTTCTCCCGAGCAGGGAACCGCTCCAAATGTGTGCGCAAATTTCACCAATGACCACTAAGGGCCCAGGCTGTGTGAAAACCTGTTCGGATGGCGGTCGTAAAGATGGAATTTCGGTCTAGCGGGTTTTGTCGGTTCAAGAAGGTCGGACACGTAGTCGTTGAGCATTGGGGGAAACAACATGCTCGGACCGCGGTCTATTCCTTGGACGAAACCAGGCATTAATCCTCCCGCCGATTCATCCAGGAATTGTATCATATTTGGCGTTTTCACACAGCCTGGGCCGCAAGCGGCCGACGAGTCGCGCTGGTTGCGGTCGTCTGCGCGCGGAACGTTACTCAAACAAAAACTCCGGCAACAGCGTCGGCCAATCAACGGCCAGCGAAACGCTGTCTCGCGGCGTCGGTTACGGGTGTATAGAGGGCGACGCGTGTCCCCTCGGGATCGGAAATCTGCACTGTCCGATTGCCCCATGGCAAATCCTTGGGTGCGTGCACGACCGTGACCTGGTCCTTGAGCCGTGCGAATTCCGCATCGACGTCCGATACCATGAACTCGAGAATGGCTGTCCTGTTGGCCCCTGGCTCCGAAGTGCCCTCGCTGAACAAGGCCACGGTTTCCGCGCTGCCTATTGCGAGGCTCGCGCCGGGGGTGACGATCTCGGCGAAGACGGGCGCAAGCCAGTCGGCGCGGCAGCCCGTCACAAGCTCATAAAAGGCCACCATGCCGGTGATATCCGAGGCAATGAGGCGGGTGGATGCGAACTTCATGATTTTCTCCCTGATGCGCGACCATCTCTTTCCTTGCTTTTGTGACATAGCCGTGCTGACAGCGTTGTGGCAGCAGGAGTCATCAGGCATGCGAAAAGCAGATCGACTTTTTCAGATCATCCAGATTCTTCGACGATCGAGCCGCCCGGTGACCTCGTCTGAGCTTGCGGATGAACTTGAGGTCGCGCGGCGAACCGTCTACCGCGATATCGCACACCTGATTGCCCAGCGTGTTCCAATCGAGGGCGAAGCGGGGTTCGGCTACGTCCTCGATCCGCGATATGACATGCCGCCGCTCATGCTGACGCCTGACGAGATCGAGGCCGTCGTGCTCGGCGTTCAAATGGTGGCAAGGTTGAATGACGCGGCCATGCGGAATGCAGCCAGCGATGTGATGGCCAAGATCACATCGGTCATCGCGCAGGACCTTCTTCCCTATATTGCCCAACCCGCCGTCGGCATCAAACCCGATGATGTCGGCGGCGATGTGACACGCGATACGCGTCCGCTCAGGTTGGCGATCAGGGAAGGCCGCAAGCTTGAGCTCGATTATCGCGCGGCGGATGGGACGATCACCAGCCGCATCGTGTGGCCTGTGCTTCTCGGCTATGCCGACACGCACAGCCTCTTGATCGCGTGGTGCCAATCGAAACAAGCCTTCCGTCATTTCCGCACCGAACGTATCCTCAAAGTCGAGATTCTCGGTGAATCCATAGGCATGTCCCGGAGCAAGCTGAGGCAGCAATGGCAGCAGTGGCGCGATGCCGAAATGCGGAAATCCCGTGGGGCGCAGTGACGGCTCGGCCCCAGGCTGTATGAAAACGCCAAATATGATACAATTCCTGGATGAACCGGCGGGAGGATTAATGCCTGGTTTCCTCCAAGGAATAGACCGCGGTCAGAGCATGTTGTTTCCCCGACGACTACGTGTCCGAAGACAATTCTGTTCGGGCCGTTGATGTCTCATCGAGAGCCTCGATCTTGCCGCGCTCGGGTTCAACGGAGCGCAGCCCTTCGAAGACTGGACGACCGAGCTACGATCCTGCGACGATGCTCAAGATCTACGTCTACGGCTATCTCAATCGCATCCAGTCGAGCCGCCGACTTGAGCTGGAGTGTCAGCGCAATATTGAGCTGATTTGGTTGACCGGACGTCTTGCTCCGGACTTCAAGATGTGGCGGCAAGGTTGGAATGTCCGCCGTTGCGCAAAGTTAAAATGTCACTTTGGGCGGCGTCTTCAGCCATTTAGAAATGCGACACTCCGCATCGCCGCTGGCGCTGACGGCAGCCCCCGATCCGACCGGCTGGGCCGGGTTGCAAGGGAAGGGAGGGGGCGGGTGAGACACACCCCTTCGGCATCGCAATGTGCCAAAGTTGTGGTGCGTGAACCCACGATTTTCCAGCTCCACGGGGCGTCGATGACGGGCCAGCTAAGGTTCCGCAAGAAGCTATCACGGCCCCAGTTTCTGAAGTTCATGGCGCACGATGCGGGATGCTGATAATCCCGCGAAGAGTTGGCTGATCAGCGACCTGCTCACATTGGGAAGCCCACTGACGCATGCCGAGTTTCTGCTGGCTCGCGATTGGCTAGACCTCGTAACCAGGCAACGGCAGCGCGAGGTTCCGACGTCGCCACCTTACAGGGAAGAGGTTGAGCCGCGTACGCTCGGGATGGCAAAGTCCCGCATCTGGATGGACCCCGAGTTGCTCGTGCCGAGCAACCTTCGTCCCCGCCGACACCATCAACGCGGCTAACAAGCAGAGCAGTCCCGCAGCTCGCTTTTGCCGGAGCTGCTCTAGCCCCGCTTCTCGCCGACGCGCGCCAAAACGAAATCATGCTCTACCTCCCAGAAGTCGCCATCGAACTCGTAGCGCCTGGCACGGTCCAGATCCTGCCTGTGCCTGAATTGCGCAAGCAGGCTCTCCTTCACACCGAAGACCGCATCCGAATTGATATAGGGATCGTCTGGATCGAAGATGTGGGTGACCAGCGTCTCGAAGCCGCCCGCCTTGACGATGTAGTGCAGATGCGCCGGGCGATATGGATGACGGCCGAGATGCTCGAGCATCTGCCCGACCGGTCCATCATTCGGGATCGGGTAGTATTTCGGCTTGACCGCCCGGAACCAGTAGCGGCCGTCATCGCCCGTACGAAAGACCCCACGCAGGTTGAAATCCGGCTGGATGCCCTGCTGTTGCACGTCGTAGAAGCCTTCGTCATTGGCCTGCCAGACGTCGATCACCGCATCCTTGATCGGCCGGCCGGCCGTGTCGAGGATGCGGCCGCCGATCACCATGTCCTCGCCCTTGGCATCGAGGCAGATATTGGCACCCATTTCCAGCTCGGGCGCACCTTCGACGTGGAAGGGGCCGAGCACCGTGCTTTCCGAGGCGCCGGACGGCTTGCGGTTGTTGATCGCGTCCACCAGCATGGAGATGCCGAGGACATCGGACAGGAGGATGAACTCCTGCCGCCATTCGTTGCACATCTGCCCTGTGCGCGTCAGGAACAGGATCGCCTGCATCCATTCCTCCTGTGTCGGTTCGAGCTCCTTGACCGCCTCGTGCAGTTTGCGGGTGACCACTTCCATGATCTGCTTCAACCGCTCGTCTTCGGCATTGCTGTTGCGGCCGGTGACGACCTCGACGGAATTTTCCTCGGTGAAGAAGCCTTTTTCGTGCGCGTCCATCACGGTCTCACTTTCGAAGAATGGCAGTCAGCACCCGGCGCAGATCGCCCGCCGGATCATCGGAAATTGTCTCGCGCCGCCAGGCGACGTGATGGTCCGGGCGGACCAGCAGAATGCCGCTGTCGCGGATGTCGCGAATATTGGCCCAGTCGCCGGTAAAATCCTGCCACGGCTGGCGTGGGCCGATGACATGGGCGGCGATGTCGATGCCCAATTCCTTGCCGAGACTACGGGCGGCCTCGGCCCAGCCCTGCCCGCCGATACCGGTCAGCACCGTGAATTTGCCGTGGCCGGTGAGATCGAGTGTCGAAACCTTCTCGCCGCTATTGGAAAACACCCAGGCATGCGGCAGCCGAGCGCCGGGCCAGGTGGTCTGCTGGCAGTGCAGTTCCGGGTCCTTGGTGAAGGCCGGCTCCACCTGCCCGTCGGTGATGGCAGCGCCGGAGCGGTATCGCTGGTTCATCTCCACACCGTGGCAATCGAATTCGTAGACCTTGTCGGCGATGGCCTTGCGGATGGCCACACGCTGCTCTTCAGAGGCCACAGTATTGTTGCAGCGGGCATCCATGTTCTGCTGCATCTTTACGGGGTCAATGGAATCAAGCAGGCCGAGCGCCTTGAAGATCGGTCCGAACTCCTCGATAGACTTGTTGGCGCGCGTGACGATCTGCTTGGCGACCGGCGCCCGTTCGGCCTGATAGCTGTCGAGCAATTTTGGCCCGGCCGCTCCCTTCAGCACAAAGGCGAGCTTCCAGGCGAGATTGAAGGCGTCCTGGATCGAGGTGTTGGACCCAAGGCCGTTCGACGGCGGATGCCGGTGGGTCGCGTCGCCCATGCAGAACACGCGGCCGTTCGACATGGTCGTCGCATACATGTTGTTGACGGTCCAGGTCGAGACCGACTTGATGGTCATTTCGAGGTCGGGGTCGCCGACGAGATCCCGCACGACCTTCTTCGCATGCGCTTCATCCACCTGCGGCGCCGGCTGGTTGATGTCGTAGCCCCAGACGATCAGCCATTCGTTCCACGGCCTCACCATGCGCACCAGTCCCATGCCGATGCCGCCGACATCCGCGCCCGGCTGCAGCACCCAGTAAAGCACCGAGGGACGATGGGCGACGAGGCGGGAGAGATCGGCCTGGAACAGGATGTTCATAGAGCCGGCGACGCCCATCTTGCCCTCGAAGGCAAGGCCGGCATGTTCCGCGACCTTGGAATTGCCGCCATCCGCTCCAACCAGATACTTGGAGCGGACCGTGAATTCCTTGCCTGTCAGCCGATCGAGACAGGTCGTCGTGACGCCATCTCCATCCTGCACGTGGCTCAGATATTCCGTCGACATGCGCGACTGCGTACCGCGCGAACAGGCGGTCTTGAACAGCAGTGGCTCCATGAAGGTCTGCGGCAGGTCGTTCATCTGGGTCGGCGAGGATAGCTGGTGCTCGGCGCGCGAAAGCGGGTGCATGCCCCAGCTCTTCATCCGACCGATCTCCTCGCCGGTAAGCGAGGTGCAGAAGACGTTTTCGCCCATCAGGTCCTGCTCAGCGGCGAACATGTAGGCCTCGTCCTCCACGTCGCGGCCGAGATCGCGCAGCACTTCCATGGTGCGCTGGTTGGTAATGTGGGCGCGCGGCGTGCTGGCGAGCCAGCGGTAACGGTTGATCACCATATTCTCGACCCCGTAGGACGAAAGCAGGGCTGCGGTGGCCGAGCCTGCCGGGCCGGTGCCGATGATGAGTACGTCGGTGGTAATGTCAGCCATGAGGCCCTCCCTTATGCGTGAGATTGAGCGGCCCGCCCTTCAGAACGCGGCGGACCGGAAAAAGCTGGATGCCGGTGCGATCGGAGAACAATCCCCAGAGACCGCGCGGCGCAAGAAGCATGATGGCGATGCCGAGAAGACCCAGCATCAGCAGATACCAGGATCCAAAATCGGCCAGCAGGTTCTGCAGGAGAAAGAAGATGATGACGCCGAGGATCGGGCCTTCAATCGTGCCAATGCCACCGATCACGACGATGAAGATGACGTAGGCCGTCCAGTCGGTGACAGAGAAGGCCGCATCCGGCGAGATGCGCGCCTTCTGGACATAAATAAGCGCACCGCACATGCCGGTGATGAAGGCGGTGGCGAGATAGACCAGCGTCTTCATCCACCGCGCATCGACGCCGACGGCGCGGGCGGCCTGTTCATTGTCACGGACGGCCGCTAGGCCAAGACCCTGCTTGCTGCGCAGAAGACCATAGATGAAACCGATCGTTGCCACGACGAGGATCAGCGCCAGCCAATAGGTCAGCGCATCGCTTGCCTGCGAGGCCTTCATGCCGAGGACATCGCGCATCGATTCGACGCCGATCATCTCGCGGGTTGCCTCGCGCGGCAGCGAAGTGCCGGTGCCGCCGCCGAGTGCCTTCCACTGGGCAAGCAACAGCCGCACGACTTCGGCCACCACCCAGGTGCCAATAGCGAAATAGGGGCCGTAGAGCCGGAAGGTGAAGAAGGCGGTCGGAATTGCAAGGGCGACCGAGAACAGCCCGGCAATCCAGATCGCAACGACCGGATCGACGCCGAAGAGGATGACGGCGCCGAACATCGTATAGGCGCCGAAGCCGACGAAAGCCTGCTGGCCGACCGAGATCAGACCGGCATAACCGGCAAGCAGGTTCCAGTTCTGCGCCAGCACCAGCATGGTGAGGATGAAGAACAGATCCTGGATGACACCGCGCGAGACGACGAAGGGCGCGGCAAAGGCGAGAAGCAGCAGAGCGATGACCGCCGCTGCGGACATTGTCGACGCTCTGGTGCGCGTCTCGACCGTGAAGGATGGTAGGGCCATGGTCATCGCTGCACCTCAATCGACGGCGCGCGGGAAGAGGCCGCGCGGCTTGAACAGGAGGACGCCCAAGAAGGCGAGATGGCCGGCAAGGATCTGCCATTCCGGATTGATCGCAGCGCCAACTGTCTGCGCAATGCCGAGAATGATGCCGCCGGCAAGCGTACCCCACAGCGAGCCGAGCCCACCGATGATCACCGCCTCGAAGGCATAGATCAGGCGCGCCGGCCCCGATGTCGGATCGAAATTGGCGCGTGTGCCGAGATAGACGGCGGCGATCGTCACTACGACCATGGCCAAACCCGTTGCCAGCGCAAAAATGCGCTGCGGCCGTATGCCCATCAGGCCAGCGGTCACCGGGTCATCCGAGGTCGCCCGGAAGGCGCGGCCGACGGATGTGCGGTAGATCAGTTGGTTGAGACAGACGATGACGGCAACGGCCGAGAAGAAAGTCATCAGTGGCATGATGCCGGCGGTGACCGGGCCTAGATTGACCGAGGCACTTTCGATGGTACCGGCGAAAACGCGGCGGCTGTCGGCAGAAAAACCTTCGAGCAATCCGTTCTGGATAACGATCGACAGGCCGAAGGTGACGAGCAGCGGCGGCAGGATATCCTTGCCGAGCGTACGATTGAGCAGGAGAAATTGCAGCGCCCAGCCGATGGCGAACATCAGCGGCGCGGCAAGCACGGCGGCGACAAACGGGTTGAGACCAAGTGTCGTCACCAGCACGAGGATCAGGAAGGCCGCGAGCACGATCAGGTCGCCATGGGCGAGATTGACCAGCCGCATGATGCCGAAGACGAGGCTCAAGCCCGCCGCAAACAGCGCATAGAGGCCGCCGAGCAGTACGCCCTGGAGAATGGTATCAAGCCAGTTCATGGTGTTCCGTCCCGAAATAGGCCTTGTGGATATCATCGCGGCTCAAATCCGAGGATCGGCCGGTAAGCGTCACGCGCCCCTCCATCATGCAATAGACGCGGTCGGCGACCTTCAGCGCCTGAGCAATGTCCTGTTCCACGATGACGAGCGAGGCGCCGGTTTCGCGGATGCGCGGAAAGGCCGCGTAGATGCCGCGCACCACGACCGGTGCCAGGCCAAGGCTGATCTCGTCACAGAGCAGCACCTCGGGGTTCGACATCAGTGCCCGGCCGATCGCCACCATCTGTTGCTGGCCGCCGGAAAGCGCGGTTGCGGGATTGTTGCGCCGCTCGTTCAGGATCGGGAAGAGTGCGAAGATGCTTTCGAGTGTCCACGGGCCATGGACCTTGCGGCCATAATTGCCGATCAGCAGGTTTTCCTCGACCGTCAGCGACGGAAAGAGTTTTCGCCCTTCCGGCACCATGGCGATCCCACGCGCCAGAACATCCGGCGCAGGCAGTGCGCCGATCGGCTCGTTCCGATAAAGGATCGATGTTGCCGGATTGGTCAGCACGCCTGAGATCGAGCGCATCAGCGTCGTCTTGCCGGCACCGTTGGCGCCGATAATGGCGATGGTTTCGCCGGCGCCGACGGTGATATCGACACCGAACAGCGCCTGGAAATCGCCATAGGAGGCAGTCAGGCCCCTGGTTTCGAGTAGCGTCATCAGACTTCGATCCCCAGATAGATTTCCCGGACTTCACGCGAGGCCATGATCTCGTCGGGCTTGCCGATGCCGATGACCTTGCCGAAATGCAGGACCAGCAGCCGCTCCACCACTGAGTTCAACGCATGCAGCACATGCTCGATCCAGATGACTGCGATGCCGCTTGCATGAATGTTGCGGATTGTGGCGACCAGCGACCGACACTCGCCTTCCGTCAACCCGCCGGCGATCTCGTCGAGCAGCAGCAGCTTCGGCTCCGTCGCCAGCGCCCGGGCGAGTTCCAGCCGCTTGCGCTGCAGCAACGACAAGCTGCCGGCCGGCGCATTGGCCTTGTCGATCAGCCCGGTCTCGACGAGGATTTCGGCACAGCGATCCGACACCTCCGTCTCCCGTCGCCGCGAACCGAAGGCTCCGGCGACCAAGAGGTTTTCGAACACCGTCAGCTTCTCGAAGGGTTGCGGGATCTGGAAGGTTCGCCCCATGCCCGACAGACAGCGCGCCATCGGCGGCACGCGTGTCACGTCGCTGCCGAGAAAACGGATCGTACCGCTGTCGGTGGCGATATTGCCGGTGATGAGGTTGAACAACGTCGACTTGCCGGCACCGTTCGGGCCGATGATGCCGAGCGCCTCGCCTTCGCCGACGGCAAAGGTAATCTGCTCGGCGACTGTCAGCGCGCCGAACTTTTTCGAGACCCCATCGAGTTCAAGAATAGCCAAGCCCGTTCCTCCCAGGAAAGGTGGGGCCTCCGCGAGGCCCCCGCGCCAAAAATCAGGCGATCGCTTCCATTTTGCCGCCGACCGGAATGTTCGGCGCCGTCTTGTTGTCGGTGATGACGAGATCGTAGCCGCCGCCGTCCTTCAGCCGCCACTGGCCGCCGACCAGCGGCGTCTTGGCGACGTTCTTGGCGGCAAAGGGCGGCAGGTTCTTGCCGTCCCAGGCGATCGGCCCGACCAGCGTATCAAGCTTGGTGGAGGCGATCGCCTGCGCGACGACATCGCCGTCGGTCGGATCGCCGGCGCGTTTCATCACATCGACTGCCAGTTCGAACAGCGTATGGGCAAAACCGATCGGCTGCGTCCAGGGCCGGCTCGTCGCCTTGGTGAAGGCCTCGGCTACCTGCGACGACGTCTCGCCGGTCAGCGACGACTTGAAGGGATGGCTCGGCGTCCACCAGACTTCCGACGAGAGATTGTGGCCGGCATTGCCCAGCGCTTCCACCGTCTGCGGAAAGAGCAGTGCCTTGCCGATCGAGGCGATCTTCGGGGCGAAACCCTGTTGTTTGGCCTGGTTCCAGAAGGTAGTGAAATCCGGCGGGATGACGACGCCGGTGATGATTTCGCACTGGCCGGACTTGAAGGCATTGATTTGCGCCGAGAAATCGTCGGTCATGTTCTGGTAGCGGCCGGGATCGGTAAGCGCATAGCCCATCTTTTCGAGCACTGGCGGGAAGCCGACAACCTTGTCGCCCCAGGCATTGCCGTCGCCATCATTCGGGAAGAGCCCGCCCACCTTTTTGTTGGTCTCGATCTGGGACCACATATTGGTAAAGACGGCGATGACGTCTTCGAGGCCCCAGAAGAAGTGGTAGGCATAGTTGAACGGCTTCCATGACGTCGGATCGCCGGGATTGCCCTGCTGGCCGATGAACCAGGGCTGCCAGGGCGCGACCGTCGAAATGCACGGCATTTCCTCCGCCTCGCATGTGGTTGCCACCGGATTGGTCGTCTCCGGCGTCGAGGCGACCAGAATGAGGTTCACCTCGTCATCGACGATCAGTTCCTTGGCGACCTCCGCCGCCCGGTTCGGGTTGGACTGGCTGTCCTTGACGACGACCTCGTAGTTGAGACCCATCGATTTTGTCGTCGAAAGGAAACTGTCGATGACGAATTTGTCCGCCTCGCCGAACGCGGCGAGTGGCCCGGTCTGCGGGCTGACATAACCGAGCTTGATCGCCGCATCTTGAGCGATCGCCGGCGCCGCAAGGCCGGATGTCGCGGCGAGCGCGCCTGTAGCGGCCGTCGTCTTCAGAAACTCGCGTCTGGTAAACATGTTTCGTCCTCCCATTTTCCTCTCCTCCCAGAGAGTGTGTTGTCTGTCGTTCGCCTATGCTGGCCGCTTGCCCTCCCAGGCATCTTGCAGCAGGGCACGAATGGATTTCCGGTCGATCGACCTTGGATTCCAGTAGGGGTTTTCGGTGGCGATCTCTGCCGTGTGATCGAGATCGACTTCGGTGAGCCCCAGCCCCTTGAGCGCGAGCGGCGCACCGATCTCCTTGGCAAAATCCCAAAGGCCACCACCGACCGAACCGCCGAATACCCTGGCGACAGGCGCCAGTAATTCGGGAACGGCGACGGCGTTATAGGCGGCCGTGTGCGGCAGCATGATCGCGTGTGTATCGGCATGCGGCGTATCAAAGGTGCCGCCGAGCGTGTGGCAAATCTTGTGGTGCAACGCCATGCCGACGGTGCCGAGCACGGTGCCGCACAGCCAGGCGCCGTAAAGGGCGTCAGCCCGAAGGTCGAGCGCCGGCGGTGTCTTGATGATATCCGGCAGGCTGGCCTTGAAGGCCCTGAGCCCCTCGACCGCCATCAGCGACGAGATCGGGTTGCGGTCCTGCGCATAGAGCGCCTCGACCGCATGGGCCATGGCATTCAGCCCCGACGTGACACTCATGCCGACGGGCAGGCCCGTGGTCAGCGCCGGATCGTAGATCACCACTTCCGGCAGGATGCTAGCATGCCGCAGCGTGGTCTTGCGCCCTCCCTCCGTCTGGCCGAGGATCGGCGTCACTTCAGACCCGGCATAGGTCGTCGGAATGACGATCTGCGGCAGGTCGGTGCGATAGGCGATCGCCTTGCCGAGCCCGGTCGTCGAACCGCCGCCGAGCGACACGACACAATCGGCCTTGGTCTCCGCCACGACCTTCATCGCCGCTTCGGTAACATCAACAGGCGTATGCATGACGGCACCGGCAAACACGCCGACGGCGAGCGGACCTAGTCTTGCGGCCATCGCCTCGGCATCCGCCTTCTGCTGCGGGGTAGCGAGCATCAGGGCACGGCTGCAGCCGAGCTTCTCGACCCATTCGCCGGCGGCGGCGCTCTTACCTTGCCCGAAGACGATATGCGCGGGGCTGCCGCTATAGATGAAATCGCGGTTCATGCCTCGCCTCCCTGTCTTGCCCGCACCATGACGAAGGTCAGGTCCAGCCGCCATGACGGTGTGCCCTTGCCCTGTCGCTCGAAGATGCGCACCAGTTCCGGCTTGACGCCGAAGATCGCGTCCTCGGCCAAATGCGGGTCGCTACCGTCATAGATGTGCGTGGTGATCGTCTCAAAGCTCGGTGCCTTGATCATGAAGTGCAGATGTGCCGGTCGGTGCAGCGGATTGCCCGCCTGGCGGAGCAGCTTGCCGACCGGACCGTCATCCGGCACGCCGTAGCCGCGGGGCTTGATCGTGCAATAGTGGAAACGACCTTCCGCATCGGTGCGGAAAAGACCGCGCAGATTGAATTCGGGCTGAAGGTCCGGCTGCTGGTTCTCGTAAAGCCCTTGAGCATTGGCCTGCCAGGTGATGATCTCAGCATCCGCAACTGGATCACCATCCAGATCCTGCACGCACCCGATGACCTCCAGCTTTTCGCCGATGCCGTCGAGGGAGATGTTGCTGCCCGAGGCCAGTTGCGGAACATCGGCGCGGAAGAACGGGCCGCGCACCGTGTTGGGGGTCGCCTTTTTCGGGCGACGCGAATTGATTTCCTCGACAAGCGCCGAGGCGCCGAGCAGGTCGGAGAGCAGCACCCATTCCTGACGCCGCTCCTCACTGGCATGGCCGACATCGGTGAGGAATTCAATCACCTTGCGCCAATCGGCCTGCGTTGGCCGCAGCTCGCGGATGACCGCATGGAGATGCGTGACCACAGCCGCCAGGATGTGTGGCAGGGCGTCGTCTTTCGATTGCGGAAGTCGTTGCGCGAATACGTCAGACGAGGTGGCCTCGCTGAAATTCAGCGTCATCGGACCCGGCATTATGCGTCTCCTCCAGGGCATTGGCTGGTTGAAACTAAATTAGCCCAGGATCACGACGCCGATGATGATTTTATTCCGGTTTAATATATCATATCGTTATGAAGATAGATGAACGCCATCTAGTCCAGCTTGCCGCGGTCGTGAAGACCGGCGGCGTCACCGAGGGTGCAGCGCTGCTTGGCCTGTCGCAACCGGCAGTCTCGCGCACGCTCTCCATGCTCGAAGCCCGCATCGGCGAGCCGCTCTTCATCAAGGGACGCCGGCCGCTGCAGCCGACGCCGCTTGGCCGGGCACTGGCCGATCACGGCCAGACCATGCTGTCGGCATCGCGCAAGGCGTCCGATGTCGTCGAGAGTTTTCGCGTCGGCAAAAGCGGCGTGGTGCGCGTCGGCGGCACGCCCTTCTTCATGGACGCATTGATCGCCGGGATGATCGCCGAGTTCCAGAACCTGCATCCCGATGTGCGCATCGACCAGACCTATGGTTACTTCCCGGACCTACGCGCCGCGCTCAATGCCGACCAGATCGATCTCGCCATCTGCCCGATCGATATTCTCGACGAGGGCTCCGGCCTCGAATTCCAGCAGATCCTGCCCGGCCGCAACGTCGTCGCCTGCCGCGTCACG
The DNA here is from genome assembly GCF_040126305.1 of Pararhizobium sp. A13. Classification (NCBI taxonomy): domain Bacteria; kingdom Pseudomonadati; phylum Pseudomonadota; class Alphaproteobacteria; order Hyphomicrobiales; family Rhizobiaceae; genus Pararhizobium; species Pararhizobium sp. A13. Next base: position 154,985 of record NZ_CP149511.1, on the reverse strand, counting down.
CATCCGCTGCTTCTGAAAAGGCGGCCGCAGCCGGCGCATCTGCTCGATTTTCCCTGGGTCGCACCGCCGCCGGGCAGCCCGCTGCTGGCTGACCTGCGCAGCATGCTCATTTCCTTCGGCGCCACCGAAATCAAGATCCGCTACTCCGGCGGCTCGCTGATGAGCGTGATCAACTACATGAAGGCGGCCGATGCGCTGACCATAATGCCGCACAGCGTCGTCTTTGCCCTGCGCAACGAAAAGTCGATCACGGCACTCCCCGTCTCCATCCCGCATCCCGAACGCGCGCTCGGCCTGTTGAAACGCTCCGACGCCCCCCGCTCCCCCGCCGTCGACCACTTCGCCCGACACGTCCGCACCGGCTTCGACAATCTGAAGCACCTGATCAAGCGCCACGAGCAGTCGGTCGTCTGGGGTGGTTAGCTGGTACGTGATAGGGCCCTGTTGCAAAGAGCGGGTGTGGAACGGGAACGTGGTTGCTACTTCAGACAGCGTAGACCCCGAACTGCCTCTTGATGAGACGCACTTCTCCCATGACGCCGCCCTCGAGATCCTTCCATTCTCGATCAAGCCGCCGCAGACCTTGCGCGCGCCTGCCTTTCGGGTAGCCTGACTCAATAGCCTAACAGAATGATGTTCAGCCTTCGACGCCCCTACATGCTCGGAGCCCTCTCTTCCAACTGACTTCAACGCCCTTTTCGGAGGTTTGGTAAATCCGGATCCGCCCGCTCGGAGTTCTCGAAATGGCAACTAATCTCCTCACCCGTCGCGATCCAGACGTCGTCTTTGGCCTGTACGTGACACAGGAAATCCCGCAGAATGTGCCAGCGCATCGGGCGGCCCGAGACCTGCGGATGGAGCACCAGGGTTGTCACTCCACCCCAGTCATGCGTTGCCTCGAACTCGTCGATCCAGAGCGGCAAAACGGTTTCCTTGCCGAACAGCGGGCGCGGGCTGGTGCGGTTGGACATTCCGAAATTCCAGTCATCGAAAGCGAAATTGACGGGGATTTCCACAGGCCCGCTACGGCCATCCGCCAGCAGATGGCGGTAAGGCCGGATGTCATCGCGGAACGAACTCGAATAGGCGATACCCTTGTCTTTCAGGTAGGCGAGAAGCTCGGGAAAGTTTTCGCCCGATGGTGCGCGGTAGCCGATCGGCCGCACGCCAAGCGCCTTTTGCAAGGCCTCGAAACCGAGGTCGATCTCCTCGATCGCTTCATCGAGCTTGGAGCGTTCCGGCATCTTGTGGAGATAGCCGTGGTGACCGATCTCATGCCCTGCCGCAACGATCGGTTCGCAGGCGGCCGTATGGGCGAGCGCCGTCCAGCCAGGAATGAAAAAGGTTGCTTTCAGCGCCAGTTCATCGAGCAGTTCCAGTATTTTGCCGATACCAGCGCGGGCGTCGTAGCCGCCGTGCGACACCGTCACCAGCCTGTCGACGTTGGACGGATTGTTGCCGATCCAGGCGGTTTCTGCATCGACGTCGAAACCGATGAATAAGGCGCTCTTCGCGCCGTTCGGCCATGCCATGGGTGGCGCTTCAGGCGCGGCATTGAGTGGACGGGGAGAAAGGTCGAAGGCCATGAGTCTTCCCTCAAGCAAAGATCGGCTGCTCATCGGCATTGCCGGACAGCAGGAGTTCCAGCGAATTGCAATCCTCAAGTTCTTCGAGATGCGTGAGCATCTCCTCGAGCTCGAGCAACTGGGCTTGCGGCATCGCCATGCCTGCAAGCCCCCGAAACTTGTCGATGATAGCGTCAGCGGCCATCGGCCGCTCCGCCGAGCCCGTTGCCCGCGGCACCATTCGCGAAATCACCGTGCCATCGGCAAAGGTCAGCGTCACGAGTGGCTCGTCAAGCGGACGCATACTTTCGTCGACTGTAAGTGTCATCCGCGAAAACAGGTCAGTGATCCGCGGATCGGCGCGATGGATGGCCGAATAGCTTTCGAGACCAGCCGAGCCGAAGACCGCGCGCGCGGCAAGTGCGTAGGGCAAGCTCATCTGCGTCGCTGAGAGCCGCCGCGTTTCCTTCGCGCCGCACATGCCGATCAACATCTGGCTAAGATCGAGGTGAATGGAAGCGATCGCTTCAGCCGGGCGTTTCGTCTCGGCCAGAATATCCTCCAGCACATCGACTGCCGAGTGTGCGCCGCGGCAGGATGCATAGGGCTTGAGCACAGCGCGGTTGATTTTCCAAACGTCGCCCAGATCTTCGCAAAGCTTGCCGGCGTCGCCTTGCGCTTGGTTGAAGGTGCGGAAAAAGCTGCCCCAGACGTCATCGAAAACCTTCGACGGGCCGGCGAAGCCTCTCGCCGCAAGCTCTGCGGCGAGCAGACCGCCTTCGGCCGCGCGGCCCGCATGTATTTTCTTCGCCTGCGAGCCGTCGTGGATGAACGCCCAGAGGCCGGAGGAAAAGCTGGTGGACAATGAAATCGCATCACGGCATCCCGCTGCAGGCAGCCGCCACAAGCGTGCTACGGCAGCAGCGGCCGCAAGCGTTCCGCAGGTCCCGGTCGAATGCCAGCCAACACCGTTGTGAGCATCATAGCCTCCCGCCGCTTCCAGGATACGTCGCCCCACCTCATATCCGGCAACAGTCGCTGCGATGAGTTCCCTACCACTCACAGGCTGCCCGGTCTGGAAAAGTGCCGAAAAAAGCGCGGGCAGGACGACCGCGCCGGAATGGTCGCAACCGCCTGCGTCGTCCAGTTCGAAAGCATGCGCCGCCACACCATTGATCAGCGCCGCCTCTCGGGCAGAGGCTGTTTCCCTGGTCCCCCAGATGCGAGCTACGCCATCCCCGTTCGTCAAGGAGCTCACCATCCGAAACTCGGTAGAACGGGCGCCGGCGAGTGCCGCGCCCAGCGTGTCGGCGATGTGGATCTTCGCTTTTTCTACGACGGTGGCGGGGAGTTCGTCGAAGTCGAGGGAAGCGATGAAGGAGGAAAGGCGGTAGAGGGGAATTTCGCTGGAGGAGCCGGACATGCACATGACTTTCTGCGGGAGATCGGAGCATCACGTCTGCGAAAGGAGGCGTATAAGATGCTCCACATTCAACGAGGGGGCACGCGTTGCGCGCGCCTATCCCGCGCGGCCCAGGCCGCGCGGGGCTGCAGGACACGGATTACTTCGCGACCTCGCCGTTGACGTAGATCCCATCGAGAATCGCGGCCTCAAGTCCATATTTGGCAAAGATAGCCTTGTATTCACCGGATGCCATCAGAGCCTTCAGCGCACCGGCGTAAGCGTCACGTAGCTCGGTCGAGCCCTTGGCGAAACCGATACCTTGATAGACAGCCGTAAAAGGCTCGCCGACGATGGCGTAGGTGTCAGGCTCCAATGTCAGCAGGTAAGGAAGGGTTTCCGAGCCCTGGACGGCGCCGTCGAGACGACCCTGCTTGAGTTGGGCGCGTGCGTCGGCGGAACCTTCGGTGCCGACGACGACAAGCGCCGGCTTGCCGGCGGCTTCACAGTTGGCAGCGCTCCACTTGGCAGCTTCATCCGGGAAGGAGGTGCGTCGGCTCATGCCGACAGTCTTGCCGCAGAAGTCGGTAATCGTCTTGAACTCGTCCTTGCGGGCGGCAGACGTGTAGAATTGCGCCCCGGATTTCATGTAATCGACGAAATCGAGACTGTCGCGGCGCTTCGGCAGGTCGCTCATGCCGCTGTGGATCAGGTCGGCGCGACCGGTCGTCAGCGACGAGACCATCTGCTCGAAGCCGATATCGGCCCACTCGACTGTCGTGCCGAGCTGCTTGGCAAGTGCCAGCGCCAAGTCGATGTCGACCCCCATCAGCGTGTTGGTCGCCGGGTCCTTGTATTCCATCGGCGGATAGTTCGGCTGGTTGGCGACGACCACCTTCCCGGCCGTTTCGTACTTCTCCGGCAGGCCTTCGGCGTGAGCGTTTGCGGCGAAGGCGCAGCACAGTGCGACAAATGCGGTTTTCTTCATCATGATGTTACCCTCTGCTTGATGATTGATATGTTTTCTTATTTCTGGACTGCTTTGATGAACTGGGCTGTCCGGGCATTGTCCGGATTGGTCAGAACCCTTTCGGCGGGGCCGTATTCCTCCAGCCGGCCGGCCTCCATGAAGGCCACTCGATTGGCGACATTGCGAGCAAAGCCCATTTCGTGGGTGACGACGATCATGGTCATGCCCGACGCGGCCAGATCCTTCATGACGTCGAGCACTTCGGACACGAGCTCCGGATCGAGGGCCGAGGTCGGCTCATCGAATAGGATCAGGTCTGGCCGCATACCCATGGCGCGGGCAATAGCGACGCGCTGCTGCTGGCCACCCGAAAGCTCGGACGGATAGTGATTGGCCTTGTCGGCGAGGCCGACCCGGGCAAGCAGTTCACGGGCGTGTTCGCGAGCCTCTTTCACGGGCTCATTGAGAACCTGCACCGGGCCTTCCATAATGTTCTCCAGCGCCGTCTTGTGCGGGAAGAGGTTGAAGCGTTGGAAGACCATGCCGATGCGGCGGCGCTGACGGGCAATTTCCGCATCGCTGATCTCGTAGAGCTTGTCGCCGTCACGCCGGTAGCCGATCAACTCGCCATTGACCCAGATGCCGCCACCATCGATGCGTTCGAGCAGGTTTATGCAACGCAGGAACGTGCTCTTTCCGGACCCTGACGGGCCGATGATGCAGGCAACCTCGCCCTTCCTGACATCGAGACTGACAGAATGGAGGGCCCTGAAATCTCCGAAGTTCTTGGTGACGTCGATCGCTTTGACAAGAGTTTCTTCGCTCATGTCCGTCTCCTCACATTGTCGACTTGATGGATCGGACGCCGCGGCCGAAGTATCTCTCGATATAATATTGGCCGACGGACAGGACGGAGACGACGAGGAGGTACCAGAAGCTTGCCACCAGCAGCAGTTCGAGCACGCGTGTATTGGCGAAATAGATGATCTGGGCGTTGTGCAGGATTTCCGAATACTGGATGACGCTGGCAAGCGAGGTGAGCTTGACCATGCTGATCACCTCGTTGCCGATCGGCGGCACCATGACGCGCATGGCCTGTGGCAAAACAATGCGGCGCAGCATCTTCATCTGCGTCATGCCGATCGTACGGGCGGCCTCGTACTGGCCAATGTCGACCGACAGCAGACCACCGCGCACGACTTCCGACGTATATGCTCCCTGCTGGATGCCAAGGCCGAGCATGGCGGCGACGAACGGCGTCATGATGTCGACGGTTCGGAATTCAAACAGACCCGGAATGCCCATCGTGGGAAAGATCAGCGCCAGGTTGAACCAGAGCAGGAGCTGAAGGAGCGCCGGTGCGCCGCGGAAGATCCAGACATAGACTGTTGCGATGGTCGACAGAACCGGGTTACCCGAGATGCGCATGATTGCAATCAGCACGCCAAGCGCAATGCCGAGCGACATGGCGCAGATCGTCATGACAAGCGTGTTGACCAACCCCCACATGATGGCCGGAGAAAAAAGAAATTCGCCAACCACGTTCCACTCGATCTGACCGTTGATGAAGGCGCGAACCAACAGCGCCACCAGTGCCACGACGACGGTTGCTGAGATCATTCGACCGATATGGCGCTTCGGAACAAGTTTCAGATGGGCGATTTCGTAGTTCGAATTCTCCAATGTCGCTGCGATTGTCATGATGCTTCTGTTCCCTTTTTTTGTGCCGGGATGCTGGAGAAGGCGCTGCCCTGGAGGGGAGTCAGAGCCCAGTCCCGCCTTTCCGCGAGCACTTTTGTGAAACGCTCGATTTGTTCGCGCACGCGGTCCGGTGCGGTGGCAAAATATCCCGTGCGGCTGGCGATGGCCTTATCGAGATCGAGTGCGTCCAGCACTTCAGGCCCCAGCCTCGCGTCGATGGCGGCGAGATCCTTCGGTCCGAGAGCTGCAAGGTCGATGCCACGCTCCTCGCAATAGCGGACTACGGCGCCGGTGATGTCGTGCGCTTCGGCAAATGGAACGTGGCTGCTGGCCAGCCAGTCGGCAATTTCGGTCGCCAGTGTAAACCCCTTCGGCGCATCGTCGCGTAGCCGCGCCGTGTCAAATTCCAGCGTTCTGATCATGCCCGCGAAGGCCGGCAAAATGAGGTCCAGAAGATCGATCGTCTCGAACAGCGCCCGCTTGTCTTCCGCCAGGTCGCGGTTGTAGGCGAGCGGCATGGCCTTCATCGTTGCGAGGAAGCCGGCGATGTTGCCGATGATCGTGCCCGACATGCCGCGCGCCAGTTCGGCGATATCCGGGTTCTTCTTCTGTGGCATGATGGACGAGCCTGTCGAATAGGAATCGTGTAGCCGCACCCAACTGAATTGCTTGGAGCTCCAGATGCAGATTTCTTCCGAAAGCCTCGACAGATTGACAGCGATGGTCGCGCCGATGAACAGGAACTCCGCCACATGGTCACGGCTTGCCACAGCGTCGATGGAGTTCTCGCACGCCCCGGAATAGCCGAGATCAATCGCCGAGAGGTCCGGCCGGCGGGCAATCGCAGATCCGGCAAGCGCTGCCGCGCCAAGCGGCGAAACACTGAAACGTCGGTCCCAGTCGATGAAACGCTCGATGTCGCGCTGCAGGGACTGGGCATGCGCCATCAGGTGGTGACCGAGAGAAACAGGCTGGGCAGGCTGAAGATGCGTGAATCCCGGAAAGACGGTCTCGACATGCGCGGATGCCTGGGCGGCCAGCGCCTCTTGAACGTCAAGCAACGCGGCCGTCAGCTCGCGGGCCGTGCGCCGCAGATAAAGTCGCGTATTGTTGGAGGTCTGGTCGTTGCGCGAGCGTCCGGCGCGCAGCTTGCCGCCAACAGGACCGAGACGGGCAATCAGCAGCCGTTCGAGGAAGGTGTGCACATCTTCGTCACTCGCTGCCGGTTGTTCGCGACCGGCTGCAACATCGGCCTCGATTGTGTTGAGCGCAGCCAGGATGGTGGTAGTTTCTGTCGGCGTCAGCACGCCCGCCCGGTCCAGTTCCTGTGCATGGGCGCGAGAGCCCGCAATATCCTCCACGTAGAGGCGGAAATAGGATGGCGCCGACCGCGACAAACGGGCCAATTCTTCGGAAGGACCCGATTTAAAGCGTCCACCCCACAGTTTTGCTGGCTCAGTCATTCTCAACTCCGATCGGTGCCTACCGTTTGAGCAAGAATGCCATTTGACCTTTTATCGGCCAAACGACATTATCTATTACTGATATGACGAAAACGACTAGGGGGGGTGCATGGCATCTGGGCGTCAGAAACTGCCATCGATGACCGCACTGCAAATTCTCTTGGCCGTAGCCGAACGCGGCTACACGACCGCCGCAGCGGACAGCATGAACCTTTCGCAAAGCGCCGTCAGCAAACAGCTTCTGGCATTGGAGGAACTGATCGGCGGGCCGGCTTTCGCGAGAACGACGCAGGGTATGATCCCCACGGAAGCGGGGCAGATCTACATCGAGCAGGCCCAGGTCGCAATCAAAGCAATGGAGGATGCGGAGCTACAGGTAGCGCGGCTGAAGCCCAATCCGAAAGCCTTGCGATTGCAGGTGCTGCCGATCTTCGGAGACCGCTGGTTGCTGCCGCGGTTCGTCGATTTCTCGGAAAAATTCCCGGAGATTGACGTGCAGTTCACAACCTTCGTTTCAGCGACGCAGGCCGAAAGCCCGGATGGCATCTTCACCTTCGGCGCGACGCCGCCCGCCGGCGAAAAAGGCGCCTATCTCTTCGGCCGTGACGTCGCGCTGGTCGGCACGCCGGGCTATTGGGAAAAACTTGGCAATCCTCGGTGTCTAGAGGAGGTGACGGCCGGCGTCATGCTCGAGCATCCCCAAACGCCTTTGCTGTGGCCGGATTTCGCCGATGCCCTTGGACATCCAAACGCAAGGCCGAAACACACCATCCGGTTCGGCTACTACACAATGGTCATCCGGGCCGCACTTGCCGGACAGGGCATGACCCTCATTCCGCGCGGCCTGATCGCCGACGATCTGCAGGCGGGTCGCCTCGTCAATCCGGCCTCTCTCGGCTACCGAAGCAACTTCTGTTACTGGTTCACAATCCCTCGCAGCAAAGCCGTCAGCCCTGCCATGCAGACCTTCGTTGACTGGCTACAGGCAACTCTACGAGAGGCTCCTGTCGAAGTCTTGTAAGCGCGCGGGATGGCAGCAGCCCGGCGGAAACTCGATAATTGCCCATTAGCGGCCGGCAACCACGTTCCTATTCCTGCGGAGTGCCAAGGCCCTTCGGGGCGTCGCCGTCCAGGCGATAGAAGAGCTTTTCCTGTTTGCGGGCGGCGCCAAGCGCGTCATAGAACTGGAGAAGCCGAGAGTTTTCCACGTCTGCAGTCCAGTCTATGCGTCTGTGGCCCCGTTCTATGGCGATATTCGCCAACCTTCTCATCAGAATTCGCCCGATCCCGGCGCCGCGAAAACCCTCCGATACGAACAGTTCTTTGAGGAAAAGGCCGGAAGCCAGTCCCGGTCCCGGATAGATCGTCGAAAAGGCGGCGAAACCCGCAAGACGGTCGGCATCCGCCACCAGGAACTCTACACCGACGGGAAGATTGTCCAAATCCTGAAGGATAACCTCCTCGGGCGGGCAGAAGACCGCGTAGTATTCCTGCATTTCCACGAATACTCTGCTGAGCTGTCCCCTATCCGCCGGATCGAGGAAGCGTGTCGAAAATTGCATGCGCTTGCCGGCCCCCATGAAGTCGTGTTCCCCCCCGCGTCTTGATTCACGTTTTTCCATGCGACATCGTGTTTGCTGTATGGGCTCCTGGCCCTATCTCAGCAGGAAAGTTGGAGCAACCTAGCTCTGGCTTCTATCGCGGTTCAAGCCATTTGAGCATCTGCTAGGTGTCACTATCTTGTTTGCTCTATTGTTCGAGTTCGAGGAGCGATCGGAGGGCGTCCCGCGCTTATGTATGGTCTTGGTAGAACGAGGGGCTCGACTGCCGTGCGATGCCGCACCCCCTTGCATGGGCCCATACGTTCTGCTTACAGGCGGTTTCGAACCAAAAGACCCGTAAATAGCAGACACTCAGGCCGTCGACAGGTGTTGCGGGAGCGCCAAAACTGGACCAGTTCCCGCCATATCCTTTCCTGGCGTCGCATTTCATGCGATCGCGTAGGCTCATCTTGTGTTGTTCGTTTGCTGCAGCTTGAAGAATAGTCCGCGGAGCTCCGGCTCCCGCACACGCCGTGCAGCCTCGGCACACGTGACCCATTCGAGAACTCTCTGTCCTTTTTCGCGGAACGCCGCGTCCATGCTGTCGACCTCTAAAAGATAGACCTGAACGATACAGGGAGCGCTCTGGCCGTTGTCGAGGACTTTCAGGTACGTGAAGTAGCCGAACGGTTTTTTCCCGAGCTTGCCGCGGACGCCCGCCTCTTCCAATGCTTCGATTGCGGCGACCTGATGGGGCTTCTTTCCCTGTATCGGCCATCCCTTCGGGATAATCCAGCGAGCGCTTTCCCGCGACGTTACAAGAAGGACTGCAATGTTCCCGGAATCAGGATCTCGCCGATAGCAAAGCGCGGCATATTGTTCACGGAATGGATCCTTGAACAGCATTTCAGAATGTCGAGCAAGCCTGCGCAGCAAGCCTTCTTTTCCCGACGCTTTGCTTTGTGTGCGGCTCATCACGAACTACATCTCTCTTACGCCGGGTCCGTCAACAGTATGGACGCTGTTACCAACATGGAGCGTTTGCCGAAGGGGCAATCATCACTGGTTGGTTCGCCTCAGAATGCGAAGCATCGTCTGTTCGCTTGGAAAGCCCCTGCAAGACAGTTTCGTCAAGAGGGGTCGGCTTCCTAACGCCCGAAACAGTTGAATATCTCATGCCGGCGCTGGACATTTGTGACAGATTTGTGACAGATGCGGCAACGTTGAACGGAGTTCGGAATGTTAGGCCTTTTCAGAAGATTGCTTCCCCGGGAAGACCGATTCTTTGACCTGTTCGACGCGCATGCTCGAACGGTTGTAAGTGCAGCGGAATCGCTGAACCAACTGCTTTCCGGCAACAATATCGATGAAAACTGCGAGCGTATCGTCACGCTGGAGAATGAGGCAGACGACATCACACGCGATGTCCTGCTGGCCGTGCGCCGTAGCTTTATCACCCCGTTCGATCGCGGAGATATCAAGGACCTTATCCAGTCCATGGATGATGCGATCGATATGATGCACAAGACTGTAAAGACAATCCGGCTGTTCGAACAAACGAGTTTCGATCCTGGCATGAAGGCTATGGGAGCCGCTATCCTCGAGGCCGCGCACCTCATCGCCGAGGCCATACCCCTTCTTAGTCGCATTGGTATCAATGCGCCTCGCCTAAGCATGATCGCGGAAGAAGTAACTCGTGTGGAAGGCCGATCCGACGACCTGCACGAGCAGGGGCTGAAAGATCTGTTTCACCGGCACGGCACGAACAATGCCATGGCTTATATCATCGGTAGCGAGCTCTACGGAGAACTCGAAAAGGTACTCGATCGCTTCGAGGACGTTGCAAACGAGATCAGCGGCATCGTGATCGAGAACGTCTGATGGACGCCACTCTCGCCTTTCCGCTGCTCGTCGCGCTGATTGCGATCGCGCTGTTCTTCGATTTCCTAAACGGCCTGCACGACGCAGCCAACTCGATCGCTACCATTGTTTCGACCCGGGTCTTGCGACCGCAATACGCGGTTTTCTGGGCCGCCTTCTTCAATTTCATTGCTTTTCTCTTCTTCGGATTGCATGTGGCCGAGACGCTGGGCAAGGGCATCATCGATCCAGCTATCGTCAGCCCGCTCGTGATTTTCGCTGCCCTGATGGGTGCGATCATCTGGAACATCGTTACCTGGGTGTTCGGAATTCCGTCCAGTTCGTCGCACGCGCTCATCGGTGGCCTCGTCGGAGCCGGTCTCGCCAAAACCGGATTTTCCTCGATCGTCTGGACCGGCCTCCTGAAAACCGTCGGCGCCATCTTTATGTCGCCGGCCATCGGCTTCCTGCTCGCCCTGACGCTGATCCTTGCCGTCTCCTGGCTGTTCGTGCGCCAGACGCCCTTCGCCGTCGATCGCACCTTCCGCGTCCTGCAATTCGCCTCGGCCTCGCTCTATTCGCTCGGCCACGGCGGCAATGACGCACAGAAGACCATGGGCATCATCGCCGTCCTGCTCTTTTCGCAAGGCTACCTTGGGAGCGAATTCCACGTTCCGTTCTGGGTCGTCATCTCCTGCCAGGCGGCGATCGCCCTCGGCACGCTCTTCGGCGGCTGGAGAATCGTCCACACGATGGGCTCGAAGATCACGCGGCTCAACCCAATGCAGGGATTCTGCGCGGAAACGGGTGGTGCGATCACGCTGTTTGCCGCGACTTGGCTCGGCGTTCCGGTTTCGACCACGCACACGATCACCGGCGCAATCATCGGTGTTGGCGCGGCACGGCGTGTCTCGGCTGTTCGCTGGGGCCTCGCTGGCAACATCGTCATCGCCTGGATCGTCACTCTTCCGGCCGCCGCCATTATCGCCGCAACCTTTTACTATGTCGTCGGCTTTCTCGGCTAACGCGATCGATGACCGGCTCAGTCCGTGACAACGGAGCACATGACTGCGCGCGAACCGAACCGCTTCGCCGAGCGTCATCGCATGCGGAGTGGGGTCTCTCGATACGGTCGAGGACGAATGCGAGCCGCAGCTTGCCCTTGCCCTTTGACGCAATCAGCCTGAGCTCAAACGAAAACGCCTGCCGCGGGTCGATATTTCCGTGTGCGTTGGGAGAAGCCCTGAACCGTTCACTGATCATCGCTTCACGTGGCCCCCAATTCCTGACACATATGTGCGAAGGCGGTTTGCACCGTTGTAGAAATTGCTTCATGGGTTGACCAGCACGGAGGGATGCGAGATGCGCGCGCCGACAGGTTCTGTCACGGGGCTTTGCTCTGCCTCCGCCACGATGTTCGCGGTGGGAATGGCTTTCCTCGGCTACTGGGGGGTGTATGAGCCCGTGGGCTGGCGCAGCTCCGATTTTGTCGTGGTGATTTTGGCCCTCGTCGGATTTGCAGCGCTTGGCTCCGTGCCTTGGATTGTAACGACACCTGTCCCAGAAGAGGGCGCGGAGAAGGTCGTAGGCGCCAGGCGAGCATTGGCGCTGGGAGTCGCCTTGATCTGGCTGTCCGTTCTTGTTGCGGTATTTACCTAGTCTTTGCCTGACATACGTGAATGCCTGATAATCGACAGTTCGCCGAGCAAATTCAGATCGCTGAGCTTGCGGCACCGTCGCCGCGTGCTGGATCGATGCTCAGATTGCGTAAAGTTCAATCAGCTCATCAAAGCCTTTCAGGCGGTATTGACGGCCTTCGCTTTCGGCCATTTGGCTCTTCGCCCGCTCGCAAACGGCCCTGGTGACAAGAATCCGGCCTGCTTCCGCGACTGACTGGGCGCGAGCGGCAGTATTCACAATCGTTCCAATCGCAGTCAGATCGCGATGCGATCGGCCGAACTCTCCGAAGCTGGCCTCGCCGGAGTCGATGCCTATACCAACGCCCAGTTCACTTCCGTCCAGCCCGGCACCTTCAGCCACGTGAAGTTCGCGACGCAATTGGCAGCGGCGCTGGATCTCCCGCGCAGCGAGGACAGCGCGTTCGGCGTGGTCGGCGTGGCGGATTGGAAAGTTGAATATTGCCATGATCGCGTCCCCGACCGTCTTGTTAAGAAGGCCATCGAATTCCCAAATAGCTGTGGCACATTCATCGTAGAAATCATCCAGCAGCGACGAGACACTGTCTGCCGAGAGCGACTGCGAAAGCGCCGTATAGCCTCTCAGATCTGCAAAAAGTACAGATACATCAACAGTGATCTTGCGAGCTTTCATTACGCGTGTGAACATGAGCTCGCAAATCGTGCAGGTGTTCGGATTCATCCGGCTCGGGCGGATGCCAAAGGCACGGAAGGGAATGGAAGCCGGTCCGCGCAGAGGCACTGGCAAACGCATTTGCTCCCAGCAGCCCTTGCAAATCCTCGATTGAGAAAACGACATCTTGCCACCGCCCTTTTTTGTGACGCTCCGCGATTCTAGCACATCTGGGAATGAATCTTTCGAAAGCCGCAGCCAATATCAGCGCCGCGAACGTCCGGTACCGGTGCATTTTGCCGATCCCTGCGCGTTCAAGGTCGTCCAATCGGGACTCTTTTTACGTCCAATTCGGAATTTGTATTCGTCCGTTTCGGATTTCAAGGGCGTCCATTTTGGATCCAGAATTTGTCGACAGGCACTTTTGTTGGACGCGCGTTGACCGGAGTCCAAACAGCGACCACTTACGCAAAAATAGTCGCGCCGCCGCCGGTGGCGACTGCTAAAACACCCAAGCTGCCCAGCCCCCCTGCGAACTCCGCTACGCCTCTCGCTTTCAACGCGGAACGGTCAAGCCATCGCGCCCGCCAAGCAGCTGGAGGCGCGGCAATTTAGGCCAGCGAAGACTTCTTGCGGCGCATTTGCGGAGCATAGAGGGGACCGAATTTTCGGCCCCATCGCCGGATGGCTTCGCGAGGGGCTCGCGATGCAGATGCGGAGCGAGATCGCCCATCTTCAGGTCGCCTGATCACGGACTTCGCGTCATACCTTGAGCCGAGGCCGATAAGTTTACAGTGCGAAACCACCGCGATTGGATCTGAGTTCATATCCGGGCCGACGCCAGCGATCCGCGGGGCGTTGAAAATACAACTGACGCTGCCGGCATGCCGGGAGGGCATTATCAGTGGCTCCCCCCGAGACTGACGAGCTCGGGGGCTTGCACATTTCTCACGAAAGCGCTTGCGCAAGCGCTTTTTTCGTATTAGCCTCCTAAATATCAGCTTATGCTCACCCACCTGGACCGTTGAAAATCACGGCGGATTCCGCTTGTGAACGGCACGGCTGATACGCCGCGATGGAGACGCGGTGAACTGAGGAGATGCCCGCGCGCAAGCTGTTGTGATACCGGGCCTTGGAGGAGAATAAAATGAAAATGACTTTGTTTTCGCGGCGCGCGATTGCGCGCTGTGCGCTGGCGGCTGCCCTGGTGTCGAGCGTGACGGGTCTCGCAGCCCCCGCTTTTGCCGCCGACCCCGTCGAATTGCGATACTTCTACCGCGCACCGTGGCCTTCGTCGGAAATCTACGCCAACTGGCTCATCGACGAATGGAACAAGAAGAACGGCGACCGCATCCATGTGACCGGAGCGAGCGTCGACGGCGAGACCTACAAGACCAAGCAGACGATCGAACTTGCCTCGAGCAATCCGCCGGACGTGTTTTATTCCTGGGAAGGCGGCCGCGCGCAGGAAGTCATCAAGAACGGTTTCGCCGCCGACCTGACCTCCTATTATACGAAATACGGCTGGGATAAATTCCTGGTTCCGGCATCCGTGTCATTGGCAACCTTCGGCGACAAGAAATACTTTGTCCCCACCGAAATCGGCGCATCCGTCGTCTGGTATCGCAAGGACCTATACGAGAAACTCGGCCTGAAGGTTCCGACCACGTGGGACGAACTGATGGCCAATGCGGAAGCGGGCAAGAAAGCCGGCCTCTGGCCGTTCCTGCTGGCAAACCAGAAAAAGTGGCCATCGCAGTTCATGTGGTCGGCCATCCTGGTCAACAAGTTCGGCCTCGATACCTATCAGGGCCTGGTGAACAACACGATCCCGTGGACCGATCCGAGCGCCGTCGAAACCACGAAGATCATGGCGGACATGGCCACGAACGGCATGTTCGAACCGTCCTTCAACTCGATCGACGTCGGTCCGGCCATGGTGCCGTGGTCGCAGGGCAAGGCGCTGCACTGGTATCAGGGTTCGTTCAACCTCGGACGATTCCGCGGCGATCAGGCCAAATGCTGCGTCGTGCCGATGGACTACTTCCCGATGCCCTCCATCGACGGCAAGAAGCCCGTGATGTCGGTCTTTGCCGAAGACACCATCATGATCCATGCCAAGAGCCCGCATAAGGACGAGGCGGCCGAATTCGTCGACTGGATGATCTCGAAGCCGGCGATGACCGAAAAACTGGCGATCGACAAGCCCTTCCCCTCATCGACGCAGGGCGATCTTTCGAGCCTTTCGGAGATGGAACAACGCCTCGGCAAGGAAATGGCAAGCGCCGGTCAGTTCACCTTCATGCATGTGGACCACGCCACGCCGCCCTCGATCTCCGACCGGTTCCTCGACGGCCTGCAGGGCGTGCTGGCCGGTGCGATCACGCCGGAAGATGCCATGCAGCAGACCGAGGACGAAGCGATCCGCACGCGCGGCAAGATTTAAGGAACGGCGATCACGTCTCAGGCCGCGACGGCGCCTTCCAGCCGAGACCGGCCGCGACCGTGGGCATACGTGCCCACGGTCTTCCAATGCTGAAGAAACGGATACCCATTCATGACCACATCACACAGATCCGGCGAAAGCCCGGGATTTCTTGCCTTTGCCCGCGAACATACCTTCGTGACGATTTTTGGCATCCTGATGCCGCTCGCGGTCTTCGCCGTCTTCGTCGGCTATCCGATCTTGTTCACCATCTATCTCAGCCTGTTTGAATGGAACGGCATGACGCCCGAAAAGACCTTCGTCGGACTGGAAAACTATCGGTACATGATCGGTGACAGCCATTTCCACATCGCGCTTCTCAACAATTTCAAATGGCTGGCTGTCACCCTCGCATTTCCCGTCCTCGCCGGCCTGCTGATTGCCTATGCGCTGCGCAACAGGATCCTGCCAGCCCCGGCCCTGGTACGAACCATCATCTTCTTTCCGGTGACGATGTCGCTGATCTCGGTCGGTCTGATGTTCCTGCTGATCCTCAACCCGCTGTTCGGCGCTTTCGATACGGTCCTGCGTTCCGTCGGCCTCGGCTTCCTGGTGACGGAGTGGTTCGGAAACTACAAGGTCGCGATCTATACGCTGGCGATCGTTTCCGGCTGGGCTTTCACCGGCATGCCGATGATCTTCTACTATGCGGGTCTCGGCGACGTGCCGAAGGAGACATTCGACGCCGCCCGCGTCGAAGGGGCCGGACATTGGCGGATGTTGACCAGGGTAGCCGTCCCGCAGCTCAGGCCCGTCACCGCCGTCGTCGTCATGCTGACGTTGTTTGAGTCGCTGCGGGCCTTCGATCTGGTCGCCGTCATGACCAAGGGGGCACCCTTCGGCCATACCAATGTTCTCGGCTACATCGTCTATCTCGAAAGTTTCTGGAACACGCGCTTCGGCTATGGCGCGGCGATATCCGTGGCGATCCTCGTCGTCTCGGCATTGATGGCTCTGATCATCCTGAAAAAACTGATGAAGGGAGCCTTCGATGTCTGACACGCTCATTGTGGCGCATCGGCGCGATCTATTCCAATTTATGGCGCGGTTCCTCGGCTACAGCCTGCTTGCCGTCCTGCTTGCCATCTGGTCCGGTCCGATCCTTCTGGTATTGATCACCTCGATCAAGTCGAACCAGGACTTTCTCGCCGGCCCCTTTTCCATCCCGTTGCACCCAACCTTCCAGCCCTATATCGATGTCTGGAATTCGCTGGGTTTCAGCGGCTTGCTCACCAACAGCTTCCTCTACGCGACCGCCGGTTCGGCGCTGGCGGTTATCCTGGCGCTGGTTCCGGCCTTTGCCCTGTCGCGCATGGAGGTTCCAGGCAAGACGTTCATCTTCGGTCTGATCCTGACCGGGCTCATGCTGCCGCAGCAGACGGTGCTTATCCCGCTCTACGATACGCTGCGCACGCTGCACCTGCTCGACACCAAGATTGGGCTGATCATCGTTCACGCCGCCTATGGCATGCCGGCCCAGATTCTCATCCTGCGCGGTTTCATGACCAGCATCCCCCGGGAAATTGAGAAGGCAGCCTATATCGAAGGGGCGACCGATTTCCAGCTGTTCTACAAGATCATTCTGCCGCTGTCCCTGCCGGGCATCGTCGTGGGCTTCACGCTGAATTTCATCGCGATCTGGAAGGAATTCGTCTTCGGCCTGGTGCTTTTGAATTCTGAGCAGAATTTTCCGGTCACGGTCGGCATGCTGAAGCTGAACAGCGATCGCTACATGGCCGTGTTCAACCTGCCGGCCGCCGGCCTCGTCATCTCCCAGCTTCCCATCATCGTTCTGTTCATCCTGACCTACCGCAAGATTGCCTCGGGCAATTTCGCGGGCGCCGTCAAGGGTTGAGCATCGATATTCTGGCACAAGGAATTGCATTCACATGGCTGACGTTTCTCTCACCCACATCGAAAAAAGATATGGCGCCCATACCGTCATTCCGCGCCTGGACCTGACCATTCCCGATGGCGAATTCACCGTACTCGTCGGCCCCTCCGGTTGCGGCAAATCCACCACGCTGCAGATGATCGCCGGTCTGGAATCCATTTCCGGCGGACGATTGATGATCGGCGGCGTCGATGTCACGCATCTGCCGCCCAAGGACCGCAACATCTCGATGGTCTTCCAGTCCTATGCGCTGTTTCCGCATATGAATGTCCGCGACAATATCAGCTTTGGCCTGAAAACCCGCCACGTGCCGACGGCGGAGGCCGATCAACTGGTAGCCGACGTGTCGAAAAGACTGAAGATGGAGGACTATCTTGACCGGCTGCCGCGGGAGCTTTCCGGTGGACAGCGCCAGCGCGTGGCGCTTGGTCGTGCGCTGGTGCGCCGGCCCGGCGTTTTCCTGATGGATGAACCCCTGTCCAATCTGGACGCAAAACTGCGTGTCGAAGCCCGAAGCTTTCTCAGCAAGATGCATCAGGAACTGGGAACCACCACCGTCTACGTCACGCACGATCAGTCGGAAGCCATGACGATGGGTTCACGCATCGTAGTGATGAACGGCGGCACGATCCAGCAGGCGGCGCCACCGATGGAGGTGTATCGCCGCCCGGCCAACCGCTTCGTTGCTAGCTTCATCGGATCGCCGTCGATGAACTTCATCGATCTCGATGTTGCTTCGCCCGCCGAGCTGGTGGATGCGAAGAATGGCATCCGCATTTCGGTTCCGCAACACCGGCAGACAGAGCTGGCGAAATCCGGCCTGCGCGCAGTCGCTCTCGGGCTGCGGCCTGAGCATGTCAAGCTGGCAACCGATGGCGAGGCAAGTCTCGCAGCGACGAGCTTC
This sequence comes from Pararhizobium sp. A13, assembly GCF_040126305.1. Taxonomy (NCBI): domain Bacteria; kingdom Pseudomonadati; phylum Pseudomonadota; class Alphaproteobacteria; order Hyphomicrobiales; family Rhizobiaceae; genus Pararhizobium; species Pararhizobium sp. A13. The sequence goes on along the minus strand of NZ_CP149511.1, from coordinate 136,890 downwards.
AGAATTGAGGTATGCCAGTTTCTGGGCTCGGAGACGCTGCTCGACATCGCGCGCGGCACCTGCCGGGTCATTGCCAGGGTGGGGGCTGAGGAAACCGTAGCGCAGGGCGAGGATCGCATCTTCGTGTTCGATATGGACCACGCCCATTTCTTCGACCCCGACTCTGGCAACAATATTGCTATGAATAGATGACAGCCCTTGTCTGGTCGAAGCCGAGTCGACACGATAGACGGAGTGTTTGGAAACACAATTTGACTGAGAAGCATTGTAAATGGCCACGATCGCTGATGTTGCAAGGATTGCCGGAGTTTCGCAATCCACTGTGTCCCACGTTATCAACGGGACGCGATTTGTAAGCCCGGAAACGGAGCGGGCTGTGCGCGACGCGGTTGCGAGTACCGGATATACGCCAAACACGTTTGCCCGCGCGCTTGCCCGCTCATCGAGCAACAGCGTCGGCATTGCCATATCAGCAATATCGAATCCTTATTTTGCCGATATCATCCGTGCTGTCGAAAGCGAATGTGCTGCTTGCGGCATGACCGTTTTTCTGGCCGACACGCACGATACGCCGGAAAAGGAACTCGAGGTTGTCCAGGCCCTGCATCAGTTGCGCGTGGACGGTATCATCCTGGCGCCCTGTTCCACAGATGGGCTCGGTGCGCTTCGCTATCTCGAAGATCACAGCATCCCTACTGTTCTCGTTGACAGGTTGGCTTCCACAAAATTCGATCAGGTCGGTGTCCAGAACGCAAAATCAATGGAGGTCCTTGTCGAGCATCTTGTCGCGCTCGGTCATACGAGGATCGGTATGATCCCAGGTCACACGGGTTTTGCGACCACTTCGGAACGCGTCGAGGGATTCGGCAACGCAATTCGACGCGCAGGCCTGGACATACGCAATTGCCCCGTCGCAACGGGTTCGAACAATGTGGAAAGCGCAGCGCGGGCGACGGTAGAAATGGTCGAAGCAACAGAATGTCCAACCGCACTTGTTGCCGGCAACAACATGGCGACGATCGGTGTCATGCGAGGACTGAAATCGCTTGGCAAACGTGTTCCGGACGATATCGCACTTGTGGGGTTCGACGATTTCGAATGGGCCGATTGCTTTGAACCCCGACTGACCGTCATTGCGCAACCGTGTATAGAACTCGGCCGCCGATCGGCCAAGCTCCTGCTTGACCGGATAAAGGAGCCCGGCAAGGCGCCAAAGACAGTAAGGGTGAAAACAAGTCTTATTGTTCGCAACTCATGCGGGTCGGTAACTCGCTGACACCCTGCTCTCACGCCCAGAGCGAAGGTCAGGTTCTGGCGCTACCGCCTCTTGAACCAAAAAGCGCGACAGCAATTTCAGTTTGGGTTAAGCGATTTTTCGCCAATCTGTCTCAATCGTGCCATTTCCGTTGTTCGACGACAGCGACAGCCAACCCGTATTGGCGACCAGAGCGGTATGCATCCGAGGAAGGACGCGGGATAAAGTCTCACGCGTGAAGTGGGCCTGAGGTAGCCTGGCACGCGGGTTCAAGGGACCGTTTTTTGTGATGCGTCGTCAGCGTCCCTGCGAGCCTCGATAATATATTTGAGGTTGTCGATGCCATCTTCGGAGAAGAGGACAATGTGCTCGCTCAGTTCGGAGGCCGGAAAGTTGTCGTAGGCACTGAGGCAGCCGTCTTCCGAGAACATTTCGATGGAGCACTCGTGCAGGAAGTCCTCGTCTTCACCGAGCATCTCGGCCACGTATTTCAGCGTGTACAGTGTTGAGCTGCGATATCCCATTCGTCGATCCCTTTCTTTGTTGTCAGGCAGCCTGCTGAGAGGCCGGGTTCTCGGCCTGCCGCAGTCTTTTCCATTCCCAGGGAAGTAGTTTGTGCAGGCGGGAGGCGGGAAGATCAGCGATGCGGGCGAACACATCGGCAAGCCATGCCTTTGGGTCGACGTCGTTGAGGCGACAGGTCGTGATGAAGGTGAGCATGATGGCGGCACGATCTGCCCCACGCTGGGAACCGGCGAAGGTCCAGTTGCGGCGACCGAGGGCAATACCTCTCAGCGCCCGCTCGGCGGCATTGTTCGTGAGGCAAATCCGGCCATCGTCAAGGAAACGGGCAAAACCATCCCAGCGCTTCAGCATATAGTCGATCGGCTCGATCACCTCGGACGATCTGCTGAGCGTAGCACGCTCCCGTTTCAGCCACTCGTGCATGTCATCGAACAGCGGCTTGCTCTTTTCCTGCCGCGCGGCCAGTCGTTCTTCGGCGCTCAATCCATTGATCTGGCGCTCGATCTCGAACAGCGCATCGTACCGTTGGACGGCCTCCAATGCGATCGGCGAGATCGGCTTGCCTCTCCGTTTGCGGTCACGCGCACTTTTCTGGATATCGGCCAGTTCAAAGAATTTACGCCGCGCATGCGCATGGCAAAAGGCAAAGGTGATCGGCACCGCTTTCTTCTCGGCGACACTGAGCGGCTCGAAGCCATTGTAGCAATCGCTCTGCAGAATGCCGCCATACCCGGCTAGGTGTTTCTGCGGGTGCTCACCGCGGCGGTCGCTTGAAGCATAGTAGATCGCCGCCGGCGCTGTCACACCTGCATAGGGGCGGTCATCGCATACGTAAGTCCATATGCGCCCGGTCGTGCATTTGTCTTTGGCCTGAATGGGAATGGTGGTGTCATCGCCGTGAAGGCGCTCGGCCGCAAAGACATGCTTCTCGATCAGATCGAAGACCGGCATGAGCGCGGCTGTACCAAACCCGACCTGATCGGCCAGCGTCGAGGTCGAAAGCTCGATGCCTTCGCATTTGAACCGGGTGCTCTGGCGGTTGAGCGGGCTATGCATTCCGAACTTGTCGAACAGGATCGTCGCCAGCAGATGAGGGCCGATGAAGCCGCGCGGCGTGGCATGGAACGGCGCCGGCGGCTGGGTAATCGCCTCGCAGTCACGGCAGGTAAATTTCTCCCGCACCGTCTCGATCACTTTGAACCGGCGCGAAATCTCCTCCAGCGTCTCGGTAACGTCTTCCCCCAGTTTCGACAGGCGCGACCCGCCGCAACATGCACAGGTGGCTGGAGAATCGATGACCACACGCTCGCGCTCGATATCCTCCGGCCAGGGCTTCCGGACCGGCCGTTTGCGCGTGAACGAACGCACGCTCGAGGCCTTGGCGGCAGCCGCCTGCGCCGCAACCTCATCCTCCGTCGCCGCCATCACCAGCTCTTCGAGCTGCAATTCCATCTGGTCGATCAGGCGCGCCGTGCGCTCGGATCTCTGGCCGCGGAGTTCGCGCTTCAGCTTTTCGATCGCCAGTTCCAGACTGGCGATCAGGGCCTCGCTGTCGGACAACATGGCCTGCGCATTGGCAGCTTGCGCCACAGCCATGTCCCTCTCGGCGACGATGAGATCGCGTTCGGCAACAACGACATCGCGTTCAGCCTGCAACATCTCACGCTCGGAAAGCAGCGCCAGATAGGCGCTCGCAAGGTCCCCGGGAAGATCGACAGGCTTCGAAGTCATGAAGCCATTCGATCAGATTCACCCAATATTTTCAATGCAATAATGCTATCCAACCTTCGTCGGACGCCATGTTTCCTGCGGATTGCGCCAGTCGATCCCCGACAGCGACTACGCATGTTGATGCCCCTCCTGGTGAGGCTGATTGATTCTCAGATCGAGGTGATGAATGGTGTGGTTGCGAAGGTCGCGAACCGCGTTGACGACCGCTGGGGAATTTTGGAACAAATATGCACCGGTTGACTGCTGGTCGATGAGCAGGCGCTTCCGCCTGATTTGGACGTAAATCCAATTGACGGGAATATCGAGCCTGGCGGCCAGTTGTACGGCGCTGAGCAAAGTAGGTTCATGCGTCCATCTGTTGCGCTGCGCCTTTGCCTTGATGCCCGCTGCAAGGCGGAGACGTTGCACCGTGATCGGCAAAACCTTGTCCTCGCAATTGGGTGAATGGTGTCCGTCGCGCGTCAGTATTTCAGCGATTTCATCGTCAGGCATGCCCGTCCGAGCGAGCTCCAGCAGACGCGCGCGCAGTTCTTCACCGCGTGTGAGCTTGGCGACGGAATTGACTTTCATTTTGACGCGGAGATCAGTCACGGCGCCGCCACGCCACACGATCCTCGCCAAAGCAATGTCGCGCTCACCGCGGTCAAGGACAACTTTTTCGATGAGGCACCGCAACAGTGCCTTGCGATGAGCGTCGGTCGTCGCATCGTTGGCCCAGATTTGGGGAAGGCTATCGAATAACGCAACGACCTTGTTGTTGAGGTCTTTGCTAAACCCAGTGCGCTTGGCGGGTTCAGCCGATGCACGTTGGGCAACGGCATCTTCAGCAGCGCGAAGTTCGCTCAACGCAGCTTCCCATCGACGCTCGAGTTCGGAGGCGACCAGACGATTATCAGGGTCAACGCGATTGAACTGGCGTTCTGCCAGCGCCGCGGCGTAGCGCTTGCGCTCAAGCTCATGTTCAGCGCCAGCGCGCAAGGCCTTATTGACCTGCTGTTGTGCCTGCCGAGCCCGCGCTAGCGCGTCAAGCTCCCCAGGCGCCAACGCGGCCAGGAAAGCGTCCGCCACAGCTGCATCGATCTGAGCCGCACGGACACGCTGGCAGTCCGGCAGGCCAGAGTGAGAATGCAGGTGGTTGCAGGCATACTCTCCGCCACCTTTATAGCGGACGTACATCTTGTAGCCACATCGCCCGCACCAGGCGATGCCGTGCAACAGCAATTCGCCATCACGGGGTGCTCCCCTGGTTTTGGCACGCATGTATTCGGCTCTGTTGTCTCGCACAATATCGCGGATCTTCTCATAGGTTGACCAGTCGATGTAGTGGGGGTAGCGATCCTTCACGATGATCCGCCAGTCTTTAATATCCTTGGGTATTTTCGCCTCTGAACCGCCCTCACGCCCGGCGGCACGAAAGCGGGTCCGTCCATAGACGAAAGCACCGGCGTAGGCGGGATTCTTCAAGATCCGGGCCACCGCCGAGACCGTTGCTCGCGCCCAGCGTAGTTCGCCAAACCGGTCGCGGCGCGGCAGGGGAAGGTCGCGATCATTTAGGACGCGCATGACCTTGGCGACGGTCCGGGCCTTCAGGAATGTCCGGAACACAAGCTCCAGCCGTTCCTGAACACCGAGATCAGGATCTTTTACGACCACCCCGCTCGGATCGCGCACCAAACCAACCGGCAGCATGAGGGCAAGTTCGCCGCGCTCAGCCTTGGCAAGCAGACCTGCCGTCAAACGGCTTCGGATTGTATGCAACTCAAGCTCGGAGATGGTTCCCTTCAGACCGAGAAGCAAACGACCATTGGCGCTGCCGGGATCATAGACGCCATCGCGATCGGCAATGAGGCAGCCGCGCAGGCCGCAGATATCAAGTAGCGGATACCAATCCGAGCAGTTGCGAGCAAGTCGGGTCACGTCGATCGACAGGATCAAGCCGATCTCACTCAGACCAACCCGCCCGACGAGTTCCTTAAAGCCGTTCCTACCGGTCGTAGAGGCCCCACTGATGCCGAGATCGGCATCGATAACGTCAATATCGGCTTCATGCCAGCCAAGTTCACGAGCGCGCTCGCGGAGCGCGTACTGTAGCCGTAGGCTCTCTTGATTGCTTATGACTTGATGCGGTGTCGACTGACGGACGTAAACAACCGCTCTGCGTGCCAGATGGGTGGGCTTGACCAGTTCGGACTTCATGACACACCTCCGCCAGAACTGCGGCGACGTCGTCGAGAATCTGACGCCGCAACGCGGGTGATAACGTCGCCCACAGGTTCTTCGGTTCGATCATCATGACCTTCGAGAGTTTCCGCCACCGCGATAAGATCCCGAACTGCCTCAACGCTAAGTTTAATCTGATTCGTGGCTTCGACATATCCCTGTGTCGCAGACACGGGTATCAGCAAGGTCGATCCACCACGATGTTCAACCTCATACGACGGCGCGAAGTTGCCGCCTCTACGTCCCACTTCACGGATCACACTAAAGGAGCGTCCAAATAACGGATGGCTCGGATCCAGCACCTCGATCTTGTCCGGTGATGATTCGTCAGACTCACAAGCAGGGATATTTCTGTATGCCTTCGAGCAAATACGACAGTTGCGCAGGCGAGATCGCCACCGCGCCACCTTCGGCGGAAGGCCAGAGGAACCGGCCTCGGTCCAATTTCTTCGTAAACAGGCAACTGCCCTGGCCATCGCTCCAGATCACTTTTATGAGCGATCCGCTACGCCCTCGAAAAACGAAAAGATTTCCATCCAGCGGGCTCAGTTTCAAGACCTCCTGCACCCGCAGCGCAAGGGATGGAAACCCACAGCGCATGTCGGTATAGCCGGTCGCAATCCACACCCGCACATTTTGACCGGAGGGAAGCGAGATCATCGCAGCGTTTCCAGTCCGCGCATGATCCGAAGCAGCGCATCGACATCAACGGCGCTATCCACGATCACCCGCCTGCCGTTTAACGCAACAACCTCGATGCGACCTTCGTTTGATGATGAGCTTGCCTGGCTCGCTAACGGCTCCGTCGTGATAACGGCCGGGATAAACCCCTCAACTGCGTCAATCGCTTCAATGTCGCCCAGCTTGCCCGCACGCGCCAGCTTGCGCCATTCATAGAGCTGCGATCGAGAAATCCCATGTCGCCGCGCCGTCGTTGCGCACAATCCCGGCTCCAAAAGGCTCTCCGCTACGATCCGTAGCTTTACCTCTTTGCTGAAACGGCGACGCCGACCAGTGTCGACGATCTCAAGGCGGTTATCACGATGACTGTCAGTATAGATGTCCATACCCACAGTCAGCTACGTTTCCGGACATCTCTCAAGGCGGCCTTCCGCGTATGCGTACCCAGAGCGTGTAATTCAGTGGTATCGAACACTGGAACAGGGCAGTCATCCTGCGCTTACGCTTTCTTTCAGCATCGGCGCTTGCAAATAGGCAAAGGGGAAAAGCAAGAGGAAGGGAGCGCCGTAAGCAGACCCCCGCCCTTTAACGGTTCCGCACTGCCGAAGCACCTCCGGTCACGACCGACTCGAATCCGCCAAGGGAGGCTAGTCTCCTGCACCGCGAATAAAGAGGGCGCCAACAAGGCCTATTACGACGATCGACTGCAGGATGAACATAGGCCATTGATCGGACATGGGAACCATTATTTTGTCTTGTGCGTTCAGACAGGCCAACGTGAAAGGGCACTGTTATGAACAACATCATCTATCTTGTTGGACTGGTTGTAGTCGTGATTGCCGTTCTTTCGTTCTTTGGCCTTGGCTAGAGATCCGAACGGCGGAAATCTGCGGCAGTTCGCACAAAACTAAGTCGTTGGGCATTGTGAAGCACTAAGTTGATGCCGGCAACCGCAGGCACCGGATGTCCCTGGAGCGCTGGCTCTTTGTCCCTAAATGGCTGGCCCTAGAAATAATCAGGATCTTAGCTTGAACGTTTTTGCTGTCTCCACGCTTCAGAGCCAACAGCTCGTCGCTTGAAAGCCTGCCGCACCAGACCACGTGACGTGCGCTTCATACCGGTCGGGGCATTGCTTTAGCGGTATTCGGTTCACAGCGGGTGGCGAAGGGACCAAAGAGCGTGAACAAGCGCGCTCACTGCGTGGTTGTCCAGATTGCGCCTCGTCGCTCGAAGTCGTCGGGCCTCGCCCCTTCGAGGTGGCGACCAGGCTTCGTCCCTGTCGGCCGCCTTGAGGACTGTCGTAAACCGGCGCCCAAGGTGGCGCAGGTGTTGAAAATCTCGTTCGCCTGAGGCATCTTTCGCTGGCAAACCACGAACACCTTTGCCGCAGTGTCACCGATGCGCTGCGGCATTTTTTTGGCGACAAATACTGCGAAGCCTTGTTCGGATGGGTCGTGAGTTCATCTCGCTATCGCAATTTCGCGGCGTGCTGACATCCGGTCATGCCTTTCTACCGCCGAGACGGCACGGGGTTGGCTTCACCTTCGAATGGCTGGCTCGGCTATAGGACCGACACGGCGATGGCCGAGAATGCCGCCAAAGCGATTCCCAATTTCACGCGTCCGTAAAATTCGCGGTGACAACGAGACCCGGGCAGCGCGCGAGAACCACCGCCCGGGCCTCTAGTCGCTTCTTCCCACATATGGTGGCGGCGACTTACAGAGGCTTGGCCCCGGGGAAAGACAAAACCTCCAGGCGATCGGCGAGGGTGGCATCTCGGATCAGCCGCGTTAAGTTTAGCTGCATCTAATATATTGGCAACGTCCAAGGATATGACCGTTCGCAGCAGACGACGCTCGTCGTTTTGCATGTCACTAAAGGGCCACCGGCATCCGGGGCCATCCATAAGGCGCAGGCAGGACGGATATCGGCTAAAATGGGATCATCAATCCGGATGCCGGCAGCAATCTGACGGGCATCAGCGCATGAATAAACAATAAGTCTCGTGCAATGGCTGACGCTTCCTGCGGCAAGGCGCTCTTCTGCCGCCTGTCTTTGCCGGACGGGGCCGAACGTGCAGCGCGGCATGCCGGACAACGAGAATGCAGCGGTAGTATCGGCACACGAAGGTGCGCTGCAACCTATCTCCACCCGATACAGGACAGTTTGGCAGATCGGATGTGAAGAACCTGTGTCCGGGGCGAATTGTTCCCGACAGAGGAGGAGCCCTGCTAGCAGCGTCCCGGTGATGCCCATGCCGCAGAATGCTCGTCGCCGTCGCGCTGAGCGTCGCTGCCGGCCGCGCACGTCCATCAGGAACAAATTCCTTGGCTGCGCGTTGAGCGTGAGAGAGGGATTGATGATGATTGGGAGGAAACCAATGCATCCAAACGAAATCCCCAAGCCAACCGAAATTGAGTGGCAACCCGTCATGGTCACGTTTCCCGACGGACGCGTTCACAAAATCTGCGGACCGCTCGAAGCCTTTGAAGTTCTCGGCTGCGAACCGGCGGACGGTCTTTATTTGAACGCGAAGCTCTGCTGCCGGCTGGCGTTGGAGCGCAAAATGTCCGCCGACGAAGCCCGGCTGGCGTTCATCGCCGCGACCATCGAGCATATGCCAAAGGTTGTGTGAGGCGCCTTGGCTCGTTCATGCCGCTGTCCGGGTTCTTTCGCAGCCGGCACCAGTCCGCGAGGATTCGTTGAAGCTGAGACTGTCGGTGTAAGACTGTCGGTGTATAAGTGATGAAGACTTCAGACAGGGCGACTGCTGCGCCGCCCGCGGACCATCCGATCGTCATCAGGGATGTCGTAAGCGACATTGTTCGGAAAAAATCCCTGCATGATCCGGCCATCCCTAGATGACCCAAGACGGTAACGTGAAGGCTCCGGAAATGATGCTTCGGGAAAGAAGAACCCGTCACTGCAGGCGGGTTCAACACAGCCCCGAAAAAAGAAACCACCTAATCCGCTCAACGATAAATGCAAGCCACCGCTGCCTAACGCCGGTGCCGCTTCACCAGGTAACACCGGAATAAAATTAGATGTCGCTTATACTAAAGTCCATTCACCATTGTCCGGCGTGTGAAAGCCAGAGTGATGGACATGCACCCGTATTGCCAGCTCGCCCTGGCCGGTAGGATTTTTCGTCTGCACCAACAGTGTCATGCTGGAACCGCCAACACTGCTTCAGATGTGTTCGGAGGGCTGTAGAGCCGCCATCGGACCTTCTGCGCTGTTGTTCTCGTAATCTCGGACCAGTCTTGCGAATGGTCGGTCCGAAGACCGACCATTCAAACGCTTTCCGATTGTGCTATTTCGCCACGTGCCAAACTCCCCCAACACCATCGCCACTGGTATCACCGGGTTGCTTATCCTCGACATAGGTATAGAGCGGTTTGCCTTCATAAGCCCACATTTCCTTGCCGTCTGCAGCCTTGACCAGAGTCCACTCTCCCTCTGCCTTGGCGTCAGCACCAGCGTGGAACGCCGGCCACTTCTTCAAGCAATCCAGATCGCAGTTAGATTTGTCTTTGGTATCCTTGTCGAAAGTGTAAAGGATCATACCCATCTCGTCGGCCCAGGCCTTGCCCATTTTCGTGTCGACCATCTTGGCAGGTGCGGCTGCTAAGGCAGACCCGGTTAACGCCGATAACAGGCCTATCGCGATCACCATCGTTCTCATGATTTTTCTCCCGGTCGGGAGTGCCGGCGGAATGCCGGTAGTGCCCGATCTAACGTGCAAAAATGCTCAGATGTGAAAGCGGTTCCAATACCCGGCTACTCTTGGGAAGAGTGAGGAGGCTTCGTCCCTTCGTCGGCGGCGGAGCAAACAGCGGTCACTTCCAGGACGGCGCTGGACCGATACTCATCACCGCACCCTACAGACCTTGGAGGTAAACCTACTCCAAAGGTACGGGCTACCTCCACCTCTTGCGGCAATGGCCGCGTTGACCAAGAACGAATATCGTTGCTTCCCTGAGTTGCAAACTGAGACTGGGCAGTTTGCAGCGATCCTCTGAAGGCCCGGCGAGCGGAAACAGGGAGAGGACCACCATGTCAGACAACGAACCAAACAGGCCACACAATAGCGCGCGGCGTCACTTCCTCGGTCTGGCCGCTGCAACGAGTGCCAGACTTGCCGCGATGGGCATGCTCGCGTCAACAATTTTCCCGTCTTCGATAGCTCTGGCCAAGGGAAAGAAGTGGTGGAAACATGACGGCAAGCCCGGAGGTAACTCCGGGGGGCATGGCCAGTCCGGGGGCAGCCCGATGTGCTTTCTGCGAGGCACCTCCATTATGACCTCAACAGGTGAGGTCTGTATTGAGGATCTTCAAATCGGTGATCTCGTTGAGACCGTGCGCGGCGAAGCCATGGCGGTCAAATGGATCGGTCGCCGTGTCTTCAAGCATAGTGGCCCGGCTTGGAGCAACAGCGTGATGCCGATCCGCGTAGCACGACACGCCCTCGATGAACGGACACCCCACAGGGATCTCTATCTCTCGCCGGGCCACGCTCTCTTCATCGACGGCTTTCTCATCAGGGCGAAGGAGCTTGTCAATGGAATTTCGATTGCGCCCGGCCTACCGGCAGATCGCGAGACAATCGAATACTTCCACATCGTACTCGATAGCCACGATGTGGTTTTGGCCGAAGGCGCTCCTGCCGAATCCTTCCTGCTCCAGACTCGCAACTACGAGGACTTTACGAACTTTGGTGAATTCGCGCGGCTCTATCCCGATGACGCAAACACCGCCATGACGCCTTACGCGCCAATCGTCAGCCTTAGCTCCGGCCGTGAGCACATGAAAGCACTTCTGCACCTCTGGACCGACGTTGTCTATCCGCGGCGCGCGTCAGCCTACAACGCCTACGAGAGAATTGCAGCCCGGGCGGGGAAGCTTATCGGCTAAGACCCGATGCCGAGCGCGTAACGCCGGCCGTGCGAAACGGCGACCGCGGTCGGCAACCATGGACTGGGCGGAGGGCTCGGCACGATGTGAGGTGGCCACCGCGGAACCAGCTCGGGACGCCGGATCTTGCCTTCGAGCTGATATCGCCTGCCAGCAGTGCGATCGAGGTCGTCGTCCGGCGCCTACCCGACTGTTCCCAGTTCTTGCAGTTTATTCTGTTTCCAATTCCTTTCCAGGCGATTCCAGTCCATCGATGTTTCCTCCTGGCTTTTCGTTGAGGCTTAACTTGCAAGGGCGCTTTTGTTTCGACGCTGGAGATAAAACAAAGGAACAAATTAAGCGTTCCTTATGTTCTAGGGCAAAAGGAGCGCACGATGACAACCGAAGCACCAAGACATCGAGTAACCCTTTTGGATCGCGATGCCTCCTGCCAGGAGGCGATTGAATGCGCCCTGCGGGAACTCGTCGCAGAAGCAACCACCAAGGGTTGGAGCACGATCGAGACAATCACCGCGGTAGAAGAGGGGCTAAAAAGGCTGCGGCTGTCCTACGCCGAAGGCCCCGCACTTCGTCCATCCAGCGATCCCGATCCATCCAACGACTGGCCAGCCGCTTTGCCATGACGCGCTGTGTCTGAACTATGAGGTCCCACAGCCAACTGGATATCCAGAAAGTCATTGCGCTCGGCGAGCTGCATCATAGGCGCCGGGACTGACGGGACGAGTTTACAACCAGCGAAAGTAGGGAGGCGACCGTGCTGACCCGGAAAAAATACCAGGCGATTTTCAATCTGGGGATGGGGGCCTTGAAGGACGTCCAGCAGATCGGCCTATCCGAGGGCGTCAATCCGTACTCGCCCGGCAGCGATGAGTACCTCGCGTGCAATGATGGATGGAAGTACATCAGAGATATCCATTTGAACAAAACGGAATCAAACTCTTCCCCGATGTCACGGTAATGGGCCCCTCCCCTCCGCAGAGAGGGGCCGAATTTATTGGTGCTCAAATGCACCGAGCTGTTCGCTCAGCCAGAGCACCATGACACGTCCCATTTGGAATGCCATCGAAACCCTTTGTTAGGGTTATTCAGTAAGGTGAACGGCGGTGGTCCACGTCGGGTTGCGGCCTGCAGTCGTTGGGCCTTCGCCGCAGCTGCAGAGGCGAATAAACTGGCATTCTGAAGTACATCCGCCCATAATATCGCGTGAGGCAGATCGAGCCGAAGGCAGCGCCCGTGCGCATTCTGTACGCCTACATTATTATCTGCGTAATCTCGAGTGGCCTGGCTGTATGGGCCGCCTACCACGTCGTTTCAACATCGGAACAAACGGCCCGGTCGGCAACAGGATTGCCTCACTCAGATTCCGCGGACAAGCCCTTCAAAGGAGCGCGAAGAATATGTGCTCCGGGTGCCATATGCCCCTGAGTTTCTGCCGCATGATGCCAGGGCGATAGCGCTCTGGAATCTCGAGCATGCCGCGGGCAGCAACCTTCTTGCCGTCGGCGGGGAAGGAAAATGGCTCGACCCTGCAAGACTAACAGACTGGGTAAATCGGGACGTTCCGCATTGACGCGGAAATAGCACGAAGGAACAATTTAGCATCTCCTTATGTTCTAGAGAAAAAAGGAGGATAAAATGAAAATCGACCACGACATCGCCATGGCGCACTATGCCTGGAAAATAAAGGCGAATGGCCGACGGGCCATCCGGAGGGTCACCACGCTCCCAGAGCTGCACGACACTCTCCAAATCCTGAGGCTGCCGGGAATTGCCCCGCCGGAATGGGTCATTAAGGACGCACTTCGCGATCAGCGGAGCGGACGCGGCCGCTATGTCCACAACGAAGGCGGCAAGGATGAATGGTCGCTCACCTGGACGAGGGTCGATGACGCGCCGGAACCAAGGGTTTGAGCTTCACCTCTGATCGTCGAGCGCGCTTTCAGCGACAAATACTAGGAAAACCGCACCTAATGTCGTGATCACATCACGAGCGATAAAGTTCGTTCTGGCCTTTAATATGCGAATCGCCCAATATCATCGATCAGATCCTAGAAAATGCCCCTCGGGAAGAGCGCTCAATCCATGGTGTCGGTTATCTTTGTCCCCAAGTCCTAACCCGACGGTGGCCGTTTTAGCCTCCTGCAAAAACCCGGCGTGTCGCGTCGCTACTTCATTGCCTAAAAGCATACTATTCATACAGCAAATCAGGAGATTCGCGGTGGCTTCCGTTGAAAAACTGACAATTGCGCTGACGCCGGTCCGCGAGGCAGTACGGGAAAGGAAGGAGCGTCGCGATTTGCTGGGCTACTGCGGTCGCAGTGATCACACTTCCGTGGCCGACGTAAAAGCCGCTGCGGGCGCGCGGTTGGCGGCTGTCCAGAAAGTTCCCTGACCGTGTCGTCGATTCAACGGACAAAACAGGCAGATGAAGATCTAATCGCCATTTGGCTCGAGATGGCTGCGGATGATTTAACCGCGGCTAACCGGGTGCTCGATGCTATCGACAGTCGCTGGCGGCAACGGCTCCACCATCCTTACTCGGTCTTTGGCCGCGATGATCGTGCACCGTGCATTCGGCACCTGGCAGTCGGAAATTATCCGACGCTTTATCGCCTTATCCCCCGCCAGGTCGAAATCGTCAGGATATTGCACGGCCGCAGGAAGCTGGGCCGTCGCACTGCGGAACGGCGAAATGGATAAAGATCACCAAGACGACCCTGAAATGGAATGGGATACGATGAGAAAAACTACGGCTGGAACAAGCGAAAAGGGTGTCCTCTCGGCTCTTGCCGAGTCTGCAGGTGGTTCGGCCGTGTCGGGTGAAACGTCACCAACGGAGACGCCGAGCGCATTGCCCGCTCATCTCGAGCATCTCACGGAGCGTGCCCGTGGTTATGTCGCGGCCGCCAGTTCCGCCAATACCCGGCGTGCTTATGCCAGCGACTGGAAGCATTTTGCCGCCTGGTGCCGCCGCCAGAACGTGGCCCCCCTCCCCCCGGAGCCGCAGATCGTCGGCCTCTATATCACCGCCTGCGCGTCGGGGACTGTGACGGGAGACAAAAAGCCAAATTCGGTTTCGACCATCGAACGCCGTCTATCGTCGCTCAGCTGGAATTATGCCCAGCGCGGCCAGCCGCTGGATCGTAGAGATCGCCATATCGCCACGGTCATGGCCGGTATCCGCAACACCCATGCAAAACCGCCGGTCCAGAAGGAAGCGGTGATGCCGCAAGACATCATCGCCATGCTGGAAACCCTCGATCAGGGGAGCTTGAGGGGCATTCGCGATCGCGCCATGCTGCTGATCGGCTTTGCTGGCGGCCTGCGACGCTCCGAAATCGTCGGGCTTGATGTGAAGAAGGACCAGACGCAGGACGGCCGCGGCTGGGTGGAGATACTCGACAAGGGACTATTGGCGACGTTGCGCGGCAAGACCGGCTGGCGCGAAGTCGAAATCGGCCGCGGCTCGTCCGACGCCACCTGCCCCATCGCGGCGCTGGAGATGTGGCTCAAGCTCGCCAGAATCGCCCATGGGCCCCTCTTCCGACGCGTGACGAACAAGGGCAAATCCGTGGGTTCGGAGCGATTGAACGGCCAGGAGGTGGCACGCCTTGTAAAACGCACGGCGCTGGCAGCCGGCGTGCGCGGCGATCTAGCCGAGGGCGAAAGGGCGCAGAAATTCTCCGGGCACTCCTTGCGGGCTGGCCTCGCCTCGTCGGCCGAAGTCGATGAGCGCTATGTTCAGAAACAGCTCGGCCATGCCTCCGCCGAAATGACTCGCAAATACCAGCGCCGCAAGGACAGGTTCAGGGTCAATCTCACCAAGGCCGCGGGGCTGTAGCTGACGGCCCCGGCTGCCCATGACCTGGGGCGACAATTTCACCGCACAAAAGCAGGCATGCCGCCGAAATCTTGGGGACGACGGTTCTACGGTATTCCCTGCCCTGCCCGGTCATCCGGCCCGACCGGCGCAGCGCCAATATTGACCTGCCTTGCGGAACGGCCGGTCGATGACAACCGCGAAGTACTGGCTGTGGAAGCGACGCGCCCTCATGCGGAAATTCCACACCCGGACTGGGAGCTGCGGCGACAGCTCCGAGCGCAGTCCTCTGCTCACCTATTCAACTGCGGGGCGGCCGGCGTATCAATCGAAGGAAGCCAGGAAATGGCGTACCCATCCGCTGCCATTCGGGCTGCACGTTGACGGTGGAGGCAATTTTGGCCCGCCCAAGCTTACCACGATCCATAAGAGAAACCACTTCGCTGTTCAGCGTATGTGATGCCATCGGCATGGCCTACGTCCGTGTGCAGCCGTGGAACGCACCGATGCCTTGCCTGGCAACCTCCAGGGGTTTGCTGATCTCTTCTTTTGCCACAAAGGTCGGCTCTCATCGCCCTGACCATCTGCCGTCACCCGTGAATTCCCGGTCATGTCGTCGTTCATCCGAAGGCATTGATCCGATAAGAGAGACCGACTACGGGTACTGTTTCGATGCGAGCAACTGGGCAACAAAACGGCTCGGCTCGTGAGAAGAAGAGCCGCCGACGCGTCAAAGAGATCCAGGAGACGCTCGGCTTCGATGCATTGAATGTTGTGTTGTACGGCAGCAATTCTGGCGCGCGGTAACGAAAAGCCAATACTATCCTCTGAAGATCTCACGAAACGATGCGGGTTTGCCCGGCCAGCCTTATCCCACGGCACGGCTAAGGTCGCAGAACGATCAGCAAACTATCCAATTCTTAGCGCGCACAACGACCGGCGGATCGCTGCTGCGCCACTATAAGACGAATGAAAACAGCCGGGCAGACTACTCTGCGGCTGGGGAATCACGTACACCCCTCCAAGGCTCCAGTTGTACATGTACAACGCCGGTCATGCGTCCGATTTTTTGAGTAGACTGTTAACCTTTTGCTAACAAAAAACTCTTTGCCACACGGTTTAGAATCGGGTCTATTGCGATCAGCGCATTTTGATCGCTTAGCTTGCGATAAGCGCAGATTTCATTTTCGAGGCACAGATGTTGAACACGGCAAACAGCAAGAAGAGCGACAACTTGCGCTCCCTCATTTCGTCCGACGCGGATGAGTTGTCTCGCCAGCTCCAGGCTCACCAGCACCGGACATTTCCACCTACCGCCCTTAAGACCATTCGACAGTTCACCCCAGCAGAGGCGGCAGATTTTATTGGCATTCATCAAGGCTACTTGCGCCAGATAGTTGCCGATGGACACGGCCCAGAGCCGTTGGCAAACGGTCGACGAATGTATTCCGTGCAGGATATCGAGGCCCTGCGGCGGATCCTCGACGACGGAGGGAAGGGGCCCCGTAAATACGTCCGCCATCGCCGTGACGGAGAGAAGTTACAAGTCGTTTCCGTCATGAACTTTAAGGGTGGCTCAGGCAAAACGACGACGTCGGCCCATCTCGCCCAGTTCTTGGCGCTGAGAGGATATCGGGTTCTGGCCGTAGACTTGGACCCTCAGGCGTCCCTTTCGGCACTCTTCGGGCATCAACCTGAACTGGATGTCGGCGAGAACGAGACCATTTACGGTGCAATCCGGTACGACGAGGCGAAACGGGATATTACCGAAATTGTAAGGGCAACCTACACCCCCAACCTGCACGTAATCCCGGGTAATCTCGAGCTGATGGAGTTTGAGCACGAGACACCCAAGGCACTTGCAGCGCGCCAGAGCGTCGACTCCATGTTCTTCGCACGGATTGGCGAGTGTTTGGCCGAGATCGAGAGTGCATACGATATCGTTGTGATCGACTGCCCGCCCCAACTGGGCTTCCTGACCTTGTCAGCGCTTTGCGCGGCAACTGCGGTCCTGATAACGGTCCACCCCCAAATGCTGGACGTCATGTCCATGAGTCAGTTTTTGCACATGACCGGCGACCTGCTTCGCGTCGTTGAGAATGCTGGCGGGACCATGGACTACGACTGGATGCGTTATCTCATAACACGCTTCGAACCGAACGACGGTCCACAGTCGCAAATGTCGGGTTTCATGAAGTCAATTTTCGGAAACCGGGTTCTCGAGAACGCGATGGTCAAATCAACCGCGATTTCTGACGCCGGCTTGACCAAGCAGACTCTCTACGAAGTTGACCGCAACCAGTTTACGCGAGGCACGTATGACCGCGCCTTGGAATCTCTTACAGCGGTGAACTCGGAGATCGAAGATCTCATCAAGCAGACTTGGGGTAGGAAGTAACCCATGGCTCGCAAGAATATTTTTGGACTGGCCGAGCCCGATCCAGCCGCAGCAGGGGAGATTGACCATACCCTCGCAAATGCGCGACCTCTCGCGGGCTTCGAAAAACCGCTTCGGCGTGCCAGCCCAGTGGGCGCAATCTCACAGTCATTGGGTGGGATCAACGAAAAGGCGCAGCGTGCTGATGATCTGGAAAAACAACTCGCGAAGGGCCTGGCAGTCGTAGAGCTTGATCCATTACTGATTGACAGTTCATTCGTCGTGGACCGCTTAGGCGTCAGCGCGGAGGATCAGGAAACGCTGGTCGCCCAGATTAGAGAGCATGGGCAACAAGTGCCGATTCTTGTTCGTCCGCATCCCGAAAGGCAAGGGCGCTTTCAGGTTGCGTATGGGCATCGCCGCCTAGCGGCTGTCAAGAAAATAGGTGGGGCGGTCAAGGCCGTTGTACGGGATCTCAGCGACGAGCAACTCGTCGTCAGCCAAGGGCAAGAGAACAACGCTCGCACTGATCTGACTTTCATTGAACGATCATTCTTCGCATTCCGCCTCGAAGCCCGCCAGTTCAACCGCGACGTCATAATGTCAGCGCTTGGCGTCGACAAAGCAGCACTCTCACGCATGATTGCACTGGTCGACCGCCTTCCTGGAGAATTAATCGAAGCAATTGGCGCCGCACCTGGATTTGGCCGCACGCGATGGGCGGAAATTGCTGACCTTCTCGAGGAAAACGGGAAAAGAGCCAAAGCCATCAGGCTCATCCAGGAATCGAACTTCCAGAATATGACCTCGGACGAACGTTTCCAGGCCATCTATGACCAACTCCGCAAGGTAAAGGACAAGGCTAGGACAACGATCTGGAAAACTGCGAGTGGCGGGAAAGTCGTCAGGATCTCGGAAACCGATGAGAAACTGAATCTTGTCTTCGACAAAGGGATTGAGCCGGCATTCGGCTCCTTTGTCGAAGCCAGACTCAACGCTCTTTACGAAGAGTTTGTGCAGTCAAAAGAAATAGCTGAAATAGGAGACTGAACCGCAAAAGAAAAGGCCCCCAAAACGTCGCCGTCGTGGAAGCCTCTCTCATAGTTTCGCACCTAGAGAATCGCATTTCCCCGAATCACAGTCAAGAGTCTTTGACGCCGTTTTGGTGACTGGATTTCTTTTGCCTGACAGAAGGTGAAGGAAAATGCAGACGTATGGTGTAACGACGCCCGTTGGGCGGCGGCCGATGACGCTTGCCTTGGTGAAAAGGCAGCTTGAAACAGCCGAAATCAAGGCGGGTAAGACCGCCGACAAATGGAAGGTTTTCCGTGACGCCTGTGAGGCGAGGGGGATTCTTGGAATCCAGGATCGAACGCTCGCCGTGCTCGACGCATTGCTGACATTCTATCCAGACAACGAATTGTCGGAGAAACGGGGCCTCGTCGTTTTCCCATCCAACGCTCAGCTCTCCGCTCGCGCGCATGGGATCGCAGGTACGACGCTCAGACGGCACCTGGCTGCATTAGTCGAAGCCGGCCTGATCATTCGCAAGGACAGCCCGAACGGGAAGCGCTATGCCCGCCGTGACGGCTCAGGAGACCTTGAGCAGGCCTTCGGCTTCAGCCTCGCGCCCATGCTCGCCCGCGCCGACGAATTCGCCCATATGGCCCAACAGATCGCCGCTGAGCGCAAACGGTTCCGTCTGACCAAGGAGACACTGTCAATCTGCCGGCGTGATGTCCGCAAGCTGATCTCGGCCGCAATGGCAGAGGGGGCTGCGGGCAATTGGGGGGCAATCGAGGGACATTTCGTAGCACTGTTGGCACGGATTCCACGTGCGCCGACCACGAACGATTTGCTACCGATCCTCGAAGAGATCCAGATGCTCCGCGACGAAATCGTCAATTTGCTGGAAATGCAGATAAAATTAGAAAAAACCGACACCAATGATGTCCATTTTGACCGCCACATACAGAATTCTAATACCGATTCCATCATTGAACTTGAACCGCGCTTTGACAAAGAGCAGGGGGGAAAATCGAACTCAGACATCAAACCAGCGAGAGAGCCGATAAAGGCGTTCCCGATCGGAATGGTTCTACAGGCTTGCCCGGATATCATCGACTACGGACCCGGTGGGGTGGTCGGCAATTGGCGAGATCTGATGTCCGCGGCCGTGGTTGTGAGGTCCATGTTGGGGGTTAGTCCGACAGCGTATCAGGATGCCTGCGAGGCCATGGGGCCCGAGAACGCTGCGGTAGCGATGGCCTGCATCCTGGAGAGGGCAGGGCATATCAACTCCGCTGGCGGCTACCTGCGGCATCTGACCGACAAAGCCAGACGCAGGGAATTCTCGCTCGGACCGATGCTGATGGCTTTGATGCGGGCTCATGGAACCGAGGTGAAGCGGGCATCATGATCATCATCGTTGGCGCATGCGCGACGGTGTTGAATCTCTTGGCGGGACGCTTAGGATCCTTGCCGATGCGCCCGGCAAGAAGGTTGATCTCTCCGGTATCGCCGAGCGATCTAGCAACGGGTCAAAGAGCGCGTGAAGGGCGGCCCTAAAAGGAAAGCGGAGTTCTGTCCCAGCTGTTTTTGAGACCGCTTTTGGGTTACCTTGCGCCGGCGCACTGTCGGGGAAGGCGGTAATACGGCCACCCGCAGAACAGGGGCAGGGGAATATGCTGGCGCCGGCGGTCGCCGACCGAAACTTGCCGGCTCGACGGAGGTGCCTTTCGAGGCTGGACTACGCGCTGATTTAAGGCCAATCCAGTCGCAACCGGTAGGACGACCGATAAGCCGGCATTATCGGTCGTTATTAAACAGAGACGGGCTGTGCGGTTTTTGGCGATATTCTATCGCTTATCCGCCCAAGCCGAGGAGGCCGTCCGGGCAAGTTAGACAGTTAGTGCGAATACCCGGCGGCCGTCTCGCTAAGACTCTTCCCCTTCGTCTCCGGAGCCCACAACTGTGACACCAGGGCACCGCTGAAGACGACGGCCGCCGCGACCAGCATCGCCGCCGAAACACCGAATTGCTCCACCCCTATCGGCAACAGGAAGGTGCCCATACCGGCCCCGACCCGGCTGACGGCGGCGGCGAAACCGGTGCCGACACCACGAACCTCGGTGGGAAACACCTCCCCGGGGTAGATGCTCGTCAGCGTCCCATTCATCGCATTCAAGAACGAGAAGACGAGGAAGAGACCCAGCACGACGGCCGAAGGCGCATCCGACCACAGGCCGATGACCAAGAAGACGACCATAGTGATCCACTGCGGCGGGACCGTGAACAGCCGGCGACCGGCCTTGTCGATCAACGCCACCGTGATGGCAACGCCGGCCACCGCCACCATCGACAGTCCCACACCACCGGCGAGCCCGCCAGAGAGACCGTATTTCGCCAGCACGCTGTCGGCGAAGGTTGCGATAGCGAAATACGGCAGCACGTTGCAGAACCAGAACCACGAAACGAAAACCGTCGTGCGCCAATACTTTGCGGAGAACAGGTCAGCAAACTGGCCTTGGCGCACCTCCGTCTTCTCCATGTCCGCCATGTCCTCGGCGCTCTCCAGATACTTGCGCGCGACGGCGCGGGCCTCGTCCTTGCGGCCCTTGCTCCACAACCAGCGCGGCGACTCGGGCAGGCCGAGCCGGGCGACGAACAAGACGACGGCGATCAGTGTGCTCGTTCCGATGATGACCCGCCACGGCATCGGCTCCGGCAGGTTCAGGATGTAGCCCGCCGTGTAACCGAGCATGAAACCGCCATACCAGGCGAGGATCGTGACGCCCATCAGGCGCCCCCGCAACCGGGCGGGCGCGAACTCCGACATCAGCGGCCAGCCGACGGAGTACTCTGCGCCGATGGCGACGCCCATCAATAGCCGCACTGCGATTAGCATTTCCACCGAGGTGATGAAGAACTGCATCGCTGACGCGACCACGAACAGCCCCATGTCAATCATGAACAGCGGTTTACGGCCGAACTTGTCGCCGGCCCACCCGCCCAGCGGCGAGCCGATCAGGATCCCGAACAGCGCTGCCGATGCGGCCAGGCCCATGTCGAGCGTCGACATGCCCATATCTGCCTTCATCACATCCGTCACCGGGCCGATGACCCCAAGGATGTAGCCGTCGAGGAGCATTCCGCCGGTAAGAACAGCGATCATCCTCCTCATGAAGCGCCGTTTGAACGCTGCCGAGGCCTCCTCCGGCACGTCGGCGGTATTCGCTATAGATGACATACTTCCCTCCTATTTCTCTGTAGGTTTCATGGAGAACGGGTGATTTCTGCGTGCGTGCGAGGAGAGCGGCATGGCGTCGCCACGGCGACGGCTATGCTGAGGTTGGTTTCACCCCAATCATGATTTACCCCTCTTTTGTATTCGCTATTTCCAGCGAACGAGCGCGTTCTCATTGTTATGTGAGCGCATAGTCGGTTGGTCTCGCCGGATTGAGCAAACGAGATTTTCCATGGGGCGGGGATAAGGCGGAGCTAATGCCAACCGGGTTTAGGTCAGCTTTACTTCAGTTCGGGGGGCACAAGATGGGCGGTCGGATGTGTTTGGCGTCAATCTTTTCCACGTTGGAATTGATATCCCGGGCACATCTTGGCGACTCTGCAAGCTGTCTGCGTGGAGTGAGGCTCAGTTCTACTCTTGCATCGGCCGCGATGCGAGGGCACAATCGTTCGGCGAATTTGGATCCGGTATGTTATCAAATGCGTGCAAAACGACGTTATCTACCTTCCCTGGGATCATTCGCTACATTCGAGGTTGCCGCAAAATACCTGAGCTTCACGCTTGCGGGCAATGAACTATGCGTGACACAGGCTGCCGTTAGTCAACAAATACGAGGTCTTGAGAAGGCCCTGGGCGTGATACTTTTTTTACGCAAGCACAGCGGCCTCGAACTGACAACCGAGGGCAACCGCCTGCTTTCGGCTGTCAGCGACGGTCTCGACTCGATATGCGATGCGGTCGATGAGTTCAACCAGCCCACAGACCCTCCTGTCATCACTTGCTCGGGGACCAATGCTGCCGTGGCCTATTGGCTCAAGCCTTACGTGGACCGCTTTCGAGCCGCATGGCCTGAAGTTAAATTTGTATTGCTGGCCTCTGACGAGGATGACACCTTACGCAACTTCGACGAGGTCGATATTTCACTCATTTGCGGCAATGAACGCTGCGAAGTCGGCGAGTTGCTTTACTATTTGTTCCCAGAATTCGTCGAGCCCGTTTGCAGTCCGGATTACCTCCGCCGACGTGGTCCCTTTCGGGACCCGGACAGCCTTGCCGAAGCTGACTTATTGGAGCTCCATCGCCGGCACTGGACTTCCGAGGCAATTGGATGGTTTCCAATTGCCTGGAACGACTGGTTTAACACCAATGGTTTCGCAGGACGCGCATCATCGCCCGCGTTGGTGAGTAACAATTACGCAATGCTTGTCGAGGCCGCTATTGCCGGCCAAGGTGTCGTGCTCGGATGGCACCATCTGGTCAGGCAACTGGTTACCGAAGGAAAACTTATCTCGCTTTCTCAGAAGCCCTTGCGGATCGATCGTGGATACTATGTTAAGATCAACAAAGCCTCACTTGACAAGCCTCACATCCAGAAATTCGTGGATTCCCTACTTGCCGAAGTCGCAATCACGGAGACGGGCACTTTGGGCCGTGTCGAGGCCCGGTGTGAACGAGAGGAAGGCCGGTAATCTCTGCCAGTTGCTTGGCCACTGTGGATTTCCCCGCGCGCGGGCGACCTACGATCAGAGCACGTCTCATTGCCTGCCCTTCCGTACGATTTGGAACAGTTCTTCTGCGCGTAGTTGAGGTCCGGCTCGGTTTGTCGCTGAGGGCCGGATCGAAGCCGACCGAGATAGGGGCGACGCGTCAGGATTCCCGAACCAACACGACTCAAAGACTTTCAAAACGGTTCGCTAGCCAGTCTCTGAAAATCAGGGCGACTTTTCTGCGGTTCGGGGCACTTGGCGTCACGGCGTAGAAGCGCCTCCCGGTCTTTAGGGTGCGGTCAAGAGCAACTACGAGGCGGTTTTCTCGAATGGGCCGGTCAATGAGAGGCCGCCAACCCAGAGCGATGCCTTCGCCATTTTCCGCAGCTTTCATCGCGACAAGGGAATCGTTGACCTGCAATGACGTCGGCAAAGTCGGCGGAGCGCCGACGCCCACGGCCCGCAACCAATCGGCCCAACCGATCCTGAAGCGATACGGGTCGACGTAGTGAATGAGCCGATGGAGCAAGATATCGCTGGTAAGTGAGAGAGGCCTGCTCTTTGCCAGGTAATCGGGGCTGCAAACAGGCAATATTTCCTCGGCCCACAGAGGAATGGCATCGCAATCCGGCCAGTTTCCGTCGCCGAGCCGAATGTGAACATCGATGTTGCTCGTCGTCATAACTGGATCCCGGTCCAGGCATCTCAGGTCAATCACCAAGTCAGGATGGATTTTGCGAAACTCCGGCAGCCGCGGCATCAGCCACTCCGTTGCCATGACCGTCGAGGCGCTGATTACGAGCGTATCGCGGCGTGGCATTCCGGCGATATCACCAAGCGTTTCGGCGATCGACGCAAATCCCCCCGATACCGCCGAATAAAGCCGCTGGCCTTGCGTCGTCAGGCTCAGCGCCCGCCTTTCCCGAACGAAAAGCGCATGGCCAAGAGACGACTCAAGTTGTCTGATCCCATGGCTGACCGCAGGTTGGGTGATGGACAACTCCGTAGCAGCCTTCGAAAAGTTCAGATATCTCGCCGCAGCCTCGAACAAAATCAGGCTGTGGAGGGAGGGAATTGTCCGTCGTAACGACTGGCTGTCATGGCTCATGGTTTCGAATTCTTCGCCGTTCGAAAAATGCGGGGCGCGGAACGCCATCACACGCGGTGCAGGACTGCACCAACAATGAAACGAACACCTAATCGCTCTTGTGAGTCAACAACCCAAGCTGTGGCTTTTAACTCCCGATTTCAATTGAGGTACTAAGCGAAAACTCAAGCACGCGGTTTTGCGCTTGCGATTCACCTCTGGGCAGGGGAGGGGTATCTAACTCTCTGAAGTTGTTGTTGATGTGATAGGCGAGACAGCTATCACTCCTACCATCGAGGGTCAGGCCATTCGCCGTTTTGGAGCCGGGCGGCGTAATGGCGACCATACATCGGATCGAAGCTCGCCAAAAGCTGCAGAAAGCTGGCCTTCCGTTGCGCTTTGGTCCACGAGCAAAAGATCCCTCCACGGCTCTGCAGCATGTCAATGACGGCGGGTTGGGCCGGATCGAGACGCTGCCAGAGATATACCGCACGTTCTCCCTGCGCACCAAAATCCGGAGGGCTTCTTCGATGATGGCTTCGAGCGCGTAGGCGATGGATTGTGTCTTAGCGGAGTGGCTGAGAAAAGCGAGAGACAGCCGCAACAGCCTGTGCTGAAGCAATAGGACTGGCCAGAGAATTTTCACGCCATACCGACGCCGACTTCGTCGAAATGCTGTGGCGGCTGGAGAATTTCCCGTTGCTGTTCAAACGCCTTGCGCACATCATACGCCAGACCGAGAAACGCGCCCTCCTTGTCCTTCACAGAGGAGATCTGTCGTTGACGTCGCGAACGACCTCATGCAGCCAGCTGAGGGATGTGTGGTCGCCGATCAGCATAATGCCGGCATGATTTTTCAGCAGGCTGTAGGAGCGCACGCAGGTATCCTTTCCGACGACGGGCGATAATGTCGCCTGTTAGCTGCTCCATGGATCGACGATATCGATTCCGAAACCTTCAAAACCCCTGGTATTGCGCGTGGCGAGGGTAAGATCGTGTGTCATTGCCGTAGCAGCGATCAAACCGTCCATCGAGGCGAGCCCGCGACCGCTTCGCTTCGCAAGTGCCGTCAGGTCGCCCCAGGCCAGACCGACAGGCTCCTCTACCGGAATGACGCGCTGCTCGAAACGTTGCGGAAGATCCCTCGCAAGCCATTCCGCCAGCGCGTCGCGTTTTCGTCCACTGTCCATCAGGGCAACACCGCGGACTCTCGTGATGGTCCGATGGATCCTTGAAGGTTTTTGTCGACCTTGCCTCATACTTCTATGAATTTATTTGCCCTTTACGGGATCGCACCCTCACCGGACATTGTCGCCCACGTCACGCCGGAACCCGACGTTGGGAAACAGGCAACGACGATAAGCTGTGGGAACATTGAGATGTCAAACGATCCGCTGCTCCAGCCTTTTCAGCTTAAGCATTTGACGCTCCGAAATAGGATGATGTCGACGGCGCACGAACCGGGATACACTGAAGACGGTCTCCCGAAGGAGCGCTATCGTCTCTACCATGCGGAAAAAGCCAAAGGCGGGATAGCCATGACGATGATCGGCGGTTCGTCCGTCGTCGACATCGACAGTCCTCAGGCATTCGGCAATATCCAGCTTCACAAGGACGAGTCCGTGAAGTGGCTTCGAGAGCTTGCCGACGATGTTCACAACCACGGCGCTGCCGTGATGATTCAAATCACACACCTCGGAAGCAGAACCAACTGGAACAAGGGCGATTGGCTTCCGATCATCGATGCGTCCCACATCCAGGAGCCTGCACATCGCGCCTATCCCAAGGCGATGGAAGATTGGGATTTCGAGCGCGTGATCGCCGCCTATGCCGATAGTGCGGAGCGGGTCAAAGAAGCGGGGCTTGACGGTATAGAGCTTGAATGCGCCTCGCATCTCATCGCGCATTTCTGGTCGCCGGCCACAAACAAGCGCGACGATGAATATGGTGGCTCGCTTGAGAACCGGATGCGCTTGGTGAACGATATTCTGGCTGCCATTCGCAAGCGCATCGGCCATGCGTTTATTGTCGGCGTGCGTATGGTCTGCGATGAGGCCTGGGATAAAGGACTCACACGCGACGACGGTGTAGAGATTGCCCGTCGTCTGAAGGCCAGCGGATTGATCGATTTCGTCAACGTCATTCGCGGCCACGTCTCAACAGACGAGGCGTTGAGCCATGTGATTCCGAACATGGGAACCGTATCTGCTCCCCATCTGGATTTCGCTGGAGAGGTTCGTCAGAGTGTGAAGATACCGACCTTTCATGCGGCAAGAATTCAGGACGTGGCGACCGCACGACACGCGATCGCAAGCGGCAAGCTCGACATGGTCGCCATGACACGAGCACACCTTGCCGATCCTCACATCACCCGCAAGATTATCGAAGGGAGGGAGAATCAAATTCGCCCCTGTGTCGGGATGGGGTTCTGTATCGATTCCATCTACCCCGCCGGCAACGCCACCTGCGTGCACAATGCAGCGACTGGTCGGGAGGGCAGCCTCGCGCATGTGATCAAGAAGACCAACGGGCCGGTCCACAAGATTGTCGTCGTCGGAGCGGGGCCAGGCGGTCTTGAGGCTGCAAGGGTGGCGGCCGAGCGGGGCCACAAGGTTACGGTTTTCGAGGCGGGACCCAAAGCGGGCGGACAGATCCTAATGACCGCGGCACTGAAACGGCGCCGCGAAATACTTGGAATCGTGGACTGGCGCTTGTCCGAATGCGAGCGCCTCGGTGTCCAAATGCACTACAATCGCTTCGTCGATGAGACTGACGTGGTGGCTGAAGAACCTGACGTCGTCGTCGTTGCCACGGGTGGACTACCGAACATTGACTGTCTTGAGGAAGGACAGCATCTCGCGACAACCAGTTGGGATATCCTCGGCGGAAGCGCTCGGCCCGCGAAAAACGTGCTGGTCTACGACGACAACGGTTCGCACCCCGCAATGACGATCGCGGAGTTTCTGGTCGATGCGGGCGCGAATCTCGAAGTCGTCACGCCGACACGAACCCTTGCGCCGGATATCGGAGCAACCAGCTATCCCGCCTATTTCCGCGCTCTCAACAAAGCAGGTGCAAAGATCACGCTGAACTTGCGCATCGAGCGCCTCGAACGTCGCGGAAACAGGATCGCCGCCATATTTTTCGACGAGTATTCCAAGGTCCGGGTCGAAAAAGAGGTCGACCAGGTTGTCGTCGAAAGCGGAACGAAGCCGATAGACGAACTCTATTTCTGCCTCAAGCCGCTTTCCAGGAACAAAGGTGAAATAGACTATCAGGCTTTTATCGCGGGCCGATCGCAAGCCGTAGCCAACAATCCTGGCGGCAGGTTTCAGCTGTTTCGGATTGGCGATGCGGTCGCGAGCAGGAACATCCACGCGGCCATATACGACGCGCACCGATTCATGGCCGCGGTTTGATCAAGGCCGTGAGTTAGGGGGC
The DNA here is from genome assembly GCF_040126305.1 of Pararhizobium sp. A13. Taxonomy (NCBI): domain Bacteria; kingdom Pseudomonadati; phylum Pseudomonadota; class Alphaproteobacteria; order Hyphomicrobiales; family Rhizobiaceae; genus Pararhizobium; species Pararhizobium sp. A13. The sequence goes on along the minus strand of NZ_CP149511.1, from coordinate 109,106 downwards.
ACAACGTTTTGAGTGAAGCTGGAATTCTCGCCAAATTGAACGCGGTCAGTGAGAAACACAGCTGCCGTCTGGGCGTCAACTCGGTGATCCGATTGCAGGAATTGCGTACAGGTCGAGAGGGATCCCCTCGCCGCGCAATCATGGAGGCCAAGCCGAGCGCCGGTGTTTCATGAAAATGGGAACGAAAACTAGGAGCAAAAAATGAAGACGTTGTGGAGAGCACTCTGCGCCGCAGCCATGGTCGGAATGACCATGCTGTCCGCGCATGCAGAAGAAAAGACCATCACCATCGGCACGATGCAGTGGGAAGACCTGGGTTCAATCACCGGTGTCACCAAGAAAGCGCTGGAAGATTCCGGTTACACGGTGAAGGTCGTGCCGTTCTCGGAGTGGGGAATTGCCTACGCCGCTCTCGGCAAGGGCGATATCCAGATTCTCGCCTCGCTGACTGATTATGTCGCGCAGGACTATTGGGATAAGAACAAGAAAAAGCTGGAGAAGATATCGCCGGTTTCGTTTGGCCTGTATCAGGCCATTGCGGTTCCGAATTATGTGCCGATCGACTCCATGGAGCAGTTGAACGCCAATGCCGACAAGTTCGGCGGCAAGATCGTCGGCATCGAGCCAGGTTCAGGCCTGATGCGTGATGCCACTAACTCCGTCAAAGCCTATGACCTCAAGCTGCAGCTTGTCGAAGGCAGCACGGCTGCAATGACCGCGGAATTGAAGTCGGCCATCGACCGCAAGGAATGGATCGCCGTGACGCTCTGGGAACCGTCGTGGATGATGCAGAAATATCCGGTCAAGTTTCTGAAGGACCCGAAGGCGATATTCCCGCTGGCGCAGACCTACAACTGGATTGCCAAAAACGGCTTCTCCGCTGAGAACCCACATGCGCGCGAAGTCATTGCCAGCGTATATCTCCCACTCGCAGATATCACCGCGATCGCCGGCGCAGTCGCCGATGGCAAGACAATGGACGAGGCGGTTAAGGATTGGACCGACAGCCATGCCGACCTCTTGAAGCGTTGGGAAAACATCAAGTCGGAGTAACTCTCAACGGCCGGGCCACTGAACAATCGGCGGCCCGGTTCGACTTTGCGCGCGGAGTTTATCCCAGAAGGCTCGTTGGCATTTCTGGCTCAACAACGCGCGCTCGACCTGAAGGCGCGTTCAGAGCTCACATGCAGTGTAAACCTACTGGTTTCAGAAGACGTGGGATCTAGCGGCATAAACAGACCTGCCCGTGATCCGCTTATCGTGGCGACGGATTTCCAGCTGAAGCAATTGCTCATGCCGTGTGGCTGAATTTCCGATTCCTTTGAGGTTAGCATTGTGGAAGACATGCTGGCCGCGCGTGGCATCATGGTCACCCATCAGACCGAATGTGGTGTGAGAAGTTCGGTCGGCGCTTATCAACATGATCCGTTGTTGCTCGGCAGACCGGCTCGGCGACAAATAACACCTCGACGAGGTGGCTCACCATTCGCGGCAAGAGGCATTGGCTTTGCGGGTAGTCGATGAGGACGGCCTTTGTCATTTGGCACTTAATCGCAAGAATGCGGCTGTTTGGATTTCGTTTGGCAGTTAATTTGCGATTCTCGACAACGAAAATCTCAAATTAACTGCAAATGCCGAGACGTCCGCGATTGGCTTGCGTGGGCCGCGATGTCACTGAAAATGCCGCCAAAAGCAGTCTCGATTCTCGCCCGTGCTTCATCGGAAAGTCGTTGAAGAACACCGTCGATTTCGTCGGCGGCAGATTCTCGTATTAAGTGCCAAAATCCGTACAACAATCTCACATTAACTGACACGTCTCAAATTAAGTGCCGCGCTATCTTATTGAAAATATTGAAGCGAGAGTCTTACGGTTAACTGCAAAACGACATCGCACCAGGATGTAGCGAAGGCGCTGCCCACCTGGGAGGGGAAGACCATCGTCGATGTGACCAATGCCTACGGCGTGTCCCCTAAGGAACTGGGAGGACAACCTTCGTCCAGGTTCGTCGCGCAGGCCTTTTCTGGCGGAAGGCTGGTTAAGGGCTTCAATCATTTGGCCGCGGCGATTCTTGCCCAGGACCCGGCCGTTCATGGTGGCAGGAGAGTCGTTTTCCTGGCGAGCGATGATGACGGCGCCGCAACGGGGATTGCTGCGCTTGCGGAAAATCTCGGTTTCTCGCCGATCAAACTCGGCGGACTTTCGGAAGGTGGACTGCTTGTCCAAGCGCGCGGGAATAGCTGGGGCCAACTGATCTTTAAGGACTTGGTCAAGTTCGACTGATGAATCGTGATCGCAAATTTCGATGCGATCCTGCCTCGTGGACAAAGTTTGATTGAAGCGAGGACGACCCCTCCAACCAAGGATACATGACATGAACAGACTGAATGAAAAGACCGCCGTGATCACCGGCGGCGCTACCGGCATCGGCCTCGCGGCGGCAAAGCGCTTCATCGAGGAGGGGGCCTTCGTCTTCATCTTCGGCCGCCGGCAGGAAGCGCTCGACGCCGCTGTGGCAGAACTCGGTCCCAATGCCCGTGCGGTGACGGGCTCGGTCTCCGATGAGGCCGACCTCGACCGACTCTACGCGGCGGTGAAGGCCGAGCGAGGAACCCTCGACATCGTCTTCGCCAATGCCGGGGCGGGAAGCCAGCTTGCGCTCGGCAAGATTACCGCCGAGCATATCGACGAAACCTTCGACACCAATGTGAAGGGTACGATCTTCACGGTCCAGAAGGCGCTGCCGCTGATGGGCCAGGGCGGTTCGATCATCCTGACCGGATCAAGCGCCGGCGCCACGGGCGCCCCGGCAATGAGCGCCTACAGCGCGAGCAAGGCGGCAGTGCGCAACCTCGCGCGGACCTGGGCGGAGGACCTGAAGGGCACCGGCATCCGGGTGAACGTGCTGTCACCCGGGGCGACGGCGACCGAACTCGCGAAGGAAGCGCTAGGCGAGGCGGGCATGAAGGTCTTCGCCTCGAAGACCCCGCTCCAGCGCATGGCCGATCCGGCGGAGATCGGGGCGGCGGCGGCCTTTCTCGCGTCGTCGGACAGCAGCTTCATGACCGCCAGCGAAGTCGCCGTTGACGGCGGCCTTGCGCAACTCTGACGCACTACGCCCGGTCGGGCGCTCCATTCGAATGTTCGGAGCGCCGCAGGGCGTGATAGACCCGAGGAGAATAAACATGAGCTACGCGATTATCGGCTTCGGCAATATCGGCCAGGCTCTGGCCAAGGCGTTTGCCCGTAGAGGCATCGAAGTATCCGTTGCAACCACTCGTGACCCGGAAAGCTTTGCATCCGATGCGGCCGCGATCGGACCCACGATCATTCCCAAGAAGCTGGCGGAAGCGGTCAAGGCGGACATCGTCTTTTTGGGGTCGGAACAAGAACTGTTCCCACAGACACGCTAAGGCCGAACGGACCGTGAATATCAGATATTCAACTACACGTTCACGGCCATCTGCCGCCCTATACCCTAGTCCTTTATCCACTCCGAAAACGCATCCGGCAGCACGTTCGACCCGCAGATCACCGCTACCACACGCTTGCCGCGGTAACGCGAGGGGTCTTCCAGGATCGCCGCGATGCCGAGAGCGGCCGAGGGCTCGACCACGAGGCCGGCGTGCCGATGCAGCAAGCGCATGCCTGCCTTGATGCTTGCTTCCTCGACGAGCGGCACGTGATCGGCGACGGCGAGTAGGTCCTGAAGGACCACCGCGATCGGGAAGCGGCCGGCGACGCCGTCGGCGATAGTGTCGGTGCGGTCTGTGGTGACGACCGATCGCGCCCGCCAAGACAGAGCCAAGGCGGGTGCTCCGCTGGGTTGGATGCACACCACCTCCGTTGTGGGCGACAAGCTCTTGAAGACGTGGCCGACGCCGGTGGCCAGCGCGCCGCCGCCGAGTGCGAGCAGGATCGTGTCGATGCGGTCGCACCCTTCGATGAGCTCCAGCCCGATTGTGCCCGCCGCCTCGCAGGTGTCGAGGTTTTCGCTGTCCTCTACGAGTAAAGCATTGTCGCTGGCCGCGATCTCGCGGGCGCGTTGTCGCGCCTCCTCAATGTCGCCCTCGACCAGGTCGACGGCGGCACCGAGCCGACGAATGCGATCGATCTTCGCGGGATTGGCGCTTGTCGCCGCCACCACGGTTACGCCAATTCCGCGTGCCCGGCCACTATGCGCGAGCGCCTGCCCGAGATTGCCGGCGCTCGCGCAGACCGCGGCCTTGGGATCCGGGCTGCTTGCCAGACGGGACATAACGACCTCGGTCCCTCGTCCCTTGAAGCATCTGATCGGGTTTGCGGTCTCAAGTTTGATGACAACTTCGCATCCCAGCACGTCGCCAAGAGTGGGACAAGCGAATTGGGGCGTGTCGCGAAACACGGATGAAATTTGTTCCCTAGTCGCAAGAATGCGGTCGAGGTCGAGCCTGGTGTCTGGTTGCCTGATTTCAAGGTATGCTGCGGATCTTTCACCGACAGATCGCATGGGATAGTCCTTTGACATTGTGTTGCGGTTGCGTAGGTGTGCGTTATAACGCATACTTGAGATGTGCGCTATAGCGCACAAATGCGAGGTCGGTCTTAAATGAAGTCCATCAGTCCCGTTGAAACAGGGAAGCTACTGAAGTCCATCAGGCACGAGCTCGGGTGGAGCCTCGATCAGACCGCAGAGCAGACGGGAGTCAGCAAGGCAATGCTGGGCCAGATCGAGCGCGGCGAATCCACGCCGACTGTTGCGACGCTTTGGAAGATTGCGACGGGCTTGCGAGTTCCGATGACCACCCTGCTTGAGCCGGATCGCGAAGAAGGCGGTGTCTTGCTTTTGCGTGACGCCAGTAGTCTCCGGGTGCGCCCGTCGCAGGAAGGGATGCAGCGCGCCTTGTTGTTCCCTTATGAGACCCGATTCGGTTTCGAACTATACGAGCTAACCTTCGCACCTGACTTTGAGAGTATCTCAGAGCCGCATGACATCGGGGTTGTGGAACATGTGACCGTCCTGCGCGGCGAGGTCGAATTGCTGGTCGAGGAAGATTGGAGGCTGCTCAAGGAGGGGCAGTCGCTACGGTTCCCTGCCGACCGCCGCCACGGCTACCGCAATCGGACGGAGAGCGAGGCTGTTGTCATGGACTTAATCCACTATCGGTTCATTCCGCAGAACGTTGCGGGCCGCGAAACGCAAGAGGGTTCCTGATCAGAGAATACTGTACACGACGATCCGGTCGCTCACCGCCTGGTCGAACGCCAATGCCTAGTCGGTAACGGCTGGGCGTCATCTCCCTGACGTAGACGTCGATGCAGAGATTGAGCCACGGGTTATCGAAGGTTTCCTGGATAACTTTGACAATGCTCGACTTTCCCCACCGAGCCAATTGACGCTCCAATAGGTCAAATATTCAGGGAAGCCCATCTCTGACGCGCATGATGGTCTGCCGGCTTGTTGCGAATTTCCTGGCAACGGCCGAAACGCTCATCCCTGTAACCAGATCGTCACGTACACCCTGTTTCTGCTTTTCGCTGAGCGTCGAGGGGCGGCCGAGAGCCTTGCCTTCCGACTTTGCGCGCTTGAGGCCGGATTGTGTCCGCTCGATCAGCAGATCCCGCTCGAACTGTGCGACGGCATTGAGCACATTCATGGTCATCGTCCCGGCAGAGCTGGTGAGATCGGCGCCGCCAAGCGCGAGGCAATAAACGCGCACGCCCATTTCGGTCAGCGTTTTGACCGTGGTGCTGACGTCGATAGCATCGCGGCCGAGGCGGTCGAGTTTGGTTACGATCAGAATGTCCCCGGACTCCAACTTGTCCATGAGCCGGGAGAAGCCTCGGCGTTGCGCGATGGCGGTACTGCCGGAAACCGTCTCTGTGACGATCCGGCGCGGCTCGACCTGAAAGCCGGCGGCCTCGATTTCCTGAATCTGGTTCTCGGTGGTCTGCCCCGTAGGCGAGGTTGGGGCCGGTACAATAGCTGTAACGATCGTTAGGTGTCGCGCCCGCTGCCGACATTCGCGTTATTGCCCTCAACGACGGCTTTGCGCCGTCATTTCGGCCGTTGACTAATCATGGCGGCCGCTCGAAAGCGGACACCGAACAACTGGACGAGGTGGCAGCTTCGCGCGATGTGTGGCCATGACCTTTCTCGCGAAGTCGCCGGTAGTTTTTGTGCGACGCGCGGCCGTGGTATGCTCGCCGACGCGAGGTAGTTGTCATGTCGGATATCACCGCTTGGCTGGCCCGCCTCGGGTTGGGCAAGTACATAGAAGCGTTCACCGCGAACGAAGTCGATTTCGATGCGCTTCGGCACCTCACCGAGGAAAACCTGAGAGAGCTGGGTTTGCCCGTCGGCCCGCGCCGGAAGGTTCTTGCGGCGATTGCGGCGCTGAATACCGACACGCTGTCGCCACCGAGTTCCGTGTCGGCCCCAGCTCCGCCCAGACACGAAGCCGAGCGCCGGCAGTTGACCGTCATGTTCATCGATCTCGTTGGTTCGACAGAGCTGTCACAGCGACTCGACCCGGAGGAAATGCGCGACGTCTTCCGTGCGTACCAAAGTGCCGTGTCTGCGGAGATCGCACGCTACGAGGGGTATGTTGCAAAGTTCATGGGCGATGGCGTGCTTGCCTATTTTGGTTGGCCGAGCGCGCATGAAGACGATGCTGAACGGGCAGTGCGGGCAGGCCTTGCGGCGGCGACGGCGACCGCCAGCCTAACGCCCGGATCGTTGGACCAACCACTTGCGGCACGTATTGGCATTGCCACCGGTCTGGTCGTGGTCGGAGACCTGATTGGTGAAGGATCCGCACAGGAGCAGGCCGTCGTCGGCGAGACGCCCAACCTCGCGGCTCGCCTGCAGGCCCTGGCCGAGCCAAACGCCGTCGTGATCGCTGGCGGTACACATCGGCTGGTTATTGGATTGTTTGAGCTGATCGATCTCGGTCTTCAGGAGCTCAAGGGCTACGCAACAGCCGTCCCGGCGTGGCGGGTCATCGGCGAGGCCGATACCGAGGGACGTTTCGATGCGTCGCATGGCGTCTCGACACCGCTCGTGGGCCGATCCAAGGAACTCGATCTACTGCTTCAATGCTGGCAGCAGGTTCGGACAGGAAGTGGCCACGCCGTGGTTCTGTCGGGCGAGCCCGGCATTGGCAAGTCGCGGTTAGCTGCCGCACTGGAAGAGCGATTGAGGGCCGAGCCGCACGCAAGGTTGCGCTACTTCTGTTCCCCATACCACACAAACAGCGCGCTCTACCCGGTGATCGAGCAGCTTAGTCGCGCTGCCGGGCTTCGGCTAGGCGACAGCGCGAGTGCCAAGCTCGACAAGCTTGAGGCGCTAGTGCTCCAATCGGCCCCAGACCTGAGTGAAGCAGGACCGCTTTTGGCCTCCCTGCTTTCGATCGACTTCGCTAACCGCTATTCACCGATCCAACTGACGCCGCAAGCGCAGAAGGCCCGTACTCTAGGGGTGCTCATCGAGCAACTTGAGAGGATCGCGGCCCGCCAGCCTGTTTTGCTCGTTGTCGAAGATATGCACTGGATCGACCAGACGACGAGCGAATGGCTCTCCCTGCTGGTCGAACGCCTGCCAGACCTCCCTGTGCTTCTCGTCGTCACCTTCCGGCCCGAGATCCATCCACCTTGGCTGAAACAGTCGCATGTGACGGCCGTCTCGCTCGCCAGCCTCGGACGAGATGAAGGTGAGGCGATCATACGACGCCTAACAGGAGGCAGGAGCCTACCTTCGGAGGTCACCAACCACATCCTGGCCAAAACCGAAGGCATACCGCTGTTTGTCGAGGAGCTGACCAAGACGGTTCTTGAGTCGGATTTCCTCGTCGACGCTGGTGATCACTATCAGTTGTCGTGTCCCTTGGCTTCACTGGCCATTCCTTCAACGCTGCAGGATTCGCTGACGGCTCGTCTCGACAGGCTCTCGACGGTCAAGAACGTTGCCCAGATCGGCGCCTGCATCGGCCGTACCTTCCAGCATCGGCTGCTTGCCGCTGTCGCGGGCGATGACGCCGCCATGCTCAACGACGATCTTCAGGCTCTGGAACAATCTGGCCTCGTTAGTCGTCGCGGCGTCGCCCCGGACGCCACCTACGTCTTCACCCACGCCCTGGTGCAGGACGCTGCCTATCAGAGCCTGTTGAAGAGCCGGCGGCGCCGGATCCATGCGAACATCGCCGCTACGCTGGAGGAGCAGTTTCCGGAGATTGCCGAGATCGAGCCAGACACACTTGCGCATCACTACACCGCCGCGGGGCTCGCGGATCAGGGCGGATCGTACTGGCTGAAGGCTGGGCAGGAGGCGTTGAAGCGGTCGGCGAATGTGGAGGCCATGGCCCATTTCCGCAAAGGATTGGAGGTTGTCAGGTCTCTACCCGGCACGGAAGATCGATTGAGGCGCGAAATCCATTTGCAGAACGCCATGGGAGTGGCAGCGATGGCTGTAAAAGGTTGGGGTGCTGCGGATGTTTTGCGCGCCTTTTCCTCGGCGCGCAAACTTTGCGAGAGGCTGGACGACAGCAACGAGCTCTTTGTGGCGGTTCGGGGCGAAGCCTCATACCAACTGATATCCGGTCATCTGCGCGAGGCAGATGACCTCGGTCGCCAATGTTTGCAGATCGCCCAGTCCGCGAACGATTTGGACCTCCTCCTCGAGGCGCATCATCAGTTGTGGGCGAGCAAATTCTACCTCGGGGATTATCCGGCCGCCGAGAAGCACGCAAGCTGGGGAATGGCGACCTACGACCCGGACCGGGATCATCGCCTGACCTATATCTATACGGGTCACGACCCTGGTGTCTGTTGCAGGAACTACTCTGCGCAGATGCTCTGGATTCGGGGTTCCCCCGACCAGGCTCTGGAGCTCGGACGAGAGGCGCTGGCGCTGTCCAAGCGGGTATCCCATTCCGTCAGTATGGCCACCGCGCTGAATGACCTAGCGAATGTCCATCTCGCACGCCGCGAACCCGAAGCAGCTCTCGAGCTGGCACAGCAGCAGCTTGAGACATCCACCAAGTTCGACCTGGGGCTGATGGCGGGGAAGGCCCGGTTCAAGATTGGCTGGGCGCTCGCCCAGCTAGGGGAACTGGCGGGCAGTGTCCGGGAAATGCGCGATGCGCTCGAAGCCACAGCCGCGACCGGCGCAGAAGCGGGTATGCACTATGACCTTTGTATCCTCGCGCAGAGGTACGGCGAGCTCGGCGATGCAAACGAGGGATTGACCATACTCGCGAAGGCGTTCGACCTCGCGGCTGAATCCGGCACGAAGCATATGGTGTCTGAGTTGCTGCGCACCAAGGGCGAACTCCTGTCGCGCCTGGACCCACACGACGGTGTTGCTGAGCGGTGGTTTCAAAAGTCGCTAGGAATGGCTCGCGCTGATGGTACGAAATCCACGGAGTTGAGAGCTGCAACAAGCCTCGCCCGCTTCTACATCGACCAAGGGCGCGACAAAGAGGGTCGAAAGCTTCTCGCCCCCATCTACGCCTGGTTCACCGAAGGCTTCGATACTGGCGACCTCGTGGATGCCAAAGCACTTCTCGTCCACCTAAGGCAGGCTTAAATCAACGGGTTCAAGATGTTCTGCGCAAGCCGTGGCACCTTATCGAATGCTAGAGCCTCATCCCGGTCTGCTTGAATGTTCGGATTGGGCCGATCCCTGACCTTGGCGGCAGGAACTCTTATGTCCGCTTTTCGTGTTGGTGTCCTCCCAGCCGACAGTCCGCTGACGGCCCCAAACCGGTCATTCATCAAAGCCATGCCTAAGGCGGCGTGGACAAATTTGAACGCCGCTTTCACGCTACCATTGCGGACTGCCTTGCATGAAGCCAATATCCGGATATGGCAGAACATTCCTACATTCGCGTCCGCTGGCTTCATTCGTCTCCTGACGAGCCGGTAGACCTGTGGAGCGAGCTTGACGCGAATCGCGAGGAGGTTCGGAAGGTAGAAATCTGGTCTGGCGGAAGAGTGGGTTATGCCTCCAGCGCAGGAGAAGTCGGAGGAGCGCGGCTCGGTGAGGTTCCGGTTCCTCCTTTGAACGAAATCAATCTCGACCCGCAATTTCAGGCCGAGGCGATCACAAAGGCCGATTTTGAAATGTGCTGGATTGACGCCGTTGGAAAGGATTGATTCAAGGCTGCCTTTTGGAGGCAGGTATGAGCCGGGGCGATCTCACCGACGCAGAATGGCGCATTTTGAAGGACTTGCTGCCAATCGAGCCTGAAAACCGTGGCCGAGGCAGACGTCCCGAGCAGAATCGCGCGATCATAAACGGCATTCTCTGGCGGCTCCGGTGCGGAGCGCCGTGGCGGGACGTTCCGCCCAAATACGGTAGTTGGAACACCATCTATCGCCGGTTCCGGCGATGGAGCGAAGCCGGGGTCTGGGAGACCGTGGCGGTCACGCTCGCCGAGATCATGGCGGACAGCGGCCATTATAGCATCGACAGCACCACAGTCCGCGCCCACGTCTCGGCAGCGGGCGGAAAGGGGGACTCGTCGACGGGCTCTTGGCCGCTCGCGGGGCGGGTTCACCAGTAAGCTTCACTGCTTGGCTGATGCCCTCGGGCGACCAATCGCCTTCCTCCTGACGGGTGGAGAAGCGGCAGACTGCAAAGCCTATGATGTCTTGATTGATCGGCCTGAACGTGCGCCGGATGCTTTCCTCGCGGACAAGGGCTACGATGCGGACTCGATCCGAGCCGACCTTGCCGAACGGAAGATCAAGGCTGTCATACCCGGCCGGTCAAACCGCCGCGTGAAGATTGAGCATGACCGGACGCTCTATAAGCAGCGCAACCGCATCGAGCGCATGTTCGGCCATCTCAAGATCAACCGCGCCATCGCCACCCGATACGACCAACTGGCCAACAGTTTCCTCGGCATGGTCCATCTTGCCACCGCCAGATACTGGCTCAAATTTGTCCACGACGCCTAGTCCGCTTGGAAAGCGGTTGAGACAAATGGGCTTGCAACAACAGGGTCGTTGGTTCGGGTCGCCTTCAAGGCGATGGACGTCTGCAAGTAGGCTCCAAGCAAGTGACTTTCAGGTTGCACCGTTCATGCAAATCACAACTACGAGGCCGTCGGGCCGAACTTGACAATTGGCCACGGTCTCGGCTTCGCCTTGGGCACATACACGCCTGTGGCGCGCAGCTTGGCATGTAGCTCTGCGAGCTCAATGCGCATTCAGGCGTACTACGATAATCCGATTGTTCAACTTACGCTGATTTAGATGCGTGGTTACGATTAACGGCAGAAAAATCGCTGGGACATTATCAGCTGCGGCAATCCTAGGTTTCACGGGGGATCAGATGCGGAGGGGGCCTTTTCAATCAAGCCGTCGGGCCTTGCTGCTCTCCCCGCTTCTTTGCTTCGTTCCAGAAACGTCGCTTGCGCGTCGTAGGGGCCGGGGCGGTTCCAACAGCGTCGGATATTCTCATAAAGGAGCCGCCATAGCCATCTTGATGATTGGCGCTATCGCTCTTCTTGGCTGGCTGGACAATCGGTCGCAGCGGCTCGGCACCTCGAACAAATCGAAACGGTCGCCTCGCCCGGCGCATATAAAATATCGACGACGCCTACGCGGCTCGGGGAAATGAACATGCGGTGCGTGCGAGAGGGGCGGAAATCCAGGGCAGCACAGGCCGACACAGATGGGGCTAGAACTTGAAGCGAAACAAGATTTACATTCCAAGTCTCGGTCCTTCAGCCTGGCGGCGGTTTCTTGCAGAACCTGAAAAACAGTGGCGCACCGGTTATTCGGCGAAAACGCTCGCGCACTGTTGGGAACAGAGCGTTGGTCTGCCTCCGGAAATCTCGGGACTGTTCCCCGATACGACGGAGTTGTTGCTTGCTCTCCCGGAGCATAAAGTTCCGCTGCGCGGGGGCAACCGCGATAGTCAAAATGATATCTTCGCCTTGATCCGATACGGTGGCGCAACATGCGCGGCGACGATCGAAGGAAAGGTGAACGAGCCTTTCGGACCGACAGTCGGGGAGTGGCTGAAGACACCGTCTGTCGGCAAGTTGGCGAGGATGCGTCACATATGCGATGTCCTTGGCTTGGCAGAGACACCACCGGCACATATCCGCTATCAGCTGCTGCACCGCACCGCGTCAGCAGTGATTGAAGCGAAGCGCTTCAAAACGGACGAGGCGGCGATGATCGTGCATTCATTCTCGCCCACGAGGATGTGGTTCGCCGATTTCACCGCGTTCACCCGGTTATTCGACCTGGACGTTGCACCTGACCGCGGAGTTGGGCTCTCTTTGAGCAACGGGGCCCAGCTCCGGCTTGGATGGGCTACAGGAGATGCCGCCTTCCTCAAAAATTGACGTCGTTCGAAACGGGCGCGGGCCCCGTCATTCCGATCGAAAAGACTTGGAGCTGGTTGAGCACCGACTGTCTGCTATGAACTCGATGCGACTTTGGAGGAAGTTTAGATGAAGGCAGCGCACGTTTTGACGTTTTGCATGTTACTCGGCTACGGCGGTGAAGCATCCGCACAAGTCCTCGTGGGCCGGCCGAACTGCCCCACGAACAATGGCTTCAAGACGAGTTGGTTGGATTGGGTGAGGGCTGAGACAAAGGACAATCACGCGTTCTCAATCTTCCTGAGCAAGCAATCACCGATGATCGGCATACTGAAGCCTGGAAAATGCAACACCGCGCTCGGACATAGGAACGGAATTCGCATTCGCCAAAGGACCGACAAAGGCTTTCGCCTGGTGAGCCTTGGTAAGATCGATGCAGATACGATGTCGTTCACCTATGACGAGCACACGCTTTCATTCAACGAGGCCGGCGACTTGTTCGACCTCAATTACGGGCGCGTTGGCTCGTTCAAATGCGCATTGGGCTGCTAGAGAGGACGGTAGTTCGTTGGGGAGTAGGCGGACTTGCGGCCCGCGGGGATTGTCCGCTCCTGTGCGTAAAGCGGAAGGCAAACGATCTTCGTTCCCGATTTGTGCTCGCAGGATCGCATAATATCTCCTGTGGAACTTGCGCGATACCGCGACGGGCCCTTGGGTCGATACGGAACCAGTCTTTAGGGACTACCGAGATTTGTGTCCATCTGACTTCCCGCCATCGCGCGGAATTGAGCGCGAGTCCCTAATTCTCAGACCGGCGCAAAAGCAGACGCGCGCCGGTGTAGTCACCATTTGTGATTTCGACACCATGAGCAGCATACGCGGCTTTGATCTTCTTCTTGGTCGCTTCTGTTGCGGTTCCCGTCGACTCGAAACGATGTACCGTCGAAAACGCGATTCCGGCATTTTGGGCCAAGTCTCTGACGGACCATTTCAACATCGCGCGAGCGGCTCTATTTGCTTCGGGTGTAAGTGCTGCCATAAAAACTCACAAAATGAATACGGACGTAGCGAAAAACGCTTGACGTCTTTGATTCGAGTTACTATGACTACGCTTGTAGGCGTAATGCGGCGATTCTTCTAGCCGCACTCCTGCGCGTACGCACAATTGCGCCCTGTCAGCCGATAGTCCAGCTATGCGAGCGGAGCCAGCCGCACGCGTCGTCTGCTGTCCATCGCTCGGCATGGGGGGTGCCTGGAACACAGAGGATCCGACCACCGCGCGTGACGACATCATCGATATTGCCCGCTCGCTGGTCAGACCGCCCAGACAGCTTGCAGCAGCGCTGTCGGGGTGATCGTTTAGAGGGGCGGCGCAGCGGACGACAAACGTCCGGACCGCTGGCGATCATTTCAAACTCACTTGAGAGCGGGAGGCGATAATGTCGCGCAATCCAGTCCGGTCCAAGAGACCGCAAGCCACAAGTTCGCAACCCGCCGCCCAAGGCAATCCGGCCGATGACGCCATCATCGACCAGGCACACGCGCTTTATGGCAGCGATGCAGCCACCGCCGTCGCCTACTGCGGGCTGGACGCCTGGTTCGAGGGTGAGGAGGTCGAGTTTCGCCGCCTTGTGCGATTGTTTCGCAGGCTCATGAACTAGGCCCGTTTGGCAAAGCCTGATGGCCCCCGGTTTATCATAGACTTGAATAAATTGAGGGTGACGACCGCGGTTCATATCCCTTATGTGGACGGCCCCCGACTCGCAAGATATTTTGAGATGATTTGATCTGATCGCTTGCGTCCATATGTCCGGCCTGTTGTTGCGTTCGCACATGAACGCTGGCCAAGATGGTTTCCGCAACACAGGTCCCAGACATCAAGGCGGCCTTGAGGGGCCAAAGGGATCCCCGGGGTATCCTGTGTCCCGGATCGATCGATCACACCATCTGCTATTATCTTGCAAGTTGTCGTATTACCAACACGTGGCGAAGATCAGGATGTCCCGGGTTCTTGCTTCCCAATCTTCATGCGACGCATCCCGTCAAAGCTGGTCCTGATTGTGCGCTGTATGTCTCTCCAGAGACCATGAGCTTCCAGGCCACGCGCGCCATCTTGTTAGCGAGTGCGACAGCTGCAAGTTTAGGCGGCTTGCGCTTGAGCAGTTCCGCCAGCCATCGAGAAGCCTTGCCAGATCGCCGCGCGTGATGAATGACAGCGGTTGCTCCAGCCACCAGGACGGCCCGCAGAGCTTCATCGCCGGCTCGCGTGATACCACCGAGCCGCAGCTTGCCGCCGGTCGAGTGATCCTTTGGCGTCAACCCTATCCAGGCCGCGAACTGGCGACCAGATTTGAAGAGCTCCGGAGCGGGTGTCTTCATTATCAAAAGAGCCGAACCGATTGGGCCAATGCCGGGAATGGTGTTGAGACGTATGCTGCGTTCGTCGTTACGCTGCCATGCCTTTACCTTGGCCTCCACATCAGCAATCTTCTTTTCCAGCTGGGCGTATTCCTCGGCCTGGCTCATGAACAATTCCTGTGCGAGCTCTGGCACAGTCCCGTCGGCTTGTACCTTTTCAAGCAGCAGAGGGATATGCGCCAGCCCCTTGGCTGCGGAGACACCAAACTCATTGGCGTAGCCCCGGATTGCGTTGGCGAGTTGGGTGCGGTTGGCTATGAGACGGGTACGGACGCTGATCAGCATGAGTGCCGCTTGTTCGTCAACTGTCTTAACGGGAACAAACCGCATCGTTGGGCGGCTCATTGCCTCGCAGAGCCCCTCCGCATCGGCCGCGTCGTTCTTGTTCCGCTTGACGTAGGGCTTGGCAAGTTGCGGCGCGATCATTTTTACCTCATGTCCGAATGAGGTGAGCAGCCGTGCCCAATGATGCGAACCACCACAGGCCTCGATCGCGACCAAAGTTGGCGGGCAGGTCGTGAAGAAGTCGATCATCTCCTTGCGTCGCATTTTCTTGCGCAAGACTGGTTTCTCTCCAGCATTCACGCCATGCAACTGAAAAACATGCTTTGACGTATCCATGCCAATACGAATAATCTTGTCCATGGGCGGCCCCTTCGATTGAGATCTTAACAGCTCATTCTGGCACATTTCGATGCCGTTCAGGGGCCGTCCACTCCAACATCAAGAGCTTCCCGAACGGCAGCTTTGCACCAAATCGGTCATTCCGTAGGCTCGAGCCGATGTCCGCTACTGTGACTTTGAAACGGAGGGCTTCTTAAACAACAAAGGTCGTCGGTTCTGATCCGTTCAAGGCGAGACATCACTGATTTTCGCAGCGAGGCTCCTTGGGGAAGATCGATCACTGGATGACGGCCCCGCGCGCCGATAAAACTACGCGGCAGCTTCGCGTGTCGGCACTCGTCCCGGGAAGAAGACACCCACCTCGCTAACCGCTTCGTCAATGCGGTTGCTGAGGTGCTCAGAAGCGACAGCATAGTAGAGGAAATCACGATTCGATGCATAGACCGCCGTTGGCAGGGTGTGAGACATGAAGAATCCGAAGAGCGGGCGAAGTTGGTGCTCTACCATCAGCGCGTGACGATCCCCGCCGCCTGTTGCGGTGATGAGGATTGGCTTAGATTTCAGCTCATGCGGATCAATGAGGTCGATCAAGTGCTTGAAGAGGCCAGGGTATGAGCCCTTATAGGTCGGCGCGCCGATGATAAGGACCTCGGCGGAGACAATCTCTTGCAGCACATGTTGTGCCTTCTCATCAAGCTGCTTGCGCCAAAGGGCAGAACCAAGCGATGGCCCGACATCAATCATGTCGTAGACGGCGACATCAAAGCCATAGCGGCTGCTCACGCGTTCGGCGACATGCCGGACCAGCGACCGAGACTTAGCTGGCAACCCCGCCGAAGATTTCGGCGATATCCCTCGTGCCCGGTGGCCGGCCTTCTAGCGCAAGCCTCGCCGCGGCCTGTTGGAAGGCGGTGTTGAGAGGGGCCGCTACGCCGTGGATGCGGCCGAGCCGGACGATTTCGCCGTTCAGATAATCGACCTCGCTCGAGGTGCCGCGGGTGAAGCTTTGCCAGGTCGATTGCTGGCCGGGCTCGATGCCGCTCTCCGGGGCGACGCGCCAGGATGAGATGTCGATTTTCCACTCCGAGGGAGAGGCTGGATCATAGCCGGCGGCAACTAGAACAGCGCGTGCCTCTTGCGCCAAGCCGGCGGCGGCCTTTGAGCGGAGCTCGGAAGCGCCGGCGAAAAGCTCGACCGCATTGGCGACGTTATGCTCCAGCTTGGCGGCCTTCCATCGCCGGATGTCGGGGCGCGCTTCGGCGAGATAGTCCGCCTTTGCAAGATCCGCTACTATCGACAAAGCCGTGTCGTCGAGCCCTTCCGGGTAGCGTCCAAGCGCGACGATACCGACATTCGGCTCGCCCCCGACGACGACCTCGCCGGTGACGGTGTAGCGCGCCGGAATACGAATGCTGGCTGCATAGAGACGATTGAAGCGCCGCAGCGCGATCTCTTCCGCAGCCAGCCCATTTTGCAATGTCACGAGGGGCAGTTCTGATGCAAAGCCTGCATCCTCGACCTGCCGCCAGGCCCAGAATTCCGTGGCCGACTCGACATCCTGCGCCTTGACCGCAAGGACGAGAATATCATCCGGCTGAAGCGTCGGTGGCGTGGCCGTGTCGGCGGTGTTGAGGCTGAGCACGCGGTGTCCGCCCGGCCGGCGATAGGAGAGACCGTGAGCCGCGATATGGGCAATTTGCGCGCCGCGCCCAACGAGCACATAGGGGATGCCATGCGTTTCGAACTCGGCCGCAAGGCTCGCGCCGACCGCGCCGGCACCGATGATGATGTAGCGTGTCATGATCACGCCGTTTTCAATACAGTGAGACTGACCGGAGGCGCCATTGGCGTGTCCTTTTCGCTCTTCCAACGTTCGAAGGCGGCCCGCCCGAGAATGGAAATGGACGTGTCTTCCTGCGGGGCATGGACGAGCACCGACTGAATGTCCCGGAAATGGCGCTCCAACCCCAGTTCGTTCCCGAGGCCGGGATTGCCGATGCCGCGCACGGCGATCTGCACCGCGTCGCGCAGCTGCCGGCCGGCAAGCAGCCGGGCCCTGATGTGTTTTTCGGCCTCGGCTTGCTTGTCCTTCAGGGCATCGAAAATGATCTGCCGGGCGCCGGAGACGAGAAGGTCGATCTCGCCGGAAAGCGTTGCGAAGCGTTCCGTGCGGGCAATCGGATGGCCAAGGTTGGTCGGAACGCGGTCGTGAGCAAAGCGGATGAACGCCTCCTGAGCGGCTTCGGCCACCCCAAGATAGAGCGCGGTCAGCGCCAGCGTGATTGCCGCGTGGGCACGGTTGTCCTGCTGTGCAACGGATGGATCGACCAGATCGATGACATTCTCCAGCGGGATTTCGACATCGGTGTATTCGACATCGTGAGAGCCGGAGGCGCGCATGCCAAGACTGTTCCAATTCTCAATGATGCGAATGCCCGGAAGCCTGTTCGGCACGACGAATGTTCCGACGCGGGCCGGTGTTTCATCGGTCTGCGCCCAGACCAGGAAATGGCTCAGGCCGTGTGCCCCTGTGACGAAGCGTTTGCGGCCGGTGATCGACCAGCTGGAGGCGGTACGCCGGGCAACCGTCGCCGGCAAGCCGCCGCGGGCGGGCGAGCCAAGTTCCGGTTCTACACGCGCGGCATTGAGCAGCAGCGGATGCTGCTTGGCCTGCGTAAGCAAGCGTTTGTAGAGCTCCTCGGGCCAATGGTTTTTCGTTGCCTGACCGAGATGGTTGAAGATCGTCATGGCGCTGATCAGTGCAACCGACGGATCACCCCGGCCGAGTGCCGCAAGGATCGTCGCGGACTCGTGGAGCGTTGCGCCGGCGCCGCCATATCTCGCCGCGACAGTGCTTTCGAGCAGACCGCTTTCATGGACCGCACGGATGCCTGTCCAGGGGAAATCCCCGGTCCGGTCCGCCTCGGGAGCAGCATCCGCAAGAGCGCGCGTCGTCGCGCTCAGCAGGCTTGGATCGAAAGCCGTGTCGCGCGCGATCATCAGGCTGCGGCCTTCTTCTTAGCCTCTTCCCGCTCACGTATGCCCTCGCGCACGAGCGGCAGGATGTAGCGGCCGTAGTCGACGGCATCGTTGAAATTGTCGTAGCCACGGATGGAGATCAGGTCGGCGCCGAGATCGATATAGTCGAGGATTGAATCGGCAATCGTGCGCGGCGATCCGACGAGCGCGGTGGTAGCGCCGGAGGCATTGGTCGCCGTGACCGTCGGATACCACAGGGCGCGATCATGGACGTCGCCACGCGCGGCTATATCAAGGAGCCGCTGCGATCCGACATTGGCGGGGCGAGGGGCGGAGAGCGGCGCGCGATGAAGGCCCTTTTCCCGGTTATCCTTGAGATGGTCGAGCACCCTGTGGGCCTTCTCCCATGCCAATTCGTCGGTTTCTGCAACGATCGGGCGGAAGGTCACCCAAATCCGCGGCCGGTCCGTCCTGCCTGCTTTTGCCGCCTCGGCATAGATGCGCTCGATCTGCTGCTTGGTTTCCGCCAGCGGCTCGCCCCAGAGCCCGAAAATGTCGCCTAGTGAACCCCCGATGCGATACGCGGCATCAGAAGAGCCGCCGACCGAAATCGGGATCGGCCCGTTGGTTGGGCGCACCGCGCTGCGGAATTGCTTAAACTGGTAGTACTTCCCATCGAAGTCGAAAGGTTCTTTGGACGTCCAG
Source organism: Pararhizobium sp. A13 (assembly GCF_040126305.1). Classification (NCBI taxonomy): domain Bacteria; kingdom Pseudomonadati; phylum Pseudomonadota; class Alphaproteobacteria; order Hyphomicrobiales; family Rhizobiaceae; genus Pararhizobium; species Pararhizobium sp. A13. Next base: position 90,062 of record NZ_CP149511.1, on the reverse strand, counting down.
GCCTGACGAAGGATCCGGATATACTCTTCCTGCCGCTCGTAGCGCTGTTCCTTGTTGAGGAAGTCGCCCTCGCGCGCCTGCTCGTCATCGCTTCCGCCGGCAATGAAGTGGACGACGACGCGTCCGCTGCTCAACTGGTCAAGCGTGGCAAGCGATTTGGCAGCCACCGTCGGGTAGACGGTATTGGGCCGCAGCGCGACGATGATCTTGATGTTCTTCGTATGCGCCAGAACGGTCGCGCCAAGGGTAAAGGGGTCAAAGGAGGACGACGAGTAGGGGATCAGCGTGTAGTTGAAGCCGTAGTCGTCGAGGGCGCGCGAGTAGCGCTCGAGATAGTGGGGATCGACCGGAGCGTCCGGAATAGGGTTGAGGTCGTTCGAGGCGTTGGGAAAGCTGACGCTGATGAATTCCGCGGACATGGGAGCTCCTCTGATTGTCGATAGTGGTCGAAAGTTAGGCGGCAGACAAAGGCTAAGGAAGACAGGTCTTTCTATTTCTATCTAAACCATAGAAAATATATCTAATTGACGACTGACGCCGCTCAAATTTCAAGTGGAGGTTCTACCAATCAGGCGACCAGCCAAGGCTGGGGGCGATAGTCGCGGCGAGGTCGGTCAGCAGCTGGATATTCTCGGCGAGGCTAAAGGCCGGCGGCAGGAAGAGAACGATCTCGTCGGCCGCAGCCAGCCCGGCATCACTGAGTACTGCTTCGACTACCTGGTCCGGTGTGCCGTGGAAGACAGGCGAGATCTGGCTACCCGGCGGCTGGTTGGTCCGCGAGCTCGGTTCGAGAGCGCCCTTCGGCCGCGATGCGGCAATGCCCTGGGTACGGCGCTCGAGATCATAGGCTGCGTATCTTTCGCGAAGGTCCGGCGTCGTGCCGACCAGGATCGACGCTGCCACGGCAACAGGCGGCGGCTCGCTTGTCCGCTGCTTTCGCCAGGTGGCTCGGAAAGCCTCGATGCAACGGGCCTGATAGTTTCCGAAGCTCTCACCCTCGGCGTGGTCGTGCTGTACGGTTCCGGCGATCAACCCGATGCCGAGTTCGGCGCCCTGGATCGCCGACCCGAGGCTGGCGGACCCTTGGCGTATGCGCGAGCGAAGGGTCGGGCTGTGCGGCGTCACCCTCAGTTGGCTGCCTTGCGCGGCACCGTGGCCGGGTTCTGCGACGGTGTGCAGAACTTCGCCGGAGATCGCGGAGAGAAAGCGCTGCTGACGGCGCTTGGCTTCCGTCCGGGCGTCGGCTTCGACCGTGCCGAAGACGGCATCGAAGGCTGCGTTGGCGCCGGTAGAGATTGCCAGTTCCAATCTGCAGCCGATCAGTAGGTCGGTCGTGCCTGCGGCTTCTGCCAGCAGGATGGGGTCCTGATAACGCATCGGAATGACGGCCGAGCCCAGCACGATATGGCTGGTATGCTGACCTGCCGCGGCAAAGAAGGGCAGCGGCGAGGATAGATAGTGGTCGAAATGCCGCTGATAGGCCCAACCCGACTGATAGCCCAGACGTTCTGCCGCCTTGAAAAGCTCGATGCCTTCCCGCAAGCCATGGGCTGGGCCGGTTTCATCGTTGAACGAGACGCGCGTGTTGAATCCGAGCCGCTTCTTCGGACGGAATGACGCGGACTGCGCCGGGGCGGGGGCGAAGACGCTCATGCGATCTTTTCCTCGTTGAAGATCTGCCGGTACTGCGGGGGAGGGGGCGGCGAAAGGCGCGCGGCACCTGATGGGATCGATTCCAGCAGCGAACGGGTGTAGGGCTGGCGAGGGGTGTCGAAGATCTCTGCAACAGTGCCATGCTCGACGATGCGTCCGCGCTGCATAACCGAGACCGTGTGGGCAAGCTGGCGCACGAGCGCCAGATCATGCGATACGAAGATGTAGGTGAGGCCGAGCTTGACCTGCAGCGACAGCAGTACTTCGACGATATCGGCCTGGACGCTGACGTCGAGCGCCGAGGTAGGTTCGTCAAGCACAATCACATCGGGTTTCAAGACAAGCGACCGGGCGATGGCAACGCGCTGGCGCTGGCCGCCAGACAAGGCGGCAGGCTTGCGGGACAAGAGATGCTCCCCCAGCCCGACATCTGCGAACGCCTTGCGCACCGCGAGTACCCGCTCCTGATGTGTCCCGATCTCGAAGCGGTCCAGCGGCTCGCGCACGATTTTCTCGACGTTCCACGTCGGATCAAGGGACGTGAAGGGGTTCTGGTAGACGAGCTGCAGGTGCCGCCAGACAGAGCGAAGCTGCTCCGGTGACCGACCGTTGACCTGTTCGCCGCCGACAGCGATCTTCCCGGTATCGGGTTGCTCCAGCCCGAGCAAAAGCCGGATCGCCGTTGTCTTCCCGGATCCGGATTCACCGACCAGCGCATGTGTCGTTCCTGCCTGAACGTCGAACGAGACGTCGTTGACGGCGGTCAGAACCTTTCCGTCGACGGTGAAGTTCTTCGTTACGCCGCTGACCTCGATCTTCGGTTTCTTTTCGCGCCTGGCGCCGTGGTGCCGGAAACCAGGCTCTCGCAATGGCCGGTACCGGTCCGGGTTCAGTGCCGGCACATCGTCGTGAAGCTTTCTGGCGTAGAACGAGGAAGGGGCAGAGAATACCGTAGCGGTACTGCCGGCTTCCTGGATGGCGCCGTCCTTGAGGACCACAATCGAATCCGCGCGCTCGGCTGCAATCGCTAGGTCATGGGTGATCAGGAGAAAGCTGATCTGCAGCTCCTCCTGCAACTTCGACAAAAGGTCGAGAATGCGCTTCTGGATCGTCACATCGAGTGCGGAGGTCGGCTCGTCTGCGACCAGCAGCGTCGGTCGCGGCAGAACGGCGAGACCGATCAGCACGCGCTGGAGCATGCCGCCGGAAAGCTGATGGGGGTAGGAGTCATAGATGCGCTGCGGATTATCGAGCCCGACCTGCGCGAATGTCTCCAGAACGAGTGCCTTGCGAAGCGCCTTGTCTGGTTCGTCCAGAAGTGCGGCAGCTTCCATTGCCTGCGCGCCGATAGTGCGAACTGGGTTCAGGGAGTTGCCAGGGTCCTGCGGCACGAAGCCGATCCTGCGTCCCCTGAAGGGGCGGAAGCGGCGCTCCGAAAGCCCCAGAAGCTCCTGGCCATCGAATTCGACGCGGCCCTTGGCGTATCCCGTCGTAGGAAGCAGCCGCAGGACGGCGCGGGCGATGGTCGACTTGCCGGATCCGGATTCGCCGATCAGTGCGAGACTTTTGCCGCGTCGAAGCTCGAAGCCGACATCGGACACGACCCTGTTGGTACCGTAGGCCACCGATAATCCTTCTGCCCGTAGCAACGGACACGATGGACGGTTCAAAAACGTGGTCAGTCTGTCTTGCGGAGCCATCGGCTGATCCTGTTTACAGAGAGAACGGTTGCGATCGTGACGAGGGCCGGGGCGTAAACAAGCCAGGGCCATTTGAGGTAATCCTTGCCGATCGAGATCAGCAGGCCCCAATCGGAAGCAGGTGGCGGGTCGCCGTAGCCTAGGAAGGCAAGGCTGGCGATTACCAGGATGGAGTCGCCGAACTGCAAGACGGCAAGCGGCAGCACCGATCGCGATGCGTTGGGGAGCACGTGACGCCATAGAATGTGCCAGCGCGATCCGCCGAGAAGGAACGACGATTCGACAAATGTTGCCTGCCTGGTCTTGATGACTTCGGAGCGCATCACCCGGGCAAAAAGAGCGACGGCGGAGACGCCCGTCGCGATTGCCGCATTCGTCGTGTCGAAACCGATCGCAGTGACGACGATGACCGCCAGCAGAAATTTGGGGATTGCCAGCAAGACATCGACGAGGCGGGCGAAGACCGTATCCACCCAGCCGCCGAAGAAGCCGGCCAGCAATCCGATAACACCGCCGGCGACAACGCCGATCACGACCGCGATCAGCGCGCTGGCCACCGATGAGGCCGTGCCATAGACGACGCGGCCATACAGGTCGCGGCCGAGATGATCGGTGCCGAACCAGTGCGCCGCACTTGGGCCAAGCAGCTTTTGGGCGGGAGTGCCGTTCACCGGATCGTAGCCGGTGAACAGGCCAGGCGCCAAGGACCAGGCGATCGCCAGAGCGACGACCAGGAACGAGAGGATTACGACGGGCGGCACACGCAGGCCCGTCAGGCGGCCGATCAGCGTCGCACGCGGTGTGGAAGAAATCGAGGCGAGCGTCATGGGGTCACCGCCTTGGAGATGGGGAGAGAGCTGTCATCAGCGGCTGTCGGGCGACGCTGCTGCGTGCCGAGGAGTTTTACGCGGGGATCGAGCAGCGGGTAGGTGAGGTCGGCGATCAGATTGACGACGACAAAAACCACCGCGGCGAGCGAAACGACCGCTTGCAGAACCGGCAAGTCCTGAGTGCTGACCGACCGCTGCACCAGGCTGCCAAGCCCGTTTCGGCCAAACACCGTCTCGGTGATCAGCGAGCCTCCGAGCAACTCGCCGATCGTCAGCGCGACGACGGTGATGACCGGCAGCGATGACGGCTTCAGCAGGTGCATGACGAAGAGCCGCATCTGGCCGAGCCCGCGCCCGCGTGCGACGGCGGCATAGTCCTGGCCGGACTCATGGTCGAGATTGGCAATCAGGACTTCGGCAATCTGCGCGGAGATTGGGATGCCGAGGGCGATCGCTGCAAAAAGCGTTGCCCAGAAGCTGTCGGGCTCGATGACGCGAAAGATGCCGAGCTGGAAGCCGAAGAGGTGGATCAGCACCAGGCCGATCACGAAGTTCGGAACCGAAAGGAACAGCGACGGGAAGCCGCGCAGCAGGCCCTGCCCAAACCGCCGCGGCAGAAATTGCGTTCCGTAGGCGATGATCGCCGCCAGGAAAAGCGCAACCGCGAGGCCCGCGGAGGCAAGCACCAGCGTCGACGGCAGAACCTCCGCGATCAGCGTCGCGACCGGCCGGTTGGTTCGCATCGACAGGCCGAGATCGCCGCTCACGAAGCCGGAAAAGGCGTTCCAAAGCTGCACGGGGATCGGGTTGTCCAGCCCCTGCGCAGCGATGATCTCCTTGATCTCATCCGGCGTGAAGCCGTTCTGCGGGTTGTTCAGGACGTTGGTAATCGGATCGCCGGGCAGGATGCTGACGACCACAAAGGTGAAGACATAAGACAGCAGGATGACGACGACTGCCTGCAGGAGCCGCTTTCCAGCGTAGTTGAAATAGGCCTTGCTCATGCCCAGCACCTCTATGTCAGTCGAACGGCCGACTATTCGCTCTTCGTCGCGGTGTAGTAGCTGGCATAGGCGACGCCATTGTAGACCTCGCCCTTGAGCTTCGGCGACTGCACGTAGATGCGCTGGACGATCTGCGTTCGCGGAATGAAATAGCCCTGGTCGAGCACGTATTTCTGCAGTTCGTCGAGAAGCGGTTTGCGGGCTTCGATGGAGCCGGCGCCGGCGATCTTGTCGCGCAGGTCGTTGAGGGTCTTGTCGCTCTCGTCGAGCGCAAACCAGTTCTCGCCATTGTTGGCGTTGGTCAGAATGCCGGCGACGGTGCCGGCGTCGATGAAGGAGCGCGTTACCTCATATGCCGGCACCCCAGCGCCGCCATACTTCACCTTCTGGCCGAAGGTGACGACGTCATAAGCGCGGATATCGACCTTCCAGCCGATCTTGCCGAGCTGCTGCGAAATCAGTTCGTCGATCGATTTCGATGTCGCGAGGTAGGGGTTCGAGTTCAGCGTCAGCAACAGCGGCTTGCCATCCTTGACGCGGATGCCGTCCGCTCCCTTCTTCCAGCCTGCCTCGTCGAGAAGCTCCTCCGCCTTTTCAGGATTGTAGGCGAGGAGCGCGCTCTGGTCGGCCGCACCCGGAACGTTGCTCTGGATGAACGACGTCGCAAGCTTCCAGTCGGGCGTATAGACGGTGTCGATGATTTCCTGGCGATTGATGCCTGCCTGAAGCGCCTGGCGAACCTTCACGTCGTCGTAGGGGGCAAGCTTGGTGTTGATCGCCCAGCCGTTGACGAAGCCGAGATAGCGGGGTGTCGCTACCGTGAGGCCTTCCGACTTGAGGGACTCGAGTTCCTGAGGCGATGCGTTATAGGCGACGTCGGCCTGACCGGACTGGACCGCCGCGACGCGCAGCGACGGTTCCGACACGAGCTTGTAGGTGATCGTATCAAGGTGGGCGGGACCGGTCTGGCCGACCGCTGCCGCCCCCCAGTTGTAATCCTTGCGCTTGGCGAGCTTGACGTAGTCGCCTTCCTTCCAAGACTCGACGACATACGGGCCGCTGCCGGAGGTCTTGCTCAAGTCCGCTTGGGCATTCGCCGGCGAGGCGATGGTCTTCGGGGAAATTAGGATCGACCCGTGGTAGCCGAGGGTCGGGATGAAGCCCAGGGTCGGCTTCTTGAAGAAGACCTTTGCAGTTGTCGCATCGACGGCTTCGGCATGATCATAGGTCTTGGGGAACAGGCCGATCGGATTGATGCCCTCGCTCTTGCGCCCGGCATACCAGATGTCGAGATTTGCGACGACGGCTGCCGCATCGAGCGGGCTGCCATCGGAGAAGGTCACGCCGCTCTTGAGATACAGGGTGAATTCAGTCGCATTGTCGTTCTGCTCCCAGCGCTCGGCGATCCATGGGCTGACCTTGCCGGCGGCATCGACATAGAGAAGCTTGTCAGTCACATGGCCCCAGATATGGCCCTGAAAGCTCGAGATCGCGCTGTTGTTGGGAATCCAGGTGTCCCCGAGGGAGTCGATCAGGAAGACGACCTCTCCGCCATCATACGCTCCGTCTTCAGCCAATACCGGGGTTACAGTCGCTGTCGCGACCAGAGCGGCAAATGCCAGTGCAGAGGTGGCGGTCAGCAGACGACGCCGGGAAAGAAGAGGGCGAGAAGAACGGTCGTTCATAAAGGGGTCCTGTCTGGTTGCCGGGTTGATTACGAACAGGAGCCTATGTGAGCGGATCGATTTCGAGAAAGACTGGTTGTTCTTTTTCGATCAAATTTGTAGATTATTTTATCAGGGCCGTCTGAAGCACGGGGATCAGGATTTCCGGTGGCCGTTCGCCCGGTAAGGGTGGTGCCACTGCCGGTCTATTCGTCGATGAACGTCATTCCGTCGAGAATGCGCACGGGCGGCAACTCCCCGGCAAAGCGCTCGACATCGACCTTTGTCAGCTGCCCGGTCGAGGCCTGGGCAAGCTGAGACGTGCCGGCATCGCGGGTGAGGGTATTCGGGTTACCATGAACGCACATGGCCATCTCGGCCTGCGCATCATCGGGCTCGAACCACGCGCCGGTGGCAAGCTGCATCACGCCAGGTTTTACATCTGCACTGATCACCGCGGCCGCCAGGCAACTGCCGCGGGCGTTGAACAGCCTGACGATATCCCGGTCCGAAATGCCACGCTCTGCCGCATCCGCCGGGTTGATGCGCACCGGTTCGCGGCCGCCGATCTTGGTGGAACGGCTGAAGTCACCATAGTCCAGCTGGCTGTGAAGGCGCGAGTGGGGCTGGTTGCAGACGAGATAGAGAGGATAGCGGCTTTCCGCCGCCTTTATCTTCGGGTCCCGTTCAAACCAGCGCGGATGGCCCCGGCAATCGTCATAACCAAAGCTTTCTATCGCTTCAGAGAAGATTTCAACCTTGCCCGATGGCGTCGGCAGCGGATTGGCGTCCGGATCGGCCCGGAATGCACGCGCAGGGCCGCCATCGTCAGGCTTTACCGGCAGCTGCAGTTCGCCCTTCTCCCAGAAGGTCTCGAAATCCGGCGCCGAATGACCTGCGGCGGTGAGCGCTGTACGCGTGGTCTCGAAGAGGAAAGCGAGCCACTCACGGCTCGACCGGTTCTCGGTGAATTCGCGGCGCTTGCCGAGGCGCTCTGCGATTTCCGCAAAGATATCGTAGTCGTCGCGTGCTTCGCCGACCGGCTCGATCAGCTTCTTCATCGCGATCATCATCGGATCGCGGTCGGCCGCACCGATATCGTCGCGCTCGAGCGTCGTGGTCGCGGGCAGGACGATATCGGCGTGGCGTGCCGAGGACGTCCAGGCTGTCTCATGCACGATGATCGTCTCCGGCTTCTTGAACGCATGGCGAAGCCTGTTGAGATCCTGATGGTGATGGAACGGGTTGCCGCCGGCCCAATAGACCAGCCGGATGTCAGGATAGCGCAGAGCCTGGCCATTGTAGTGGAACAGTTCGCCCGGGTTCAGCAGCATATCGGCGATCCGTGCGACGGGAATGAAATCCGGCACCGGATTGTGGAATTGCTTGAGCGTCGGCAGGGGAACAGCGAGCTGGCTTTTGCCGATGTTGCCCAGCGCGCCGATCGAATAGGAGAAGCCGCCGCCATCGAGCCCGATCTGGCCGAGCATGGCCGCCAGCACGATCCCCATCCAGACCGGCTGTTCGCCGTAGTCGGCGCGCTGCAGGGAATGGCTGACGGTGATCAGCGTTCGGACGTTCGCCATGCGCCGTGCCAGATCCACGATCGTATCGGCAGCTATACCGCAGATGCCGGCTGCCCATTGGGGGCTCTTCTCGACGCCATCTTCGCGTCCCAGCAGATAAGCCTCGAAGCGTGGATAGCCTGCCGTATACCGGTCAAGAAATTCCCGGTCATGCAGTCCCTCGCTGACGAGGACGAAGGCGATCGCGAGCATGAGCGCGACATCGGTTCCGGGGATGACCGGCAGCCATTCAGCCTCCAGATCGGCGGCAAGATCATCCTTAAGCGGGCTTATGAGGACGAAACGCGCGTCGCGCGCACGAGCACCACTCAGCGCCGGGCGCACGACGTGCCGGCTGATGCCGCCGCCATGGACATCGGTGTTCTTGACCGCCATGCCGCCGAAGGCAACGATCAGCTCGCTGCTGCGTTCGATCGCGTCCCAGGTGACGCTCTTTCGGTCGAAGCTATCGTAAGGACCGAGCACATGCGGAATGATGACCATCGCCGCGCCCGAACTGTACGTATTGACCGATCTGACATATCCGCCGAACACGTTGAGGAAGCGGTGGATCTGGCTTTGGGCATGGTGAAACCGCCCTGCGCTGGACCAGCCGTACGAGCCGCCGAAGATGGCCTGTGGTCCGGCTTCGCCGTGAACGCGGCGAAGCTCATTGGCGACAAGATCGAGCGCTTCCGGCCAGCTGACCTCGACATAACCGTCGCTCCCGCGCATCTCGGCATTATCGGGCCTGCCTTCAAGCCAGTCGCGCCTGACGGCCGGGGATGCGGGCGGGGCTATGGGCGATTGCGGGCAGATTGCCGAGCAGGGGCGATGGGTGCGGGTCGGCGGGATGCGCACGGATTTCGAGAGCTTCGCCCTGATGCCGTCCATAGAATGCACCCCAATGAGAGCTGTGGGGTTTGAAGCCGTCCATCGCACCGTCTCCCGCGACAAGGGTGGAAAGATCGGCAACACTCACACCGGCAGGATCTTGCCGGGGTTCATGATGCCTTTGGGATCGATGGCGTGTTTCAGAACGGCCATCAGCTCGACGGCGTCTCCGTGTTCCTGACGCAGATAGCCGATCTTGCCGGTGCCGACGCCGTGCTCGCCGGTCGACGTTCCGCCGACGGAGATTGCGTGTTCCACCATCTTCTTGTTGATGGCGGCGACTTCGGCAAGCTCTGCCTTGTTCTCGGGATCCACGGCGAAGACCACATGATAGTTGCCGTCGCCGACATGGCCGAGAATGGCAGCCGGAACACTGCAGTCCTGCAGCAGTGCTCGCGTCTTCAGAATGCAGCCGCTGAGTTCCGACACCGGAACGCAGACATCGGATGACCAGCCCTTGGCATTCTGTCTCTGCGAGACGACTGCGTAGAAGGCGTTATGACGGGCCTTCCAGAGGCGATTTCGCTCTTCCGGCGCATTGGCCCATTCGAAATCCTTGCCACCGTGATACTTCACGATCTCCGCAACCAGCTCGACCTGCTCCTGAACCGAGGCAGGAGACCCGTGGAATTCGAAGGCGAGTGTATCTTCGATCTTGAGTGAGAGGTCGGAATAGGCGTTGGCAGCAGCAATCAGGCCGCGGTCCATCAGTTCCATCCGCGCGACTGGGATGGCAAGCTGCACGATGGCGATCGCGGCGCTCACCGCCTGCTCCACACTCTCGAACGAGCAGAGGGCAGCCGAAATGGTTTCCGGAATGCCTTGGAGCCGCAACGTCACTTCAGTGATGATGCCGAGCGTACCTTCCGAGCCGACGAAGAGGCGGGTGAGGTCATAGCCAGCAGACGATTTGCGTGCCCGTCCGCCGGTGTGAATGACCTGACCTGTCGGTAGCACGATGGTCAGCGACAGCACGTTCTCACGCATGGTGCCGTAGCGCACGGCGTTGGTGCCCGATGCTCGCGTCGCCGCCATGCCGCCAATCGAAGCGTTGGCGCCCGGGTCGATCGGAAAGAACAGGCCCTGGTCGCGCAGATGCGCGTTCAGCTGTTCGCGTGTGACGCCGGCCTGGACGGTGCAGTCGAGATCCTCGGCGCTGACACGAATGATCTGCGACATCTGCGAAAGATCGATCGACACGCCGCCGCGCACTGCGGTCAGATGCCCCTCGAGTGAGGTTCCCGCGCCGAATGCGATGACGGGCACGCCTGCCGCGGCGCAGAGCTGGACGGCTTCGGCGACGTCGTCAGTGCTTTGCGCGAATACCACGGCATCCGGGATTGCCGGCGTGTGATGGGATTCGCCGCGGCCGTGCTGCTCGCGCAGGGTCTGCGAGATCGAGAAGCGATCACCGAACCTCGCCAGCAATTGGCGCGATAGCTCAGCGGATAGGATGCCCATCTTTCACGTCCCTCTTTCGGTAAGATCAGGCACGGATGCAGATTGACCCGCACCGAGTCTCACTAGGCTAGCTGTCAGACGGCGATCTTCTCGCCGTTCAGGTGGCGCTCAAGGAATGGAAGGCTATCCTGCCCCCAGTAGAGCTCGTCTTCGTAACGAAACGTCGGAAGGCCGAAGACGCCGGCATTCCTGGCGCTTTCGATGTTGGATCTCCAGATCGATTGGGTAGCCTCGGCCTGGGCGCGCTCTTCCAGCCTTGCCCCATCGATCCCTACCGAACTGGCAACTGCCTGGCGCACCTCGCTCCGGCCGATATCCGCCGCGTCCGTCCAGAATGCCGTCTGCAGAGCGCGCGTGAGCCCGAGCCAGTCCAAGCCGTCCTCGATGGCCGCGATGACCATGAAGCCGGCAGCCGTGGGATCGGACAGGGCAGCGCGATTTTCGAAGTTCAGCGTCTTGCCGCGCAGGACTGCCCAGCGCTTCAGGTCCTTGGTCCAGTAGGCGCGCCGGGCTTCCGGCCTGTTGCGCGAATAAATGCCACCGTTGTCCTCGATCAGAGAGATGACGTGCGGCCGGATCACGGCGTCATGCCTGGACGCGAGTTCCGAAAAAGCATCTAGACCGATGAAAGCCCATGGGGAGCCGATACCGAAGAAGTAATCAATTACTTTTGCCATATCTGTTCAGGACCTCGTTGAAGGACGCGCTGCGTCGAATACGAAAAGAGCGCAGTCCCTGGCGGTCAGCACAGCCTGAGGATCGCGCCCGACTGCAACTGTCGCCAGCGCGCCCTCGTAAAGAAGGGAAAGATGGACGGCCGGCTGAGCCGTCTCGACATCCGCCCTTTCCATCAGCGCGCGAAACATCTGGCTGACGGCCGCCTTGTGGGCGCGCGCGACGGTAACAACGCGTTCTGAATCGCCGTGCTCGGCCACTGCCAGGGCGAACGCGCATCCGCGAAACTCGGGGCTGTCCGCCTTGTCATGCAGCCGCTCGAAGATGAGATTGAGCTGATCCCGCGGGCGGGGGACTTCGTTCAGAACCTCTTCCAGAGAGCGGATGACCCGCTCGTGACGGTCCTGAAGATAGGCCGTGACAAGATGATCCTTGGACGGGAAATGCCGATAGAGCGTCGCCTTGGCAACCTTGGTTTCTTCGATGATGCGGTCGATGCCAACAGCGCGAATGCCTTCGCGGTAGAAGAGTGCGCCGGCAGACGCGAGGATGTGATCTGAAATGGAAGCTTTCATTGAACTGCTTGCGGAGCCTTCTCGAAACAGCGCGCTCTTACATGCGAGTGCAGCAAGATAGGTTTCTATGCGTGCCAATAGGTGAGAGAAAGACAGGTCATTCCGTTTGGACGCGTCGTTGGGAATATTTTTTGCTCTGACGCATATGGAAAACCTTTGGGCCTGCGACCCTTGACGTGCATAACGGGAACTCAAGTCGAGCTGCCGGGACGCCTCGATCACCAAAATCGACCGGCCGAAGGCCCAAGCGATAATCTAAGGAGGGTTCAAGCGATGATCTAAGGGGTGGAGCCCGTGACCAGCAGTCATGTATTCGCCGGCATTAACTGCCCAATCTCACTTTAAGTGCCGGGCTATCTCATTGAAACTATTACAGAGAGAGTCTTACGATTAAGTGCCAAACGACAGCCACCTTGGCCTCGACCTTTGCAACGGCGACAGCCAGTAGCTTCGGGGTCAAAGTTTCGTCCGGTTCCTCGACGTCGAGGGTAGGGTGGGCGACGTTCGGCATGGCACCAACTTCGTCGCCAAGCTTGCCGCCCTGAGGATCGCGATCCAGGCAGCATCACAGAGGCCAAGGTTGCTGCGCATCCGGATCGATACGACTGGAAGCCATAGGATCGACTCCTCTAAGTGTAGAGTCCTCGACGCCTAGACTATGTAGAATATCTGGCGGCTATCGCCTGGTACCTTGCGGAAATCCATTGACTATACTAGATTTGCGGAAATGTTATAGGATGCCCCACATGAAGCAAATCGATCTCATGTTCCGCACGATGGTAGCGGAATTGCAGCAACGGACTTTCGATGCGCAATGGTCGGCTGACTTTCCTCCGACTGGCCGCTTTGTCTCGGTCAAAGTCGATAATCGCTCATATTGGTATTTCGATCAACCAGACGGCGAGGGCGGTCAAAAGCGCCGCTATGTCGGACCTGCCGACGATACCGAAATCTCGGCTCGGGTCGAAACCTTCAAGGCCGAAAAGGACGATTACCAAAACCGGCGAAAGATGGTCGCGGCCCTGACGCGGGAAGCGGGTTTGATCGCTCCGGATCGTTTCACAGGCCAGGTCGTCGAGGCGCTTGCTGCGGCCGGTCTGTTCCGGTTGCGCGGTGTCCTCGTCGGCACGGTCGCTTTCCAGTGCTACGGGGCCTATCTCGGCGTTCGCCTGCCTATGGCTGCGGTCCTGACGGGTGACGCGGACCTGGCTCAAGATTACGCGATATCCTCGGAAGTCGAGGATTCGATTCCGCCTATTGTCGATCTACTGCAGGGCATCGATCCGTCGTTTCGGCCGCTGCCCCACGTCTCCGGTTCCCCCCGCTCTAATGCCTTCCGCAATTCTAGCGGCTACAGGGTGGAGTTCCTGACGACGAACCGGGGGTCGGAAGAATACGCGGACCAACCCGCGCAAATGCCCGCTCTCGGCGGTGCTGCTGCCGAACCGCTCCGATACATGGATTTCCTGATCCGTGATCCGGTTCGTACGATCCTGCTGCATAGTGCCGGTGTCTCGGTCGTCGTTCCCGATCCGTCGAGATTCGCGGTTCATAAGCTGATCGTCGCCGGTCGGCGGCTCGATGATGCCGGTGGGCAAGCAAAGAAAGACAAGGATTTGCGGCAAGCCGGAATGCTTTTCGAAGCCCTGCAAGAAATCGGCTACGGAGCCGATCTGGCGGACGCTCTTCGTGAGGCATGGGATAGAGGCCCGTCATGGCGAACCACGATCACTGCGGGCGTTGATGCTGTCCAGAAGCAATATAAACCGGCCGTCCATCGAACGTTCGGCATTCTTCCGCTGGAAGAAATCGAAAAGGCCCGCTGATCTGGCGGGCCTTCGTTGATCTCAATGGTATCTCAAAGCCTATTATCATACCTTCACGGGACGGACGAATGCCGCGGCGGCGAAACTAGCCGAAAAGCTGATCGGCATAGCGCCGGTGCCGATGTCCATGGTTCTTTTCACCAACTCCGGCTCCGAGGCCTATACGGCGATCAAGCTTGTCTGGTACCGCGCCAATGCGCTCGGCATGCCGCAAAAAAAGAAGATCATATCGCGGCTGAAGGCCTATCATGGGGTGACCGCGCTGAGCGCGAGCCTCACTGGCCTCCCCAATAATCATCTCTCGTTCGACCTCCCTTTTGATCGTATACTGCACACATTGACCCCGCATTACCGGCCGGGCTCGAATGAAACCGAAGAAGCTTTCGTCCAGCGATGTGCTGCCGAACTCGAAGTCGTCCGTGCTGGCAAGGCCGTCCTCGAAGCTGACGACGGCGACCCCGTCATCGTCCGTGCCAAGGTTGGCCTACGATAGTCGGGCCGATGTTCGCCCCGTCGATCCGAGCGACGATAGGCTTCGATTCAGGTCTTTGCTAGTCAGTCTCGGGTTGTCGCGTCGCCAACCCGATCTTGCCCAGGATTTCTGGGTTGTCGTCATGGGGAGCATGAGGAATTGTGGGGCCTCGTTTTTGCCGTTTTCAAATCCGACCGCCCTGTGAAAAATCAGAGGACGGACTTTGGACCAAACCCCGTAATTTCGTCGGCGCCCCACAATTCCTCATGCTCCCCTATCTCTCGGGTCAATCATTCGCTAACGCCGAACGTTCGAATACCGAAGCACAGGTCAGGTCACAAACGCCTGATCTTTCATCGAGCTGCCAAATCCGGTTATGACGCTGCTGACTTCATCCCAATGCGGGCGTGCCTTCATCCGGCTGAGCCACGCCTGGACTTTGGGGAAGCGCGACAGGTCGTAGCGGACGAGTTCGCCGCATGCGACGAAGCCTGCGCCTAGATAGTCGGCGATCGTGATATTGTCGCCGGCTAGGTACTTGTTGCCTTTGCCGAGATAATGGTCGTTGAGCACCTGCAGCCAGAACCCCGCTTTGTCGCGTCCCCATTCGACAGCGACCTTCTGACCATCCTCGGTCGGCCGCTTGTGATGCGGAAAGATCTGCGGATAGACCATATTGTAGGCCCAGTCGCGATAGAAGCCGGTATTGAACCAGTCCATAATCTCGTTGACGCGTGCTCGTGCTTTCAGATCTTTCGGGTATTCCGGCATGTCGTATTTATCGGCGAGGTATTTCAGGATGGCGGAGCACTCGGTCATCCTGAGGTCGGCGTCCTCGAAAACCGGCACCTGCCGGCTCGGATTGACCGATATGAAGGGTTCCTGATGGTGGGCGCCCGTCATGAGATCGACCACCTCCTCTTCGACATCAAGACCCTTCTCGGCGATGAGCAAACGGATCGGCCGGCTGGTTTGCGATACGGGGTGCATATAAAGTTTCATCATTTCCTCCATTGGCTGCTTTGAGCTAGATTTAGCTTCTTCTTGTCACGCGCTTGGGTAGGGGTTCTTCGGGTTGCGGTCCGAGGAGAGGCTGCCGCGGTTGCGCGCGGTCAGGTTCTCGATCGCATCGGCAAGGTGGATTTCGGCGATGTTGTAGTCGCCGCGCGCTACCCGGATTTTGTGGGCCTCAAGCATGACGTCACCGTGACTGTAGCCGAACGGCGGCTCGAAACGGTAGGAAGCGAGCTCGATCAGCAGGCCGAGCGGGTCCTCGAAATAGATCGAATCCATGAAGCCGCGATCCTTGGGACCCGAATGCTGTATGCCTCGCTCGTCGAGCCGCTGTACCGCTTGCCTAAAGGTGGCCTGAGAGACGGCGAAGGCGAGATGATGGACGCAGCCGATGTCGGTCGGGGTTCGTTTCGGATCGGGCTTGCGGCTTTCGTCCGTGAAGATCGTGATCAGTCGGCTGTCGCCGGGATCGAAATAGAGATGGCTTTCCGAGGCTTTATCGAGATTGGGCTGCTCAAAGACGAACGGCATGCCCAGAATGCCTTCCCAGAAATCGATCGACGTCTGACGGTCTGCGCCGACAATCGTTATGTGATGCACGCCCTGTGTCTGCAGTTTCCTCATTGTCTCCTCCTCATGTCGCTGCACGAGTCCAGTCAACCAGCTTGGATTTGTAATCGCTGCGCGGCAGCGTACCCCAGGGCACCAGTTCGATTTCGGCCGTTATGAGCAGCACGTCGCGGATGCGCTGCTTTATCTGGCCCGCCAGTTCGGTTGTTGCGCGGGCGCCTTCCGCAAGTTCGACGGTGACGGGCAACGGCGGCGCCTGTTTCACGCCTTTCGCTTTCGGACGGATGGCGATGACGCCGCTGACGGCAGGCTGCAACTGATTGACCACCTCCCGCACCGCGGTCGGGAAAATATTGACGCCGCGCACGATCAGCATGTCGTCGGTGCGGCCGATGCACCGCACCCGTGGTGCCGTCCGACCACAGGCGCAGCTGCCGACATGCAAGCGAACGTGATCGCGGCTGCGGAAGCGCAACAATGGCGCGGCCCGATGCAGAAGATGAGTGTAGACAAGCTCGCCCTCGGCGCCATCTTCAAGCGGCACGGGCGCACCGGTTTCCGGATCGACCAATTCGAAATGAACGAAGCCGCGACCGGAGAAGTGCATGCCCGCCTGTTCTTCGCATTCGCCCCAGAGGGAGACCGAGATGTCGCCGATGCCCATGGCTTCGGTTACGCTTGCTCCCCAGGCCGCCTGAAGCCGGCCGCGCAGCGCAGGTTCGCCGCCCCCTGGCTCACCGGCTACGAGGATGCTCTTGATGCTCGAATTCGCAATATCGATACCGCGGGTCGCAGCCCATTCGGCAAGGTGCAGCGCATAGGAGGGCGTGAGCGCCAGGATTTCGGGTTTCAGCAATTGCACCGCAGCCATCAGACGCTCGGTATTGCCGGCGCCGACCGGGATTTGGCAAAGGCCGAGCGCATTAAAGGCGTCGAGAGTAACGCCGGCAACGAACGGCCCGGCATTGTAGGTCGAGATGATCTTCTGGCCCTTCGTGACTCCTGAGGCGGCGTAGGAACGGCAGGAGGTCTCGATCCAGTTTCCAAGATCGTAGCGGGTGAGGGGGATGTAGCTCGGTGAACCGGTGGTTCCGCTCGTAGAATAGACGCGGACGACCTCGCTCATGGGCGACGCGAGATGCGCCCCGACCGGATTGTCCGCAGTACGGCTCGCACGTAGCTCGTCCTTCTCCGTCATGGGAAGATCTGCGATGTCGGCGAGACCCCCGACGCTTGCAGCATCCCTGAAGCCCGCTTCCGTCAATTTGTCCTGATAAAACCGGGACTTCGTGAAGACGCAGGCGATTTGGGTGCGGTAGAGTTCGTCATCGGCCGCAAACTGCCGATCCCAAGGCAATGATTCAACGGCCGGATTGTACATCATGGGCCGGCTTCCGGCTGATAGCTGATCGCTTCTTCCGCATGCGCGGCCATGAGAAAGCCAATCGGACGCTCCTGCTCCTCGGCCAGATGGGCGAGCAGTCCGCCGGTGCGGGCAAGTATGGGAATGGCCTTGATCATCGCCATCGGAAAGTCGAGGTCGAGCAGAACGGCGGCAATCGCCATCGATACATTCATGGGCAGAGGCTTGCCCCAGACCGTTTCGATGGCCTTGGTTGCTTCGCGGGCAATTCCGACATAGGTGCCGGAAACACCCTTGGCGTCCGCCAACTCGAAGATGCGTGCAGCGCGCGGATCGATCGGCTTGTGGATCGGATGGCCGAAACCGGGCACCTTGCCGCCCGCAGCACGGATCTCCGCGACAATCAGCTTCACGGCTTCCGCACGGCCGAGTCCCTGCTCCGATATTTTCTTCCCGGCCTCGGCCAGAAACCTGCCGCAAAATTCCGACGTGCCGAGGACAACCGTGCCGCAGCCGAGAATGCCGGCCGCGACCGCGCCTTGCAGGGACGACGGATCGGCGGCGTAAGTCATTCGGGCAGCCTGGTTGGTCGGTACGAGGCCGTGTTCGGCGATGGCCACCAGCAGCAGGTCGAGGAAATAGCATTGGGTTTCGGTGGGTTCGCGACCTGTCAGCAGCAAATAGAAATAGGAGGTGAAGGAAAGCCGGCCCATCAGATCCGAGCACAGGTCCTTGCCGCGCACGGTCACGCTTGCCGCATCAGCGGTGCTGATCGACGTCGCCGCCGGTCCCCCCTTGCCGATCAGCATGGCGTCTCCTCCCCACACTTTTCTCTTTTTTTGTAGGACAATATTGTTTACAAAAAGCAGGTGCTGTCAATCGCTATTCTGGATTCGGCAGCGATCGACCCAGGAGGGCGGCGGGATTGACGACGACGAAAGACTCGGTGGCCAAGCCTCATGGCCGGAAAGGATCCAGCGTCGCGGACTATTTGAGTGCCGCTATCCTGAATGGGCGTTTTGCGCCCGGCCAACGTCTGACTGAAGTGGAACTGACAAACGATCTCGGGGTCAGTCGCGGCCCGGTGCGTGAAGCCTTTCGCCGCCTGTCCGCCGAGGGATTGATCGAGATCGTTCCCAATCGCGGCGCCATGGTGCGGCGGCTGTCGATGATCGAGGCGTTCGAGCTTTTCGAGATCCGCACCGAGCTGGAGGCGCTGGCCGCCCGGCTTGCCGCAGCCAACATGAAGGATCCGTGCGTAAGGGTGGCCTTCGAGGCTGCAACCGCCCCCATCTGGAATACCGAACCTCGCCACTCGACGGCAGACTATCTACAGGAAAACCAGCGCTTTCACGCGGCGATCATCGTGGCGGCGGGCAACGGCCAGCTCGTAAAGCTCAATCAGCAAATGCACCTGTCGCTGATCATGGCGCAGATCAGCTCGTCGCTCTCCTCGCATGTCATCGGCGCCTCGCTGCATGAGCACAGGATGATCGCATCGGCAATCCAAGCCCGGGACGTCGAGGCGGCAGACGCGGCCATTCGAGATCATCTTCGCCGTGCACAAGAGTTCATGCGTGCGATGCCGCCGGAACTCTTTCGTCGCGAAAATTAGGCAGATCGTGCGAAAACTCGTAATGATCGGCGTTTCTGCCGATTTTCCGCCAATCCGGCACATTGCCCGATCGCTCGTCCGGCAGCGAAGGCAGCCGGAACCCGAACTTTCGCAATGACCGTTTCGAGCCAAGGTTGCCAGCGGCGGCGAGCGTCCGGCAACCGTTCAAAATCACTTTGGAGGCGGGGAGACTATCGTGTCGCGAAATCCATTCCGGTCCACCAGACCGCAGCAAGCAAGCCCGCAACCCGCCGACCAAGGCAATCCTGCCGATGACGCCATCATCGACCAGGCACGCGCGTTCTATGGCATTCTTCCGCTCAGAGCGGGCGAGACTAGCGGGGGCTATCTATCCAGCCGTCGCGAGTTTAACCATGGATATCAGTGCGGCCGCCTGCGTGCGGATGAAGCGCCCTGTAAACAGCCGTATGGGCGGGTGTCGGAACGCCATGTTCAAGTCCAAGCGCGTGAAGGCGACCGGATAGCCATTCCAGCTCCAGTCGCTTGCCCTGCGCCAGATCGTGAGCCATCGAAGCCTGGGTTTCCGGCGGGAGTCTCAGGTACAAGTCTGTAATTTCGTCCCCGAAACCGTCGGGCATGGGATGCCCCTCGGCAGCCGCGATGGCCATGCCCTCATCCCGCAACTGTTCCATGAACTTTCGTGATTCCCGGTCAGCCATGATCTTGCCGATGCCGGCGCGCATCAGACTGGTGCCGCCCGAAAAGGCCGCGAGCGCGACGAACTTCTTCCAAAGGATGGGATCGATGTCGTCCACGATCGCAAGATCGATTCCATCGGCACGCGCACAAACACTCCGGAACTCTTCAATCACAGGGTCATTTGAACCAGCCGTGAAAACCTGCGTAACTCGGCTCGCCTGACGGATCACGCCGGGTTCTTCCAGGAAACTCGATATGTAGGTCGCCCCGCCGACGACCTGCTCTCGCGGCACCACCCGCGAAAGCAGGTCAACGCCGTCGATGCCGTTCTGAAGCGTCAGCACTCGCGTTTGCGGTCCAACCATCGGCATGATGGCCGCGGCGGCTGAATCGCTGTCGTAGAGCTTGACGGCGAATACGACGAGATCGACCGTTCCCACTTCGCCAGGGTCCGCCGTCGCATGAACCCTCGCCAATGCAACGTTCCCGAGCGGACTGAGAAGCCGAAGCCCCAGCTCGCGTAGAGCCTGCAAATGCGCTCCGCGGGCAATGAAAGAGACATCTTCCCCCGAGCCAGCAAGACTCGTCCCGAGATAACCGCCTATCCCCCCTGCACCCATCATTGCGATCCGCATAGGTCCTCCTCCCTGGGGCGATTGATTTGCGCGCGCACTGGACGAGCACCCCGAGTCCGCTTAACCGACGGCTTTCTTTCGTCGAGACAATCGCAAACCACATCGGGAGTCCTTGCCAAAGTGGACGTGTTGCCCCGCTTCGACCCAGTCAGCAGACATTCCGTTGGACGTGCGGTAATGAGCGCCTAGGTTCCCGCGCCACAAGCTTCCCTTGTTGCATTTCCGGTGCTTCAGAATAGGTCTCGTTGATCCCTCTTGGCAAGTTATGCACTACCGGAGTCGAGGGCTGGATCGGACGTCCGCGCCGTCGCATTGGAACACAGTTTATCTCGGCTAGACTACCTGTAGGCGCTCGCAATCGTCGCCGTTTTCTGCTCGCAAACGATGGCGTTTGTGCGGAAGACGTCTGAACGGGGTCGTTTGCGGGAAGGGGCGGAATATGCCTCCCGTTATGCCGCAAAGTGATATCAGACGCTTTAACTTTCCCAGCTTTACATGGTTTCATCGAACGGAAATGCCCTGCGTTCAGATGTTCAAGGCTGTGAACTACACAACGACGAGGAACAGGGTTCGCCGGCAGCGCTACGAGGATGTCGATCCACCCTTTTGACCAAACCAGCGGGCGGAGCATCGAGTCCGGCTGGTGGCGCATAGCCACGCAAGCTCGAACATCGTTGGTCTCATCCGACCGCCGCCGCGACCTCGACGATGATGTTGCCAAATGCAATATTCGACATGCTGATGAGACAATTTTTCCGATCGGCAATTGGGACATTCTGTGGCAGCGAAGCGCAACCTCACGCACACTGGCCGGCGGCGAAATCAAATCCTATCTCTGCGATCGGCAAACGACTGTGTGCTGCGAGGGCGTGCGCAACGCATCCGGCAACCGCGGGTAACAATCCTTTGAAAAGCTGGCGATACGGTTTTCCTACGACTCCACGCCGCATAGGACCAAGGTCCTATATTCAACGCGCAAAGGTCCGGGGCGGCGGGACATGTGGAACATCGGCCGCGACAACCCGTTCGTGACCATATCGGGGTTGCTCATTTATTTGGGCTGCTGGGATTTCATAACCTAAACATTTGGGCCCGCTGTTACGAAACAGCGGGCCCGTATTTGAGAGCCGCAACCGCGGTACACGCGGTACAGCCGCCAGCGCATCGGCCAGATCGTCCGCCAGATTGCAAGGAAGGCCGGGATCACCAAGCGGTCTATCCGCACCTGCTGCGCCACACCATGGCAACGAAACTGCTATGGCTCGGCATTGACATCACCGACGTGCAGCGCTTTCTCGGCCACGAGAACATCGAAACCACCCGCCATTACGCCGAAACCACTGCCGCGACCTTGCACCGGAAAAATTCGATCAGGTCACGGATCCGACCGCGCGGGCACTGCTTTCGGGAATCCGGCACAATCGTGGTGATGATGCCGCACTCATGGCGGCTGACCTGCTTTCGACAGATCGAGGTGTCCGGCCTTTCACATCTGCTGGTGCATGAGAACCAGATGCTCGCCGGGAACACCAGACTATGATACCTTGCCGCAGTGTATCCGCGTCACTCCTGCAAATGATGTGACGCCTACGGGCTTTCTCATGGAACGCAAGCTTGCGGCCATCCTTGCTGCTGATGTCGTAGCCTATTCGGCGCTCATGGAAGCGGACGAAGCAGGAACATTCGACCGGCTGAAGGCGCGCCGCGAGGAGCTGTTCGAGCCCGAAATAAACAAGCATCATGGGCGCGTTTTCAAACTGATGGGCGACGGCCTGTTGGCGGAATTCGGCAGCGTCGTCGATGCTGTCGAATGCGCGGTGACTCTCCAGCGCGGCATGGCGGAGCGCAATGCGAGTGTCCCCGACGGCAAAGGAATCGAGGTTCGTATCGGAATCAATCTGGGAGAGGTGATTGTCGAAGGCGAAGATCGCTACGGCGAGGGCGTAAATGTTGCAGCGCGATTGCAACAGCTCGCTGAGCCGGGGGGCATCTGCGTCTCAGGGAAGGTAGCGAGGGAGGTCGAGAAGAAGCTGGCCTTCGGCTTCGAGCCGATGGGCGAGCAGCATGTGAAAAACATTGCAGAGCCGATCGCCTGCTATCGCGTGAGCCTGCAGATCGCGCCGGCGCCTCGGCCTGGCCGACGCTTGTCGGCCCCGCGCAACTTGCCCAAAAGGGCGACAATCGCCGTTTTGCCGTTCAACAATATGAGCGGCGATCCCGAGCAGGATTATTTTTCCGACGGCATCACCGAGGACATCATTACGGATCTGTCGAAAATCTCCGGGCTCCACGTTGTCGCCCGCAACACCGCGTTCACCTACAAGGGCAAGCCAGTGAACGTGCAGCAAGCGGCACAGGAGCTCGGTACTCGATTTGTGTTGGAGGGTAGCGTCCGCAAGGCCGGATCGCGCGTTCGTGTCACCGGACAGCTCATCGACGGCAAAGACGGTAGCCACGTCTGGGCGGACCGCTATGATCGAGAGCTGACTGACATCTTCGCTATTCAGGATGAAATCACGCACGCCATCGTCGATCAGCTGAAGGTGAAGCTGTTGCCGGGAGAGAAGAAAGCACTCGCGGCAACTCCGACAGAGAATATCGAAGCCTATACCTACTACCTGAGAGGCCGGCAATTCTCCCACATGTGTTCGAAGTCTTACGTGCTCTTGGCGCGGCGCATGTTCTCGAAGGCGGCGGATTTGGATCCGAACTATGCGCGCGCCTATGCCGGAATTGCTGACTGCGATTCGATCCTTCATTCATGGCATCATGAAACTGACGTCTCGATCGATGGCATCCTGGCGATGAGCGCCAAGGCACTGGCGCTCGACCCCAACTTGGCCGAGGCACATGCCTCCCGCGGGCTTGCGCTTCAATTTAGTGAGCGCAATAAGGAGGCGATCGCCGAATTCGAGCATGCGCTCGTGCTCGACCCCAATCTGTACGAGGCCAATTATTTCTATGCCCGGTTCTTCTTCAAACAGGGCGATTTCCAAAACGCGGCCGAGTTCCTAGAACGCGCCGCTCAAATCCGGTCCGACGACTACCGCTCTCCTGTCCTGCTTACAGCTGTCTATCGGTCGCTTGGGCGGCCAGTGGACAGGGAGCGGTCGGCGCGGCTGGGGTTGGAACGGGCCGAACGCGAGCTCAATCTGCACCCCGAGAATTCAGGTCCTGCCCAATTTGGCGCGCTCGCGTTGGCGCATCTCGGCGAACGTGACCGGGCAAAGGATTGGGCCGCCCGTACCCTGGCGATAGACCCCGATGACCTCGTTGCCCAGTACAACATTGCATGTGCCTATTCGCAGCTGGGCGACCTTGACTCGGCAATGGACCTGCTGGAGAAGGTGCTCCCCCACAGAAGCTCCGAGCAGATCCTGTGGTTCAAGAATGACTCCGACCTGGACCCTGTCCGCAGCCATCCGCGCTATCAGAAGCTGCTAGAGTCGGTCGGCGATCAGCGCGCGCCGACTAAGTGACCACATCTTAGATGACATCACCGATGGCGAAACGGCGCCGAGTTAGCTCGGGGCCAAGGGACATTCCTCCCGTCGGCGAAAATGCCGCTAGCGCAAGGCAGCGACACAGCGACCTCCCGCAATGGCACACAGAAAGTCAAAATCCTCGAAAAAAAGCGGAGCCGCTCTTCATCGCTTACCCCGCAGAAACGCCGCATAGCCATTCTCGGACTATGTGCGTTTCTCGCTCACTATAGCTTGAATTGATCAAGGCCCTGAAGCGTCGAAGGACACACAGCCAGAGCACTAAAAGCCGACGCGAGAGTAGCGATGTCCAGTTCGAGATAGCCTCTCAACGATGTTTGCTCCTGAAGGCACC
Source organism: Pararhizobium sp. A13 (assembly GCF_040126305.1). NCBI lineage: Bacteria > Pseudomonadati > Pseudomonadota > Alphaproteobacteria > Hyphomicrobiales > Rhizobiaceae > Pararhizobium > Pararhizobium sp. A13. Next base: position 66,049 of record NZ_CP149511.1, on the reverse strand, counting down.
CGGCGTTGAGCCTATTTCTCGCCGAAAGAACTTGATAAAATTGGTCGCCTCATCAAAGCCAAGACGACTGCTGATCTCTGAGGTCGGCAAACTCGTATATGCCAAGAGGCGTTTTGCTTCGAGGCTGATTCGATCGACGATAAAGCGCTTCGCGCTCACTCCGGTGATGCTGAGAGTTGCGCGGGTAAGGGTCTTCTCTGAGCACTCCAGCGCTCGCGCATAGTCGCAAACTTGATGCCACCGATAGAAGTTAGTGCCCACTGCTTCCTTGAACCGTCTGAAGCGCATCACGTCTGGTTTTACCAAATCCGTCTTTGTAACTCCTTCCTGCATCAAGCAGATACGCAGAAGGAGAGCGCTCAAATAATAGCGCAGGATCGCATTTGTGTCTGATACTGAGGCCTCCACCGCACAACAGTCCCGCATCTGCTCGATCGCTGATTCAAGATGTGAACACTCGCTCTCAGTGAGTTGCATGCATTCTGTAAGGTCTTCAAGCCTATTCAGCAGGGTCGTATCGGACGTCAGTCGGGATTGGGCAGGAAACAGAAATTCGGGCCCAAACAGAATGATCCATCCATCCCAGTCGGAAACAAGATCGAACATCTCCGCTTGCGAGGGCTTCAGCAGCATCAACGAACCGACCCGACATCGTACGGCCTCGAAATCGATGACGTGAACGCATTCACCTCGGGTCACCAAAATGAGCATATGGAACTCAATACGATGCACACGGGAAAGATGGGTTTTCCCGGTTCGTTGCTTGAGATCAAACATGGAGGCAATTTCAACACCGAAGGGATATGAGCCCGAGGGATCATACTTACGATGCTCAATACCGGAGTCGCGATGAAGTGCCACAGATTTGTCCGTTATTTACCATACTAATGGATGGATTAACCATAGAAAACGCATGGGATGTTCATATAACTACCATTCGATGAAGTCATCCAAAACTACGGCGGCTAATCCGGGGAGATTCCAGAAAGGTGGTCATCGCTGCCCATCAGGCGCCTGTCGAATGGGCGAGACATGCAACGGCTCTTGAACATCAATATCAAAGATAGGGACAAACTTGCGAAACCTTCGACTACTTGACCTGTTGTGGCGCGACTGCAGCGCCATCGAAAATCACTTGATCGACGGCCGCATCGCTCGCCGCGAATTCCTGTGACACGGAAGCGTGCTCGGCCCATCACTTCCACTGCTCGGTCAAATCGGGTTCGCCGCTGGTCTCAGCTTCACGCCCTCGCTCGCGCCCAAGGGACGCCTGGTGCCACCATCAAGGTTCAGTCAGAGGGGCGAGTAGCACGCAAAATAGCCATGCGCGGAATGCACCAGGTCGGGCGTGTGCCCGATGCTCGATACCTCGCATCGCCCGCTCACGATTAAGGAACAAAACAGATGACCACACCATCACATCTTGGGGCTCTTGCCCTTATCGCGATTCTCGCTTCCGTCGGCGGGATTGCGACAAGCCAGCCTGCGCGCGCTCAGGGCGAAGCGACGCCGGCGGTTAGTTGCAAACAAAAGGCCCCCCCCGCCAGCGCAATTGATGCCAACAAGCGGATCATGAACCGATTTGTCGACTTCATTAACGCCGCGGACGAGAAAATGGCCGAGGAGCTTGTTTCAAAGCAAGCTATTTTCTATGTGCCGGGACGCCCCGATCCGGTTAAAGGTCCCGAAGGCTACATGGCCGTTATCCAAATGATGCGCAGCGGCTTCCCGGACATTCATTGGAAACTGGAAGAAGCGATCGTCGAACCCAACAAGGCCGCTGCCCGGTTCATGATGTATGGCACGCACAAAGGAACCTTTTCTGGCGTACCTGCCACCGGAAAACAAATCGCCGTTCAGGCGCTGAATATCTATCACTTGTGCGATGGCCAGATCGTACAGGAATATGGTCAGCCCGATATGCTCAGCTTGATGCAGCAGATCGGTGCCTTGCCTCATTAAGGGGTCGCAGGCTTCGGCGCGCATGAGTTTTCCTGCGCTGCTTAAGTAACGGAACCATGGAGCCAGTTCATGACTATGATGAAGGCCGTTGTTGTCCACCAGGCCAGACCGCCCGAGGCCCTCAAGATTGAACAACGTCCAGTGCCCGCGGCCAAGAGCGGTTGGGTGCTCGTTCATGTGCGGGCATTCGGGCTGAATCGATCTGAACTTTTCACGCGGCAGGGCCATTCTCCGAGTGTCACCTTCCCGCGAATCCTGGGCATCGAGGCCGTCGGCACAGTCGTTGAAGCTCCAGGGGATGAGTTCGCCGAAGGAGAAGTCGTCGCCTCGGCCATGGGTGGCATGGGCACAGCATGGCCACCATGGGGCGGGATTATGCCGTGGTCGAATCGATTCCGAACACCTTGCCGATGGGCGGCTTGAATCGGCCTACCTCGACTTCTTCGATGATCTCCTGCAGGGGGGTGGACACAAAATCATCTGCGCCGCCGGAATAGATCGTCAGGTTCACCGTCGACGGAATAACATCCGTCGGGCTATTTCGCGCCACGTGTTCATGGCGGCGTTTCGCAGTTTGCGATGTTCAGCAGTGCTCGTCGGGTTGCGGCGAAGATGGAGGAGGTTGGCGATCGAGCCAAAGATGGGGACGAAGCGCTGGCATGTCGTGCCGACTTGAACCGGATCAATTTGACAGGCATCTACACATGGGACGAACCGCCAAGCTTCGCCGACAGCGGCTTCAGACCGCTTCGAACTTTAACGGCAATAGCGCAAGCAGCCTGAAATTCATCATTCGTTCACGTTTACCGTATGATTTCGAGCAGTTGTTCCGACCCCAATAAGTGAGCACGAGCGCCACCGACTTGCCCAGACAGCTGAAGCCATGGCTGCCACATCGATACCGGTACAGGCATTCGTTCGGAATATAGGATTCTGCCATCCGTGCGATCAATCGCGACGAGACCATTGTCATATCCCGCCGAATCTAGGACTGCGGAGCCCGCCACAACGGTGATGTCCAGAACTTGAACTTTGTTGCGCCAAAACCGCGCAACCGGTCCAGAAACCCAACGCGCTTTCAGGAAGGATGACCATGCGCGCGCGCGTAGCGCCTCTTCTCGAACGGCTTTGGACAGCAGACTTGGTCGGTCAAGATCGAAACGACGTCCGAGCGATTCACTTAATCGTGTGTCGACACCGGCCCACCCCGTCGGTAGAGAGGCCGGCGTCCGGCATGCGGCGGACCAAAACCAAAAGCCTCCCAAGGCTGAAGCTGCGACCGGCCATCGTTTCGTCGTCATGACGAGCATTCCGGTCGCAGCGACCGCTAGGTGGCATGAGCAACTGTCGGAGTTCGCGAGCCACAAATCGAATGTAGATTTCTACGATCTCGAGTTACGAGCTTCATTTCCCATCCTTTTAAGCTAGGGTCATGCCGCCATCGACATGAAGCTCGATCCCGTTGACAAAGCTTCCTGCATCGGAGGCGAGGAAGAGTGCGGCGCGCGCCAACTCTTCCGGTCGGCCGAGACGGCCTGCGGGGATCAGGGAAGCCATGTAATCTTCGAATGCCGGCCGCTCGGCCTCCGATACGCCCAGCTTGGCGAGGATTTCGGTCTCGACCGGTCCCGGGCTCAGGATGTTGACGCGGATCCGCCGCGACTTGAATTCGATCGCCCAGTTTTTCGCAAAGGCGGCGGTTGCCGCCTTTGAACCGGCATAGACGGTATGATCCGGGAGGATCTTCGTGGCCGCGAGCGAGCTCGTAACGATGATGTTTCCGCCGTCGCGGATCAGAGGGGCGATCGTCTGCACGCCGAAGAACACGCCGCGCGTATTGATTGCGAAGTGCCGGTCATAGTCTGCCGGAGTCGCCTCGGCGGAGGTGGTGAGATTGATGATCCCGGCATTGGCCATGTAGATGTCGAGCCCGCCGAACCGGCTCTTCACGGTGTCCGCCAGCCTGCGATGATCTTCTAGGTCGGCGGCATCGCCCACGAAGCCGATGGCCGACGGACCGATTTCTTGCACGGCGCTGTCGACCATATCCTGCCGGCGCCCGGAAATGATGACCTGCGCTCCTTCTTCCGCGAACAGCCGAGCAGTTGCCTTGCCGATGCCGCTATTGCCGCCGGTGATGACGGCGACCTTGTCTTTGAGGTGTTGCATTGTTTATCTCCTTTCAACGAGAAATTAGATAAACGCTGCCACCCTGTGTCATTAGATCATGGGCGGGCACATGATCTGTGCCGCGGAGGTGCAAATGCCGAACCTGCTCAACGAGATGCCCGGATTGATGGCTTTTGTGCGGACGGTAGAGGCCGGATCGTTCAGCGCCGCGGCCCGCGATCTGGGGACGACACCGTCAGCGGTGTCGAAGAGCGTGGCGCGGCTGGAAAAGAAGATTGGCGCCCGGCTGTTCCTGCGCTCCACGCGCGCCCTGATGCTTACCCAGGACGGGCAAGTTTTCTTCGACCGCGTTGCGCCGCTGTTGCGGGACCTGGATGCAAGTGAAGAGGCGATCAGGTCCGACGTTGCCCCCTCGGGTCGCTTGCGCATCAGTATGCCTACCGAAATGGCCCCTCTACTGCTGCCGCGCCTCTTCGGAAGCTTTGCAGCCGACTATCCGAATCTGCATCTCGAAGTCGGACTTGCGGATCGGTTCGTCGATCTGATCAGGGAGGACTACGACGTTGCGCTGCGCGTTGGAAATCCCGCGCCGGGGGACCTCATGGTTCGTCACCTGGCCCACCTGCCGATGACGATCGTCGGGTCTCCGACCTTTCTGAAGACCTGGGGCAATCCCGCAACTGCCGAAGCGCTGGCGGCTCTGCCCTTCGCCCGGTATGCACTGGGTGGCATAACGCAGCCTCTGAGCCTGCCGGACGGGACGAGCTTCGTTCCCTTGGGGCGCGTCGATTGCGACTCAGGGGCCGCACTCATTCAGGCTGCGCTCAGTGGGCTGGGAGCGGCCTATCTTCTGCGATGTCTGGTCGCGAAAGATCTGGAAGGCGGCACGCTTGTTACACTCGCGGCGGGGTTTGCGTTCCCCAGCACTCCCTTTAATGCACTGCACGCCTTTGGCCGCACCGTGCCGTTGCGCGTAAAACTGGTCTGCGATTTCATCGCCCGCGAGGCAAAAGCCCTCGAGGCCATCTGAGCACCTGATGTTGGGGTTGGTCAGAATCCATCTCCGCCGGTCTCGCGCATCGTCGGAGGTAAGCTCTCCCATGCCCTGATCAGATCGCCGATGGAACGGACCTCCATCTTGCGCATGACATTGGCACGGTGCAGCTTGACCGTGACTTCGCTGATGCTGAGGTCGAAAGCGATCTGTTTATTGAGGCGTCCGCGCGTCACCACCTCGCGTAGGATCTCGCGCTCGCGATGCGTCAGCGTCCCTAAACGTTCAAGATTGCGCTTGACGACGATAGCTTCCGCGCGCCAGGCCCCATCCCAGGGGGGCTGATTTTCCGACCGACTGATTAATTCTCATGTCACCCTCCATCTCGATTTTCACAAGCCTCGCTTATGGCGATGAGCAGGGCAGGGGCATCGAAGGGCTTGCGGAAGAAACTGCTGATGCCCTGGGCGCTGCCCTGATCTGCGATTTCGTAGTGGCCCGGTGCAACTCCCGCACACAGCACGACGAAAGCGAGAACCTCCTGCAAGGTTTCCAATCGGATCGATCGCTTCAAGGTCCAGTTGACCAGCAAGGCACCGACCACCGCCTCGAGGGCGTTGCCGACATATATCAGGAAGGCGGCAGGCAAAGGGCTGTGGAACCACAGGACATTGCTGAGCAGCTCGGCGAAACATCCCGCTAGCACCCACCATGGCCAGCTCTGCCTCGGAACAAGAACGAGCGTGGCAATGAAAAGCCCGCTCGGAGCCCAAATGGAAATACCGGTTCCGGGAACGATTGCGAGAGCCTGAGCGAAACCGCAGCCCAGAACGTAGACTACGATAAAAAGACCCAGATGCCGAGGGTGGGGGCGATACGGCCTGACGGGCATCATCGGCTGCTCCTACAGAACAAATAAAACCTGAGATCGCCAGCGTTTCGAGCGATTTAATCTCGACATTGGCGCTGGCGGTCCCGCGTCGCACCCTAGTCTGGCCACTGCGACGCCGCAACTTGTGGAAATCCATGTTTTGGCACCGTTCCGCCCACTTGGGAAAGGGCGCCGAGCCTCAATCAACGGCCCCGAGATGTTGATCGCGAAGGCTATTGGAAAGGCCGCAGCACCAGCTTGCCAGACGAGTGACGTCTCTTTGCTATCTCAGATGGGGCGATGGCGTTCACGATGATGTTCCGCGACCCGATATCGAGTGCCGGCCTGTAGGGGATGGCGACCCTAAGGTCGAAGCAGTCGAGAACCACGTAAAGGACGGTCCCGAAGGTCAGGATGTCCTTGAGGATCATTGCCGGACGTTTCTCTTGCGGCTGCATCCAACAAACCGGCGAAACTCCGGGCGATTGCCGCATGCGCATGCGTCAGCAGCAATTGCTCTGTAGCGGCAGCAATCGTTCTGGCGCAGCCGCAGATCAGTTTCGATAGATCATTAGAGGACACGCCAGCAGTGAGTGTGTCGCCGATCGCTAAAGACTTCACCCGCATTGACCGCGCTTCCCGTCCAGGAAGCGTAAGCAACCCAGGATTAGCACCAGGATAGAACGCAGGAGTTTTCAAAGATGAACCAGATGATCAATAACACTCAGGAGGCGAGCATGAAACTGGACGACACCTCACATCCCGGTAGACCGGTACCCGAAGAGCTGGTTCCGTCGCGCTACGCGGTGCGGATCGGCGAGATTGACGTGCTGGTGATCAGCGATGGGGTGCTACCGCTCCCAACCGCGATGCTGGGACACAACGCCGAGCCGGCCGCCCGGGCCGCTTGGCTGGGCGACATGTTCCTGCCGCCGGACGCCTTCGACTGGGCACTGAACGTGGTCGTGGTGCGTAGCGGCGGGCAGACCATCCTTATCGACGCTGGGCTGGGACTGGATCCGGACTTGAACTTGCCGCGGGCCGGGCAGTTGATGAAGCGACTGGAGGCCGCCGGCATCGATCTTGCATCCGTGACCGACGTGGTGCTTACCCACATGCACATGGACCACGTTGGCGGGCTGCTCGTCGACGGCGTGAAGGAACGGCTGAATCCAGACCTGCGGATCCATGTGGCCGCTGCCGAGGTCAAATTCTGGGAGTCGCCCGATTTCTCCCACGTCTCGATGCCGGCGGGCTTCCCGGACGCGCTTCGGGCGGCCGCCAAGCGGTTCAGCAAAGATTACCAGAGCCAGCTGCGGCTGTTCGAGGATGAGCATGAAGTGGCACCGGGCGTGGTCGTCTCTCGTACCGGCGGCCACACCCCCGGGCACAGCGTGGTCCGCGTGGCCTCAGGCAACGACCGTCTGATGTTCGCCGGAGACGCCGTGTTCGCGGTCGGGTTCGACCACCCCGACTGGCACAACGGTTTCGAACATGACCCCGAGGAGGCTGCCCGCGTTCGGGTCCGGCTTTTGCGGGAGCTTGCAGCGACCGGCGAACTGCTGGTGGCAACTCATATGCCGTTTCCTTCCGTTGGCCATGTCGCGGTCGACGGCGACGCCTTTCGTTGGGTGCCGGTCTTCTGGGACTACTGACCGCTTGTTGAATTAAGGCCGAACCAGAGCGTGTACCCTTGAAGGCCGTGTCCATCTCGGCCTTCGATCCCGAGCGTCAACCAGGCCTTCACCTATCCACCTATTGAACCACGCGCACCGCATGGGCGCGCAGCAAATGGAGCGTCTTATGAAAATCGTGATTATCGGCGGAACCGGCCTGATCGGTTCAAAGACTGCAGAGCGCCTGCGCAAGAAAGGGCATGAGGTCATTGCCGCTGCCCCGAAAACCGGTGTTAATACCCTTACGGGGGAGGGCTTGGCGGAAGCACTGAAGAATACCGAGGTGGTGATCGACCTCGCGAACTCGCCATCCTTCGAGGATAGGGCCGTGCTTGAATTCTTTCAGACGGCGGGCAAGAACCTGATGGCAGCGGAAATCGAGGCCGGCGTGAAACACCACCTCGCGCTTTCCATTGTCGGCACGGATCGGTTGCCCGATAGCGGCTATCTTCGAGCCAAGGTAGCCCAGGAAAAGATCATCCGGGAAGCAGGCATTCCCTATACCATTGTGCGTTCCACACAATTCATGGAATTTCTCGGCGGCATCGCCCAGGAGGGCACGGTTGGCGACACGGCCCGTTTGTCGACTGGTTCCCTGCAGCCGATCGCGTCCGACGACGTCGCAGATTTCGTGACGGACGCGGCGCTTGCCGCGCCGGCTAACGGCATTATCGAAATTTGCGGCCCCGAGCGCGAGCGTCTCTGCGATTTCGCCGCGCGCTACCTCAAGGCGATCGGAGATTCCCGCACCGTTGTCGCAGATCCGGATGCCCGCTATTTCGGCACCAAACTGGAAGACGGTTCACTCGTCTCCGACAATCATCCTCGCATCGGCCGCATCGGTTTCGATGATTGGTTCGCGACAACGCCCAGAAAATAGCGACCCGCGCATTGGCCGCCTAATACCCGGCCCATGCGCCTATAGCATTTACAATTTGATGACTACGCCAGACATCGAAAAGATGCATAAAAAACAATACGTTATAGAAAACACACGATCTAATCCAAGTCATGAAAGGACGATAAACATGATCAAGTCATTGGCTTTTGCCGTTGCGTTGACGGCTCTCCTGTCAGGTTCGGCTCTTGCGCATGATGCGCCCGGTGGCGGGGAGGGCGCAAAGGTTACCCTGGTCTATGACCACAAACTGCCGAACGTACCCGGCAAGAGCATGAAGGGCGTTCTCGTCGAATATGTTCCGGGCGGTTTCTCGGAGGGCCATACACATCCAGCGTCCGCCTTCATATACGCGACCGTTCTCGAAGGCGCGATCCGCAGTCAGGTCAACGATGGCCCCGTCACTGTCTATAGCGCTGGTGAGAGCTTTTCGGAATTGCCGGGCGATCGCCACGGTGTCAGCGAAAACGCCAGCAAGACTAAGCCGGCAAAGCTGCTCGCTGTCTTCGTGGTCGATACCGCTGAGCAGGAACTGACCTTCCCGATCAAGAAATAGGCGATCTGGCCGGGCACACGATGGCGTGTCCGGCAGTTCTTTGACGCAACCATAATCGGTGAACCCAGCTATGCTTGATGATGACAACTTCCTGCCGATCGTCCTGATCAACATTCTGGGAATTACCGGTATCGTCGTGTGGCACATTCAGGGCGGAAACCGTCCGACAGCTCGCCTGATCGTCCAGATCCTTTTCTTTTCCGGCATGAGCCTCGTGCTCTTTATGGCAAGCATCGCGCCGCACCAGCCCGATGGAATCTACGCGCAGGGTTTTGTCGCGCTACTCTCCAAATCGGCTAGGATCCTGTGGTGGACCCATCTTGCGTGGACGATCATTGGCTTCATCCACATCTATGTCAGGCTTAACCACAAGTCTCGGAATGCACACCTCATCCAGGATATTGCCATTGCCGTCATCTATCTCGGCGTGGCGCTTTCGGTCATCGGTTTCGTCTTCGGTATGCCGATCGGCACCTTGGTTGCGACATCGGGCGTCATCGCCATCATCTTCGGCCTCGCCTTGCAGAATACGCTCGGCGATGTCTTTTCCGGCATCGCCCTAACGCTGGGCAGGGCCTATGCAATAGGCGACTGGGTCGAGTTGAGCGACGGCACTGAGGGCCGCGTTATCGAAACCAACTGGCGCTCCACCAACCTGCTGACCGCTACGCACAATGTCGTCGTGCTCCCGAACAGCATCCTGGCAAAGCAAGGTGTGACAAATCTCAGCCGCCCTGACGAGACCCACCAGATCGCGTTGCGTGTGCGCATCGCCGCTACGCAAAGGCCACGTCTTGTCGAGGAAGCCATGCGGTCCGTGCTGCAAGCCAGTGCCCGAATCGTCAAGAATCCACCGCCGGTCGTTGCCATCAAAGCCATCGACGCGATCGCAATCGAAGTCGAGTTGCAGTTCCGCGTCGACAGCGTCGCCATTCGACCGTCCGCTAAGAACGAGATCGTCGACCTCCTCCATGACCAATGCAGAGCAAGCGGTCTTTCGCTGGCCATGCCGGCCGAAAGCCTCGTTTTCGGCCCAACATCGGCCGCCGACGAATATCCCGCTGTGAGTAATGAGGCGCTCTCCTCCCGCTCAGTCTAGAGTGTTTTCGCTCGAAGCGGAAACATATCCTGCCGCTCTGAAGTCATCTGCGAATCTAGGTCGGTGAGAAGAGGTCGACGGTCGCCCGACCGGTGCCCCAGAAGGCGCTGATGGAGCGCTCGGGTCTCGGTAGCAAGGCTTTCAGCTTGACGAAGGCATTTCGGTAAAGTTGATGTCAGGACTGTAGGGGGCAGGAACACGAGGGCTACTTCGGCCCGAGCTTGAGGTCCGCAATCGTCGCCCGCTTGCGCTACGCAGCACTGACTCAGCTCCGCGGCTGAAGCTTAACATCGCTGTACCGCAGCTCGGATTGCGTTCGTAGTCGTGTCGCTACTGTGACGAATTTGGACCACGGTGCCGCCTTCCATTCGACTGAAAAGATGGCGCCATTAAATTCTGCGATCAAAGCTGAGCCAAAATGTGCGAATCCATTCATTGCTATGCCGTCAAGCGGCGACATCAGGGCGAAAGCCATCCGGTTCAAGGGATGCGCGAGCGCGCGCATCGATCTGCCTGGCAGCGGCAGCGAACTGCTCGGTTCCGAGGTCACCAGTCAGCTTCGCGCTGATAGCATAGAGTTCTCTTGCCGCTTTCTGAATCATATCTCTCCGACCATGATGGAGTCATGGGGGCTTCGGCCTCAACTGGTTTACAGAAAACGCGGTGGACTTTCCCGATACCGGGACGGTGGAAAGCTTGTTTTGAGCAAATACGGAGACGATAACGGTCCCCAGGTGGGAACCAGGCGGTCTGCTCCTTGCGGCACACCTTCAAAGATCGTTTACGAGCCGAAAGCGCTCGGGAAGAAATGATCGATGAAAGATGAGTTGCGTCAGAAACACGCCCGAATATGGCAAGCTGCGCTCCTATACAGAGCGCAGCCTCATCTTGTGATGCAATCAGAGGTTTGTAACATGCTCCGGATCAGCTGAGGCCAGCGCAGCGGCGCGCTCGGGCTTCGGCGGATAGATCCAAACGGTGTTGATCTCCTGCTTGGTCGCCTTCGCTTTCTCGCCGACCATCTCTACCTTGCGCTCCCAGCCTCGGGTGAAGAGGGCTCCGGCGTCGCCGAGGTCAAGGCAGGTGACATAGGCTTCCTGATGATATTGCCGTGTCGGCACACCCAACAGTTCGGCGGCGGCATTGTTGCCCGCGAAGGCGCCCATGCGTGTGGCGTGCTGGCACGACATCAGTGCGTAGTTGCCGCAGTCGTCGCACGCGGCGCGCGCCGCATCCCCGGTGGCGAAAACGCCGGGCACGGACGGTACGCGCAGGCAGCCGTCGACCAGCAGCCGGTCGAACTTGTCACGCTCACCGGGAATTTTGGTGGTCAGGGGACTGGCCCGCATGCCTGCCGCCCAGATCACGGTCATGGTTTCGATATGCTCGCCGGTACTCAGCGTAACGCCGGACTTATCGAGTGATGAAACCCCGGCGTTGAGCCGCGTTTCCACGCCGAGATTGCGCAGCGCTTCCTCGATGATCGGGCGAGGACCTTCGCCCATGTCGGGGGCGACCGCGCTGCTGCGATCGATGATAATGACACGGGGATTGACGGTTTTGTCGAACAGGGTCCGCAGCCGCGACGGCATTTCGGTCGCCGCCTCGATCCCTGTGAAACCGGCGCCGGCAACAACGATGGTGTCGCGCGCGGCCGAAGCCGGCATCTTCGCAAGCTCGTGGAGGTGGCGATCGAGGGCAATGGCGTCATCGATGTTATCGATGCTGAAGGCGTATTCGGCAAGGCCGGGAATATTCGGGCGGAACAGCCGGCTGCCGGTGGCGAGCACCAGGCGATGATACTGAAGGGACTTTCGTTCGCCCTTCGCATTGACGACGTCTACGGTGCAGGCCTTCGGGTCGATCGCTTCGACGCTGCCCTGCACGTAGGCGACATCGACGGCGTCAAATACATCCTGCAGAGGTGCCGTCAGGGTCTCGGGCTTCGGCTCGTAAAGCCGGGGGCGGATGACGAGCGTCGGTTCTGGGGACACCAGCGCGATTTCGAGCTCTTCGGGCGAAACGCCTTCGATATCGCGCAGGCGGGCTGCGGAAAGTGCGGCGTACATGCCGGCGAACCCGGCACCAACAATCACAAGTCTCATGTTATTCACTCCGTGGTTTGTAGTTTCAAAGGGCCGCGCGTCACCGTTGCTGCACTCGATGGGCGGCGAGATGGTCGGTAACGATGGCGCGCGGATTGGGTGAAGCGATGTGCTTAGGCGGTGATGAAGGCCAGCATGTCGGCATTGACGACATCTGCATGGGTCGTACACAGCCCATGCGGCAGTTTCTCGTAGATCTTCAGCTTGCCGGCCTGCAGGAGCTTCGCCGACAATGGAGCGGCGGCACCGATGGGAACGATCTGATCGTCATCGCCATGCAACACCAGCGTCGGCACGGTGATGCTCTTCAGGTCCTCGGTGAAATCCGTCTCCGAGAATGCCGTGATGCCGTCGTAGTGCGCTTTTGCGCCGCCCATCATGCCCTGACGCCACCAATTTGAGATGACCGCCTGCGAGGGCTCGGCACCCGGGCGGTTGTAGCCGTAGAACGGGCCGCTCGGAAAATCGCGATAGAACTGCGAACGGTTGGCTGCCAGCTGCCTGCGCAATTCGTCGAATACCTCGATCGGCAAGCCGCCGGGATTGGCGGCGGTCTTCAACATCAAAGGCGGCACGGCCGCAATCAGGATCAGTTTGGCAACGCGACCGTTGCCGTAGCCCGCGACATACCGCGCAGCTTCGCCGCCCCCGGTAGAGTGGCCGACATGGATCGCGTTGCGAAGATCGAGGTAGTCGATCATTGCCGCAACATCGGAGGCGTAGTGATCCATGTCATGACCGTCGTTCACCTGGCTCGATCGGCCGTGGCCGCGGCGATCATGAGCGATCACTCGAAAGCCTTTGCCGAGGAAGAAGAGCATTTGATTATCCCAATCGTCGGAGCTGAGGGGCCAGCCATGGTGAAAGACGATCGGCTGAGCGGACTTCGGTCCCCAGTCCTTGTAAAAAAGCTGAACACCGTCGCTGGTTGTAATGGAGGTCATTGTGCTGGTCCTTTGTAGAATATTTGTTTCGGCGCCCGTCATCGAACCGGACGGACAGTTGCTAAAATCGGGTATGCAAGCTGCTACGGGTTGCTTCGTTGCGATTGACCCGTAATCGGTGTCCCAGACCATCCATTGTCTCCGCAGGATCCATTGGTACGGGCGCAATGGTGGTTTAGCGAAACAAGTCTACGGCTGCGCCAGAGGGATTGGCGCCATTGCAGAGCAATTGCGGTTTAGCGGTGCGCCGCAGTTCATCGCCCGGCGTTTTACCGGTCAGCGTTCGAAATGTGGCGGCCAAGGCTGTTTGCGAGGCGCAGTCAAGTGACGCTGCGTCCAACGCCATAGTAGGGGGATTGCGCGACATGGTCGTCGCGTGCTCGAGCCGATGGCGTGGAAGCGAAGAACGCGACAGTCCGGAATCTGAGGCGAGGGCGAAAGGAGATTACGGTCAGCCGTGGCGGCGCCGCCAATCAGTCGGTGTTTCACCGGTCAATTTTCGGAATGCAGCTGCAAATGCTGTTTGCGAGGCATAACCGAGGGAGGCTGCGACCAACGCGATCGAATTTTGAGGATCACGTAGCATGTTTATGGCCTGCTCGAGCCGATATTGACGCAGCCAGTTGTGAGGCGAAAGCCCCGTGCTTTCCTTGAAAGCGCGACAGAAATGAAAACGCGACAGCCCGGAATCGGCCGCGAGGCCCCCTAGGGAGACGTCCGCGTCTGCGTCCGACCGCAATCGCTCGATGGCCCGGCGCAGCACGCTCGGCGCGAGGCCGCCGAGCGCCGGCTGATAGCTCGGTGCCTTGCCAGTGTGCGCAGCCAGCAGGCGCGTGGCCAGAAGGTCAGTCAACTGCTGCCTGAACAGTGTATCCAGTGCCGTATTGCCTTCCAGGACATCGGCTGCGCTCAGGAGCAATCGGGATGTAATGAGGTCTGGATGCGCCGTTCGCTCCAAGAGATCGGTCGGCGTGAAAGTATCGGTTTCGTCGGCAATGCGCGTTAGTGTCGTGCGTGGAAGATAGAGCTGAACGACATCAACCGGTTTTGGAATATCCCATCGGGAGCTTGATCCAGCCGGGATGATGATCACAACCCCGCGACGAAACGTTCCGCTCACGATCGATCTTCCGGACCGCCGTTCCATGCGCTGTATTGCGCCGTTGTAAGCCATGATGACGTGGTCGGTCATGGGCTCGACGACATCATGCAAGGGGCCGTGATTCCAGTGGGCGATTGCACCGCCTGAGGGGTCCGCCGCAAGATGAATTGGCGCAGTTCTGAGAACACGTGACATCTCGTTAGCAGGGTTCTGATCGGCGGCCTTCGTTTCGTCCCGGCCCGCACCAATTGTCTCAGCCGACGGGCTCGCGAGAGGATCGCTGGAGCAAGGCAAACTCATGGTTGCGCGCTCGTTGACTGGCGCTGCTTATGTGCGATCCCGACAACAATCGCGGGATCATTGAGCATCCGCCTATGGTGGCCGACGTTGTCAGTCCTACTACCCATGACATCCCCCAATGTCGCGTTCGCCGTGCTTTTGGCTATTCGCGCGTTGCGTGATGCAAGGCAAATATCAAAAACTTTCGAGGGGGAAAACCTATTCTCCAGGATAGGTTGCCTTCGCCATTGGACCTCGTTCTCAATCACGCGAGCTCGAGCGTCGCGCGATGTATGCGTCGTCAGCCTGAGGGGCCGATGTAACGCATCGGGCCAATTCACGCCAGGTGCTGCCGACGACGATCGTTGCTCCATCACGATAGCCCAGCTTTGACGCGATATGCCCGCGTACAGGGACCTATTGAATGACGGGAATAGCCAGCATACTGACATTGGGTCGCCAATACGATGGCACCCGCTTTGGCTTGAAATAGTTATTCCTCCTAGTCAGTTGCGGAGTTGGCTGGATTTTGCGCAGCCGCTCAAGTTGCGGGTCGTCACCGCGGTGAATACTCGGTCTCGCTGGGGCCGATCGGGGACGCCTTCTACACGAAAGTCTTTGTCCCGATCGTTTCCGAGATCCACGTCAATCCCCTGAACTGAGGTAAGAACCATGGCCCACCCACGTATTCTTCTTGGTATGATTGCTCTGTCCTTGATGGTTGCCGCGCTCCCCGCAACGGCGGCCGCTGGTCCTGGACAGGGAACGGTGGCCGTCAAAGTCTGAGACCCACCGAGCATCGATGCAGGAAGCGCTAAAGTCATTGCGGCGTTCAAGGCGATTGCCATGACGGCGCGAAAGTAGTGCTCTGTCGCATCATAGGTAGCCGCAGCGGGTCTCGGCTCGAATCCTACCGCTGTCCTTACCGCCTTGCGCAGTCTCTAATTCATCCCTATATTGGGATGGATTGATGAAGGGAGTGGTGCTTGTCTCAAATCCAGAATTTCACGCTGAGCGAAGCAGGGTATGTCCTGGGCAGAACTCCGGCGATGCTCAACAAGGCGGTTGACACAGGTGTCATTCACGCCCGGCAAAAGAAGGTGGGGAACATGGTTCAAAGGCTCCTTGGCCCGGCCGAACTGCGCTTTCTGCGGCTTGCCGATGAGCTCGACAAGGACCTGACGCCAGCGGGGCGGCGCCGGCTTTACGGTGCCTTGCGCAAATTGCCCACTGATGCCCACAAACTCCAGCTCGGTAGGCTTGAACTGGATCTTGCGCAAATCGACACCGATCTTAGAGACCGAATGGCGAGACTTGAGGCCGTCAGAGGCAGGATTGATAGCAAGGGTGATCGAGGTGAGGCGGTTGTTCGCGGAACGACGATTTCGGCGCACTTAATCGCAGCTTTGACGCGGGACGGGGGCATTGATGCGGTCCTCATTGATTTTCCGTCCATGACGCGGGATCAGGTCGACGCTGCAGTCGAGTATGCCAAGGCTTACCCGAAGCGGGGGCGTCCCTATCCAACGAAGAGCCTGAAGACCACTTTGGCCGCTTTGGCTGATGCTGGTGTTTTCGATGACGACGGTGACCCTGGTGAAGTCGGACCAAGGGCCATTCCGTGACGCTTTAGCTGCTTGATGAAAATGTTCTCCGTGAACTCAAGCACGGTGGGCACAAGAACGTGCATCAATGGATCAAGACGGTCGATGACACGGACCTTCGGCTGAGTGTCGCGACGTTGTTCGAAAAGCGTCGCGGAGCCGAAGTATTGATGAAGCGTGAACCGGAACGCGCTCGGAGGATCCTGGACGGTATCGAGATGCTCGAAAAATCGTTTTCTGATCGCATCATCCCGATTGACGGGCCGGTTGTCGCAGAATGGACGCGCCTTCTCGGAAACAAGAACAAGGACCGATGGGACGTTGCACTCGCCGCGACCGCACGCGTCTACGGCCTGATGATTGTGACGCGGAACGTCTCCGATTTCACGGGGCGTGGTGTTCGAATCCTCAATCCGTTCAAGTCGCCCCCGGAAATTCTGAATATTTAGGCGATCGCTCCGATGCGTAACGCATCGTTCGGGGGTTAAGCTACAGGTTTGGCCTGCATCTTCACAACCGTTACCAACCAGATCGACCTGCATTCTTTTCTCGATCAGAGCGCGTATCGCGGCATGGCCGGCGCTCGTCCGGTCTGGGATGCCGTAGCGTGGTCGGCCGGCGCCGGAAGACGTCTGGCGCCGATGCGGGACAGAAGAGGGGATAATCATGAGCCAAAACATTCCATCGGCCACGATCGGCCTTGCGCGCGCCAACCATGTCGGGATCGTCGTATCCGACCTTGACGCCGCCATTCGCTTTTACCAGGCGCTGACCGGCACGACGATCGCCAACAAGGACGTGATTGGCGGGCCGCGCATGGCCGGGGCCTCGACAAGGTCCTCATCCGCTATGCGAATGTCCAACTCGACAATCTTAATATCGATCTTCTCTCTCCAGTATGACGAACCGCCGTCTTAGGCCATCGCGGGCGACGAGCCTTGTCGAGCACTCTGTCTGTGATCTGATCCTGCTCGATGTGGCAGACCTTGTTCATCTGTCACATACGCGGCAGGACTGGCGCTCTTTTACCGCGTCCCCAGAGGATGAAGGCCACGAAGGCGAGCAGGATGACGTTGAGCGGGAGAGCTGCGAATTCACCGCGCGTGGCATGGAAGATAATGGCTGAGAGTTGCAGCACGGTGCAGCCAAGCGCGGCCAAAACGCCCAGGCGCGGCTGAATGCGGGTGAGGGCGGGCAAGAGGATGCCAAGACCACCTGCCGTATCGACAACGCCCATGATACGCAAGAGATTGGGATATTCGACGGGCCACGTGGTTTGCCACATGGCGGCCAGGGCTTCGGGCGGCATGAAAAGTTTTTGGAAGCCGAACAGGAGAAAAGCGGCGAACATCAACCCTTGGGCGATCCAGAGGCTGATCCGCAGAAATTTTCCCGCAGGCGGGTTGGTCGAAAGGGAAGCGATATTTTGCATGGGGAATTCCTGTTAGAAGGGAGAAATGGAGGGCGTTCAGGCGGCGGAAGCGGCCTTCTTCAGTTCCTGGTTTTCCTTCCAGAGCTTCATCGCCATGGAGAAGACGCCATTTACATAGTTCCGGTAGACCGTCATGCCGGCCGGATCGCGGCCTGCCTTGGGTGCAAAGAATGCAACGATGTCATCGGATTCGGCGACGTAGCGGCCGGGTTCGAGTTGCGCGGTCGGGAACGACACTTTCTCGAAATGCGGGGAAAGCTCCGACTGGATTGCCTCTTCCTGTTCGGTGCCTGGAACGAAGTCGCGGGTTTCAACTTCCGAGGCCAATCCCGATTCCAGGAGGAACAGACGGACCTTGAAGCAGAAGGGGCAGTTTTCCTTGAGGTAAACGATCGGCTTGAATGTGTTATCAGTCATTGTACGTCTCCGTTGCGTCAGTTGATTGTGGGAACGTCACCGAAGCGGAAGCTCGATGCGGTAAGCCCGCCGGCGAAGTCTTTCTGGTGATAGGTGACGGCGCCCGGTTCGTCCTCGGCCGCCCCCACCACCATCAAGGGGAGCAGGTGGTCTTCACGGGGATGCGCCGCGCGGGCCGCGGGCGCCCGCTCCCATTCGATGAGTCGTTCGATCCGCTTCTCGGGAGGAGAATGGATCAAAGTCTCCTGGAGCCAGGCGTCGAAGCGTCGGGACGGCTCGTATCCACCCGTGCCGCGCATGGCGGACAGGTTGTGATAGCTGAGGCCACTGCCAATGATGAGAATGCCCTCCTCGCGCAGAGGCGCGAGCGCGCGACCGACCTTGATATGCAGCGCCGGATCGTAACCAATATCCAGCGAAAGCTGGACCACAGGAATGTCCTCATCAGGATAGAGCGGCTTCATGACACTGAAGGTGCCGTGATCGTAACCGCGTGTTGGATCGAGTGCCGCTTCGATGCCGCTTGCACGCAGCAGCTGCCGTACGCGTTTCGCAAGCGCCGGTGCCCCGGGCGCATTGTAGGTGATGTGATAGAGGTATTCCGGAAAGCCGTGATAGTCGTAGACCATGCCCGGCTTGGCGCCCGACGAGATTGCAAGACCCTCCTCTTCCCAGTGGCCCGAGACCACAAGGACCGCCTTTGGCGTGCTGCCGAGTTCGGCGCGCATGTCGAGCAGCGACTTCTCGAGCACGTCGAAATTGCGGCGGAACTCCCCGGTCATGTAAGGCCAGGGTCCGCCGCCATGGCTGATGAAATAGGTCGGGAGTCGAGAATCTGTCATCGGGTCTGTCCTTCGCAAGTTTGCCGCGACAGGCGCGGCGCCCGTTGGGCACCTGTTGCAAAGGAGTTTGATTTTTTCTCACTCATTGATCAATGTATTCGATATTGAAGAACCATTTCTCGAATGTTGATGATCGATGGATACACTGATGAGCCTGCGGCTGTTCTGCACCGTGTCAGAACTGAAGAGCTTCACTGCTGCCGCCGACCGCCTCGGCATTTCGCCGGCGATGGCGAGCAAACATGTGATGCAGCTTGAGAACCGGCTGGGCACCCGGCTGCTCAACCGGACCAGCCGCCACGTCAGCCTGACGGAAACCGGACGGCTTTATTTCAACCAGGCCAAGCAAATGCTCGAAGGGCTGGACGAGGTGGAAGCGGCCATCGGCAATGTTACGGTGGCGCCCCGCGGAATCCTGAAACTGAGTGCACCGGTTTGGGCGGCCAGCATCTGCTTTGTGGTCCGACTGGCCGAGTATAACCGGCGCTATCCTGACGTCTGCCTAGACGTGGATCTAAGCGGCCGGATCGTGAATCTGGTGGACGAAGGTTTCGATCTTGCCCTGCGGGCAACGTCACCCGACCGGCTCGATCCGGGCCTCGTCGCCCGTCCGCTGGCCGATATAGAATTCCACCTCATGGCATCGCCGGAATATCTGGAACGAGCAGGTCGACCCAAAGGCCTCGCGGATCTTAACGGTCACGCGCTGCTTCGTTTCAGCGGGGTCAACCTCAGTGATAGCATGGCGCTGGAAGGCCCAGATGGACGGCACAAAGTCACATTTCGTACCGTGATGCTGAGCGAGAACGAGACCATTCTGCAGCTGGCAGCTCTGCGGGGTATGGGCCTTGTCTTTCTACCGAAATGGATGGCCGAGCAGGACATCGAGGCAGGTCGATTGGAGACGGTGCTTCCAGACGCGATCGGGTTCGCCAATACGCTATATGCTGTCTATCCGAGCCGGAAATATCTTTCCGCTAAAGTCCGCACTTTCATAGACTTCATGACGACGAGCTTGCAGGGGCTACGATAAACACGATTGTGCAGGTACCCTGCCGGACTTCATCGCAAGAAGCGAACTCAGACCACTTCGCGATCCGCTAAACGCAGATGGCCAGCGGAGCAATCACCTTTCCGATTCGATCAGGATCACCAAGGACTCCGGCACCACTCCATCGAAGGCCATCGCATCCGCGGCTTCCTTGCTCTGCATAGCTTTCATCATGGCGTCCATGTCCGGAACGTCCATAAGAACGGCCACCCGAGTCGGATTTTGTGGATCTACAAATGTTCGTATGTTGGTCACGCCGAGCGGACCAAAAAGCTCTTTGCGCTTCGGCGAGTCGAGCCAGTGCTTCGTTCCCTTTGTGATGTTATGGTGGCCAATGACTGTCGGCATTGCATCCTCCCTATCGTAACGGCGAAGGCCGGCCTCAACCAGAGTGCCAAGATCCGTCGCCGTCGAACCACGGAGCGCCGTTTTGGTTGGACTGTCAATTATTTCGTTAAGGGCGCCGAAGAACGATTCGGATAGGGCGTTTCTTGCGGACGGTTCGACCTCAATGAACCAGGATCGCGGTCACGCGGCTGTGGCTATTGACATGTGACATGCGCAAACAGCCCGCGTGGCAGATATCGGGATCCGCGATCCGGGACCCGGCGGGCCAAGGTCGTCTTCGGGTCGATTCCAGCCGCTAACCCTAAAATGCGCTGCGTCGGGGCGTAAAGCGGAAGACAAACGATATTTGTTCCCGATTTGTGCTCGCAGCATCGCATAACATCTCGTCGGGAACCTGCGCAAGTCAGCCACAGTACGTGAGCATCGACGGCATCCAGCGCCGGTCGGCCGTCGTGCCCACAATGGCTCGGCATGTGAGATATGCGTTTGAACTACGGTCGCTGGTTCTTTTCCCTTAAGGCGAGGGATGAACGACCACCTCTGGACAGTCGCTTCTGCCAGTCAGCCGAGCGCCTGCAATGGCGGTGGAAAGCCCGTCTGTCCCGTCATGTTGGCCAAATGGTGGAAATAGTGGTCGCAGATATCCTGATCTTTGACAGCGCGACCGGCGCGGCCAGCTCCACGACGAGCAGGAGCTTCAGACGACCGAGTGGATGGGGCGAACAGGCGCGGCGGTTCTCGGGTCCGGTTTTGGTCATTGTTACCTCATTTGGTGCCGGATGCCTCGCGCAGTTGCCTGATCAGGTCTGCAATCTGTGGGTCGTCCGGTTGCAGACGGGCCAATGCCTGGGCCAATCTCAGCGATTCCCGCAGACGCCCGAGTTTGAGGCCGTAGCCGATTGCCGTTCGCAGGAGTTCGGCATCCGATCCGCCGCTCGCAATCGTTCTTTCGAGTAGCTCGAAGGCCTCCGGCGTCCTGCCGACCGCATCGAGCGCTGCCGAGAGCGTCGTCTTGTACCTGGTATTGCTCTGATCCAGACGCACTGCCTGCTCGAATTCACCGATCGCCTCATCCATCGTTTTCTGACGCACGAGCGAAAGCCCGTGACCATAGCGCAGTTCCGCGTCCCCTGGCGACACGCTCACCGCATCGGCGTAGGCCTGTTCGGACTTTTCATTGTGGCCCGTTGCCCGGTAGAGTTCGCCCAAGTTGCGGAGGGCACCTGAAAAGGTCGGGTCGAGAATGATCGCCTGTTGGAAAAACCCCTCCGCCTCGAACGGACGCTGCTGCTGGAACAGGAAGGTCCCGTAGTTGTTCTGAATCTCGGCGACGTCGGCGTTGGCCCGGACGTAGGCGCGAAGGTCCCCGATCGCCGCCTCGAAGGCCCGGCGGTCGTCTCCAAAGAGGCTGGCAGGCAATGTGCTGCCCAGCGCCGTGGCGGCTGCGATGCGCACCGCCCGCGCTTCGTCTCCGGCCAAGTTGCCAATCGCCCCCCATCTCTGCTCGGCCGGAAGATTGCGCGCCGCCTCAGCCGCTCCGAGCCGGACAAGGGGATCGGCGTCTGCTGCGGCAGCCCTGACGTCCGAAGCGACATCCGCGCCTGGCACGCCGCTCATCGCGACGATCGCGCTGCCCTTGACGATGCCTGCCTGTCCTTTTTCGGCAACCAGCTTGCGCAGGAGTTCGATCGAAGCCGGATCGTTGCGCGCAGCACCATAGAACGCATGTGCGGTCGTCGGTCGCTGCCGCCAGCCAGTGCCGTACCATCTGTCCATGTTCACAGCTGCCCAGGAACCGGTCCGATCCTCATGGCACCCGGTGCAGGCGTTCGGAGTTCCGTAGGCCGCCGACAGATCGGGGCGTGGGATGACAAGCGAATGGTCGCGGCGGGGGTCAACCTTCATGTAGGTGCGCCTGGGCATGTGGCAGCTCACACATTGGGCCCCGGCCGTTCCCACCGCATGATGGGTATGGGACGGTTCATCGAACGAGCCGCTGGGATCGGCGCTGGCGAAGCGTTCCGGTGCTGTCGCTGCGTGGCATTGGGTGCACAAGGCGTTGCCGACCGTCTTGACTGCACCCTCATGCGGACTGTGGCAGTCCAGACATGTGACGCCCGCCCTTGCCATCTTGCTTTGCTGGAAGGAACCCCATTCGAACACTTCGTCGAGGATCTGGCCGTCGCTGTGATAGAGGTCCGGGGACATAAGCGCTGGTGAGAAGGCGTCGAGAAAGGTCGTCTGCGGTGTCGGCGCTTCGCCAAGCCGCATCCGACGTGAGTGGCAGCCGAAGCAGACTTGAGTGTCGATCTTTGGCAGACCCACATCGACTTCGACAGCGCTTGGAACGCCGGACCCCCTGGCCTCCGCCCAGTCCACATGCTTCGCTCCAGCGCCGTGGCAGGACTGGCAGCCGATGCTGGTCGCGACATAGGTTGATTTGTATTCGTTCGTCGCTGGCTCGAAGTTAGCTCGAGGATCCGTGGAATGGCAGTCGATGCATGTCCGGTTCCAACGGTAGAACGGCCCAGTCCAGTGATAGGTGGAGCCAGGCTCCGCCGCCTTGCCCTGGCCAAGCCAGAACCACCTGCGGGCGACCGTGTCCCAGGCTACGTCGAGGGCTTGCAGCCGTCCGCCGCCGATGTCGGCGAGGTACTGCTGGAGCGGCTCGTAGCCGAAGGTATATTTGATCTCGAAGTCGGCCGCCTTGCCGTCCGGTCCTTCGGTTCGGACATGGAAGCCACTGCCTCGCCTGAAGAAGGTCGTCTCGACATCATCATGCTCGAAACGGACATTGTTTAAATCGCCCAGCACCGTCATTTCGTCGGCGACCGCCATCGCCTTGGCGTGGTTGGATTTTGCAAATGCGGACGCCTGATCCGTGTGGCAGGATGCGCACCTTTTCTCGTCCACGAAACCGTCATGCCTTGAGATCAACGGGTCGTCGATGAGAACCGGGGTTTTCTCGGCCGCAGAAGCCTGACTGGTGACAAACAGGCAACTGAGCCAGAAGGCTGCCAGGAGACCTGCCATCGAACGAACATGCGCACTACCGATCACTCGTGTCGCTCCCTGGCGAACTGCGGACGAGTCGTTCAATTCCGTAAGACTATCTTCCAATCCGCCTTCATGTCCACAACGGTCCACTGGTTCACGGCGGCGGCATCAAGCGCATTGTCGAGGCGGCCAAACTCCATGTCCCGATCATAGGCGTATTCGCGCTCCGCATCGGTGTGATGGACAAGCATGCCGAAACGGAGACCTCCCGCCACCGTGGTCCACTGCAACATTGCCAGATCGCCATCGGAGTTACCAAAGGCTGCAATGGGACGGCGGCCGATATGTTCGTTGTTTCCCGCCGGCTTGCCCGCCTTGTCATCGATGAAGTTGACCTGTGGCAGGCGGAACAGGGTCGGCTCACCATCGCGCATCTCGAATCGTGTCTTGATCGACGAGCTGATAACCTGCTCGGGCGGGACGCCATAGACCTTCTCGGCCCATGGTCGCATACCCGACACGATGAATGTCTTGAAGCCGTTGGCCCGGCTTCGTCCACGGAGATGCGGCGGCCCCGGTTTTGCCTGGGGCCGCCTTGCGATACTCAGTTGCCCGTCGGCATCGCAATTGTCACGCCTTCCTTCGCCAATTGCTCCCGCGCCCATTCGAACCGCTGGTAGTTCGAAAGGGTAACGGGGCCGCTGTAGGATTCGCTTTGCAGCTTCCGCGGCGGATATTGCACATAGGTCTTCATGAGATCCTTGATGGCGGCCGAGATGGTCACCAGAGTCCAGGTGCGCTCGGTGTAGCTGTTCATGAAGATGTCGTAGCGCTCCTGCGGATCCTGCCACAGGTCGAAGACCTGGGGCACCGTCGCCACGTAGGACTCTGCGCCCTTCCATCCGAGGTTCGAGTCCACGGCCAAACCGCCGGTTGCCTGTCCGTTGTCACCCCGCAGGTTGAACACGGCCTTATAGTTGCCGACACGGGCAGCACCGGGCGTCAACTCGTTCTCGGTGAAATAGAACCAGCTCTTGCGCGCTGACTTGCCAGTGCCGAGCAGTATGGGCGACATGTCGTAACTGTCGAACATGATCGGCTTGTCCTCGCGGTCTTTGTCGGGAAGCGGCACACTACCGACCGCGGCGAATGTCGCCATCAAGTCGAGACCGCCAACGATGTCGTGGTTCTTCGAGGCAGGTTTGATCTTGCCTGGCCACACAGCGATAGCAGGAACGCGATTGCCGCCTTCACGCACGGTGCCCTTCGTTCCGCGGAATGGCGTGTATCCGGCGTCAGGGTAGACATCCTGCCAGGCACCATTGTCCGTCGTGTAGAAAACCAGCGTGTTCCTGTCGAGTCCGGTTTCACGGAGCTTGTCCATGATCCGGCCAATTCGGGCGTCCAGCTCCACGACCGAATCCGCATACTTGCTCTTCGATAGGGATTTGTGCTGGAACTCCGGGGCCGGCATGTTCGGCTGGTGCACCTTCATGAAATTGACATTGATGAAGAACGGCTCATCCGGCGTCTTGGCGGCTTCATCGAGGAATCCCAGTGCCGCCTTCTCGACGTAGCCGTCGAAGAAGGGAATGCCGACCACGCCTTCCTTGCCGCCAATCACGGGAGTATCGACGTACTGTCCGTTGATCTTGAAGTCTTCCTTCACCTCGCCACCGGCTTTGCCGGACAGCGCGCCCTTCGTCACTTTCTGGAACATGGCCCGCAGTTCCGGGTCCATGTCGGGGAACCACGTCGGATCGGCATAGGTGTATGCGTTGAGATGGTAAAGGCCGGCATATCTCATCTCGTCATAGCCCTGGGCGTTCGGCAGCGCGTAGTCTGCCTCGCCAAGGTGCCACTTCCCGGTGAAGTAGGTGTGATAACCGCCGCGCTTCAGCACCGACGCAAGCGTCCATTCCGCCGCCGGAAGCCCGCCACCCTGGCCCTGGAAGGCCACCGTGGTCATGCCGCTGCGGTTCGGAATCCGTCCGGTCTGCATCGCGGCGCGTCCGGGCGTGCAGCTCGGCTGTGCGTAGAAGGAGAAGAAGGTCATGCCTTCGTTCGCCAGCTTGTCGATGTTGGGGGTCGGCATGCCCCGGCCTTCGCCACCACCATAGGGGCCGAGATCGCCGTAACCTGTGTCATCGGACACGATGAACAGGATGTTGGGCTTTTTCTGCGCGTCCTGGGCCTGCGCCGGGGCGAGCACGCCCCAGAACATGGCCGTGGCCGTCCACGCTCCCATGCCGTATCTGAGAAATCTGGACTTCATTTCAGCACCTCCGTTTGAAGCGGCCGTTGCAGATCCGAGGTGGGCGTCGTACCGACCACCATCTGGATCCGCGCAGCTGCGCGTTGATCGTGAACCGAACTGGAGCAATCTGAATTCTGACCGTCGTACGAACCGGACGGCATCGTGCAAAAGGAAGCCGCGGCGTGCCAGGCGCGCATCGCCGTCATCCTAGGCGATAGCCGGGGGCGGCGATATTGTCCCTTCGGGCAACCCTTGGAATTTCGCGTTCGCGGGCTTTTCCTCCCGCCCCAAATTCGGCTGGGAGGCGGACCGTCAACCTGCTAATATGCCACCTCTTGTGGGGGCAAGGACGATGACGACTGTGCCCAGATGGAAGGTTCGATCAAGTCGATCCGCCCAGCAGTCGGCCGCTCTCTGCTGCCTTCTTGTCCTGACGTTCTTCGCCTCAGCGGCGTTCCCGGCGGAGATCGACAGGGTACCCCGCGTGCTTGTCCTCTACCCGTATGATGAAAGGGTGGCCGCAACGACCGCTGCCGGGGAGGCCGTGAGAACCCGCCTGCTGACCGCTACGGCTGGCAGGATCGACATCTTCTCGGAGTTCCTCGATCTTTCCAGATTTCCCGAAAAAACCCACCTCGAACGCATGGCGCAGTATCTTTCCGAGAAGTATGCCGATCATCGCCCCGACGTGGTGATCGCGCTCGGCGAGGAGTCACTGGGCTTCGTGCTTTCTAACCGCGCGCGCATGGTGCCGGCGGCTCGGATAGTCTTCGCAGGTTTCAGCGTGTCGACGGTGGAAGGGATGGGCCTGCCAGACGACGTGGTCGGGGTCTTCACCGAGTTCCGGATCGCAAGAACGCTGGAGATGGCACGGGGGCTGCAGCCGGATGCGCGCCATCTCGTGATCATCGGAGGGTCGGCGGATTTCGACCGTTCGTGGCTCGCAACGGCCCGTGCCGACCTCGCCGAGATCGCCAAGGACTACGAGACCACATACCTGGAAGACCTGTCGATCGATGAGTTCACCGAACGCGCGGCCAACCTTCCCCCCGACAGCATCGTGCTCGCTCTGACCATCTTCAAGGACAGCACTGGCCGCAACTTCATCCCGCGCGAAGCGATCCGGCAGATAGCGCGAATCTCAAGCGCTCCGATCTATGGGCCGTACGCCACGTATATCGACCACGGCGTTGTCGGAGGCAACGTCGTGACCTTCGAGTCTCTGGGAGCGGCGGTCGCCGACCTTGCCGTCAATGCCATCCGGGGCAAGCCGATCAAGAGCGTCTACGCTCAGCAGTCGTTCGTCGTCGATGCGAGGGAACTGAAGCGATGGGGCCTGTCGCCGGACAGACTTCCTCCCGGAACCGAGCAGAAGTACCAGGAGAAGACCCTGTGGGAGGAGCACTCGCTGACGGTAGTGACTGTGATCGCTGTCATCGCGGCACAGGGCGCGGTGATAGCGGGTCTCCTTGTCGAGCGCCGACGCCGGCGCGCCGCCGAAATGGAATCAGGGGTCCGCCTCCTCGAACTGGTGCATCTCAATCAATCCGCCACGGCGGGAGCCCTGTCAGCCTCGATCGCGCATGAACTCAACCAGCCGCTCGGCGCTATCCGCAGCAACGCGGAAGCTGCCGAGCTCCTGCTGCGCGGCGAGGTGCCGGACCTTGACCTCATACGGCAGATCGCCGCGGACGTTCTCTACGACGTGCAACGCGCTGGAGACATCATCCAGCGATTGAGAAGTCTTCTCAAAAAACGCGTCGAGATCGACTGGCAGGAATTTGACCTCAACGACGCGATCAGGAGTTCTGTCCAAATTCTCGGCTCCGAGGCCGAGCGGCGAAACATCGCGGTGAGCGTGAAGGGCGGAGAGGGCGCGCTGCTGGTCCGGGCCGACAAGGTGCATATCCAGCAGGTCATCCTCAATCTGGCGACGAACGCCATGGACGCCATGCTCGAAGTGGCGGCGAGCGACCGAAGACTGGTGTTTCAGACGCGGCTCACCAGGGACGCGAAAGTCGAGCTGTCGATTTCGGATACGGGGCGCGGGATTCCGAGTGAAAAGCTCGTGGGTGTCTTCGAGGTGTTCTACACCACCAAGCCGGCCGGAACCGGGCTCGGCCTTCCCATCGCCCGGATGATAGTGGAAACATACGCAGGCAGGATCTGGGCAGACAACCGCCCGGAAGGAGGGGCCGTCTTAAGCTTCGTCCTGCCTCTGGCGCGGAGTGTGTAGCCATGGAACCTGTCGTACACGTCGTGGATGACGACCATTCGTTTCGAACCGCGGTCGGACGACTGATCGCAACCTGCGGTTTTCGGGTCGCCCTCTATGAATCCGGGGAGATGTTTCTCTCCCAACCACCCGCGCCCGGACCCGGCTGCATCCTGCTTGATCTGCAAATGCCGGGCCTGCGTGGCGTGGAACTGCAGAACCGGCTTGCCGAGACAGCACCGCTGCTCCCCGTAATATACCTGTCCGGGCAAGGGGATATCCACGCGACGGTTCTGGCGATCAAGGCAGGTGCCGAGGACTTTCTCGAGAAGCCTGCCTCGGCGGAGGCTTTGAAGGAAGCAATCGAAAGGGCGCTGCTGCAATACGAGAAAAGGCGCCTCGACGACGCTCGCGCCCGCGGGTTCGAAGATCTGGTCGCAAGTCTGACACCGCGCGAATCCGAGGTGTTCGGCCTGATGGTTCGCGGACAGCGCAACAAGCAGATCGCCTACGCGATCAGCACCTCCGAGAGAACCGTCAAGGCACATCGGCATTGCGTCATGGAAAAATTGAAGGCTCACTCGCTCGCCGAGGCCGTCTCGATTGCGGAACGGATCGGCCTGCTTGGCCCCCACTAGCGCCTTCCGGCGCGATCGGCGCTCCCTTCACCTTTGGACAGTATACCGCAACCTTGCCCGGCCCTATGATTCGACGATCAGACCCGTGATGTTGGCCGAAGCGAGGACACGTTGCAACTCGTACCGAAAACAGTGGCCGTCGTCGAAGACGATCAAAGCATGCGCCGGAGCGTGCAGCGGCTGCTCGACGCCCACGGGTTTGTCACGAGCGGTTTCCCTTCGGCCGAGGCGTACCTGAGCGACAAAGCGGCGGCCACGTTCTCGTGTCTCGTGCTCGACGTCGATCTCGGCGGGATGTCGGGGACGGAGTTGCAGCAGGTCCTGACGGAATCCGGCTCCACGATCCCCGTCATCTTCATCACCGCTCTCGAGGATGACTCCATCGAGGAGGAGGCCGTACGAGGAGGCTGCATCGCCTATCTTCACAAACCGTTCCCCGGTTCCGTCCTCGTGAAGGCGATAAACGACGCGCTGGCTTGATCCAGGGCGGAAGCCCGCATCAGTTTTCACTGCCCTTGGTGGAGGTCAAACGATCGCATAATGTCTCGAACGGAGCTCGTTAGGCGCTTGCACCGTCGCTGAGAATTTCCATGTACGCGCGATAGACGAACACCCGGCCACGCCGTCGACCCGTGGCCTCCTCGACGATCCCGAGTCTTTTCAAATGGTCCAGAGCCGCGTTAACAGTCGGCATGGTAAGGCCGCTTCGTTTCACTGCTGAGGTAGCAGTCAGGTAAGGGCTCGTGCGCATGACTTCATGAATCTGAAGGACCGAGCCCGTGCGTTCCGATTCTCCTACGATCCGTTCCCGGTCGCCGTCGAACAGTCGCGCAATTTGGTTGGCGGTCTCAAATGCTTGATTCGCTGTTTCGGCGACACCCTCGAGGAAAAACTCAAGCCACGCTTCCCAGGTGCCGTGTTCTCGGACTTCCTGCAACAGCCTATAATAATCGGCCCGATGCGATTTGAAATAAAGGGAGCCGGTGTTGCTTGCTGAGGAATGACTGCCAGCGATCGTGACCCGCATGAGCGGAGACTTCTGGCTTCGGGCAGAGCCTAATTTTAGAGCGCGGCCGCCGAGTGGAGGCAACACCCGCTTGGTTCACAGACCACCACATTAGGATTGGGCAGGGGCACGCTACGCCGAGCAGTACCCCTGAATGACTAAAGGCGCAGTCGGTGACGACCACGCCTAGCCAAATTCCGTTTAGACTCTCCAAGTGCCATGGTAGGGCCATGGGCTCGCAACACCATTGTGCCACCACTCAGCGAGTAGCTATCTTATAGGGAAAAGAGACTCGCATTGCAAGGGGGACCAGGTGTCCAGCATCACCAAGCGGCATGTGCCGACATCACAGCTACTGGGTGAATACCTGACATTCGTCCCCACCCCGCAGCAGGTGGATCACTTCAAGGCGGACATGCGCACCCTCAACCCGACTCTTTTACGCGACAGTATCCGCGAAGGGGTTCAGGTCCAGGCCCTGCAGCAGATACCTATACCTGAGCAGAGGCTGGTGATCCATAGGATCTATACCCGCAAGGTTAAGGAATTTTCGTCGATCTACCCCTTCGTGTTCGCGGTGGAAAACGCCTTGCGCTCGGTGCTCGCCGACTACCTGGAGGAACGCTTCGGTCGGATGGAATGGTGGACGCTAATCCGCAATGCCCGGCAGAACGGGCAGACCTATACTGCCTTTCCCAACATCCTCGGTACGCCCGTCAATCCAGCCTTCGTGAAAGCTGTCTGGCGTGTCTTCGACAATATGGTCAATCAGCAGCATATCAACAATGTCACCGGCAACAACAAGACCGACGAGTTCTATTATTGCCTTACCCTGGGTGACCTCTGGACGATTATGCAGGCGGATTGGCTTCTGATCCGCGACATGTTCGCCACGGACGCTGTTCTCGGCTTCACGTTCACGAAAACCCTGTTCAACGACACGATGCGGGTCATCAAGGAGACACGCAACGAGCTGTTTCACAGCAATCCGATTAAGGACCGCAAGAAGATCGTCGAGGCCTGCGAACGGATCCTGAACGGACTGCAATTCCACCTCGGCGACTATGACCATGAACTTGGGGCCGCGCAATATGTGCGCGTGCCGGCGACCGTCGCAAGGGCGCGGCGCCACGTCATCCCGGCGCGCTGACGGACGAGATGCGGACCCGCCTTGGCCGGGTCCGCAGCCCGGCTCACCTCTGCGGGTGGTTCCTGATGATGGCAAAAATCTAGTCACACGACGCAAAGGGAATGATAAGCGTTTGGATACAATAGCGTCGGTTCATATCCTTTCAGATCGCCGATTTTGGCTTTCTCTTGAAACAGATGGGCAGACGCTCCGCGTGGGATTGGATGGGCCTACACGGCAATCCAATGAGTGAGCCTTAGCAAAATCCGTTCAGTTTGAGGATCTTATGCGCCTCGATTGAGGCGCGTAGCTCGTCTTCGGAGGTACGGCTACCTTGGTTGACGTCGGGATGGTGCATTTTGAGCCGTTCCTTATAGCGGCTCCTGATTTCCTCCGGTGTCGCCTCCGGCGAAAGACCGAGTGTCTCGAAAGCCTTGGCTTCGAGCACCTTGAGTTTTCGTCTTTGGAGACTGCTCTTTTGTGCCTGGTGGTGCGCGGCGGTTCTGCGGGCATTTAATGTCTTCGCAGAACCGGAGCGGACAGTGGACGGGATCGGGATTTCGGTCGCTTGGTTGACACGGGTTCCAAAGGTCGGACGACTGCCGGTCGCCGCTTCCCTTTGGTAGCGGGCGATGTCCGCGTTCGATGGAGCCGCCGTGAAGCTGTATCCCTTGTTGTATTCTTTCACATGCTCAAGACAGAACAACAGATACAGGCCTTCCGCACCCGGCCCAACAGGAGCGCGATGCGCGCTAATCTTTTCGCAACCATCCCATTGGCATTTCGGACCTGCGGGTTCGCTGGCGGGAGCGGACCTTTTGCGGGCAGATCTAAGCC
Organism: Pararhizobium sp. A13; assembly: GCF_040126305.1. NCBI lineage: Bacteria > Pseudomonadati > Pseudomonadota > Alphaproteobacteria > Hyphomicrobiales > Rhizobiaceae > Pararhizobium > Pararhizobium sp. A13. The sequence continues at coordinate 34,660 of NZ_CP149511.1, read as the reverse complement.
CAACAAATATTTTCGAATCAAGCGTCATGGCGCCTATATGGACGCAGCGCGTCATCACGGCAAGAATTTGCGGACGAGGCTGAAAGGGCTTCTACGAGTTGGCGTCGGGCGGCGAGGCTCAATATCAATAACCAGGCACCCTTCCTCAAGGGATTATGTCCCCGAACGGCTATCGGGCCTTTGCACCACGTTGGAGCGGGTCCGTTAGATCCCCGACCCGTCGAACTGCTGGGCGTCCTCGCCTTCCCAGGGTGAGGGCATGGATGCGCGGCTGCGATTGGCGGAAGGCATCGGCATCCAGCACTTCAGCTCGGGCTCGGCATATTCAATGACGCAACCGGGGGAGGAATCAGAGGCGCGCCAGCCTTCTGCGCCGAACTTATCGCCATTCGACCAGTAGGCGAGGTCAACTTCCGCCGGCCCCTGTTCAGACGGGCGGACCGTGACGAGGATCCGACTACCATCTTTCGGCGCGCTTGCCATGTGGCGCCACCTGTCTGGCTCGTCCATCGTTTTCTCTCCTGCCTTGCTGCAGGTAGAGTGTCGCCTCGCCATCGAAAGCGGTCAACCCAAACTTTGCACAAGCCATCCTCTCACCACGACCGGCCTTGCCCAAGCAAGGGCTGAAGGCAGGATCGGAGGGCGCTGCAGGAAACTCGATCCGAAAAAATGCCGGGAAATCGCCGAAAGCGTCTTGTCGGGCCGCAAAAGCGGCGCCGAAATGGCAAGACTTTACGACGTCAGCGAACCGACTGTCTCACGTATCGTCGCCGAACATGCCGACTAGCCATGACCTCAAGGGTCTAATGAAATTCCTTGCCCGCAATGAATGGCGCGAGTGCTTCGAGGACGTGTTTGAGGATCATTTCGGACCGGTCCTTGATACAGGAGACATGGAATTCGAGGACATCGCGGAAATTCTCGGCGACGACTGGGCCATGACGCTGTGGAGCTGCGCCTTCGAGGACTTCGAGGTCGAGGGCGGCAACATCATCGATGAATATCTCAAGCGTCGCGGCTGGAAGGAAGACGCTCAATCGAAGGCCTATATGAAGGCGCTCCGGATCTCTATCATGAGCCTGTATGAGGTCAGCGAGGTCGTTCCAGGGAAGTCGCTCATGGCGCGCGATCTTGTTCGCGGTGGCGAGCCGATCGCCGTCAGTGAAGGAACGGCAACGAAAACGCTCAAGCAGTGGGACAGGGTCGCTTCCCGGATTGTGCCCGTCATGGGCAAAAACGTCTTTGCCGGCCGCCTCTTGCCGTTCACATCACAAGCCACCGACGCGCTGTTCGATGGCTTGCGCCAGATGTTCGGCAAAAGGAATGCGAAGAAGCTGCCGGTCATCAGGGATGAAGACCTGCAGGCGGCAGCATCCATGTTCACCCTTTCATGGCTGTTCGACACGCTTGAGCGGACAATGGACATGCCCCCGCTCCAGAATGCCGACGGGGATGATCTCGTGTTCCACGATGTCAGGTTTCCGCTGGCTTCAGGGGCAACGCAGAAGGACATTGCCGCTCGGGTGAACACCATTCCGTCCTATGTGGGTGCAACAGGTCGAGGAGGTGCATTTCGGTTTGTCGCATTTGCTCCATACGGCACGTAACGTTGAATGTAATGCAAGGATGCATTACATTCGTGTCGTTGAAAGGAAACTGCTATGACAACACTAACGGTAACGACACGCGGTCAGGTGACATTTCGCAAAGATATACTCCAGCATCTGGGTATCCGACCCGGTGAAAAAATCGAGCTGAATCTGCTGCCGGATGGCAAAGCGGAACTGGTGGCTGTTCGATCGAAAGGCTCGTTTCGGGATCTCCATGGTTTCCTGAAGGGAAAGACGAATGGCAGGGTTCTCAGTGTTGAGGAGATAAACGACGCCATTGCTGACGCGGGCGCGATGGCTGGGACCAACAAAGCATGAAGGTGACCGCAGATACCAATGTGTTGCTACGAGCCTTTGTTGCCGACGATGCCAAGCAGGCGAGGGCCGCAGTCGATCTTCTGGCCAACTCGGAAATCGTTGCGGTGAGCCTGCAATCTTTATGTGAATTTGTCTGGGTCTTGACCCGCCAGTACCAGACTGCACGGGAAGATGTTTCAGCAGCGATCCGTGCCTTGCTTAACACTGAGAATGTAGTGGTCAATCGACCCGCCGTCGACGCGGGCCTGACGGTTCTGGAAGCCGGTGGTGATTTCGCCGATGGAATTATTGCCTATGACGGCAGCTGGCTTGGTGGCGAGACTTTCGTTTCGTTCGACAAGAAGGCAATAAAGCTCCTCTCCGCTTTAGGGCAGTCCAGCCGTCTTCTATCCTGAAAGGCCCGGAGGCGAGGGCGAATACTTATTGGGGAACCGTCAATTCAACCGTACAGTTTCTGACGAACATCCCGGGATTCATGAATTTATCTTGTCTCAGATTACGGCCTCGCTTCGAGCTATAGCGAGTGCTTCGACCATTACAGCAACTCTCTGAAGACATCGTAGTCAAGTGCTCGTAGAGCGGCGTTGATCCGCTCCTGAAACAGCTCCTCCTGGGTTCCGGTCCTTTCTTCGAGGCTCGAACCAATCAATGCCGAGATAAACATGCTGACCGTCGGACGAGGAAACGGTATGCGATCCGAACACGGCCGAGAACGGAGCGGCGTGCTAGCCCCGACCATGCGAGCGAGTGCCAGCGTGAAGGTCTCTTCCCTGAAGCGCCAGATCGCCATCTGCTGTAGTTGGCGTTGGGTGATGTCGGGGCAGGCAAGCGCCATCTTGGAGAAGCCGAGATTGGTGGCTTCGGCGATCAGCGCCGCATAGAAGACCCGCAGACCGGAAGGCGGCCGTCCCGTCTGATGGTGCTCGAACAGGGAACTGAAGTTGGTCATCCGGTCGATATCGGCGACGACATTGGCTGGCTCCGCCAAAAGAGCAAATCCTCGGCCGGGAGCGGACCTCGTATGTGCTTGAACGGCAATCAGCGTTCGGGCAATCCTGCTTGCCGCAAACCCTCGGCCATCTGACCTTCCCACTGCGGTATGTTTTGAAACCAGGGCAGCGCTCGATACCACTCGATTGTAAAGCCTGGCTCGGCCGCCAATAGCTTCTGCGCGGCCCATCGGGCGGTCTCCAAGTCTCCGCTCATCGCCGACCAGGCGGCGAGGTGGCGATAGGACCAAGTCACGTCAGGATAGCTGTTGATGACCTCCTGGGCTATCGCGATGGCCTGTGAAAGAGAACCTTCCATGGCCAAGGAAAAGGCCATCCCCAATCTCATGTTGAATGCAAGCGGATCTCTTGGGCTCAGGGTCATCCCACGCTGGAAGCGTTCCGTTGCGCGATTGGCTTCGTCCTTGTAGATCGCGATCCAGCCCAGGCGCGCCCATGCCCAGGCATTGTTTGGATCAAGTGCAAGCGCCTTTTCGATAAAGGTGGCGGCGCGCTCCTGGTCGCCGCAGATGCTCATTGCCGCGCCGGCGGCAGTCAGCGCGGTTGGATCATCGCTGATCGAGCCTGCAGCTTCAACCGCTGCGCGCGCCTTTTCCAGCTCACGTTCCGGTTGTTCGGTCCATAGGTAGGAGGCGTTTGAGGCGTGGCACCACGCCAAAAGTGCATGCGCGCGGCCATAGCCCGGATCGACGGCGATCGCTTGCCGAAGCAGTTCGATCGCCTGGTTGTTGGTATCCTTGCGGCGGCCCCAAAGGTTTGGGTAGGCGCGCATAACGAGATCATAGGCCCGCAGACTGGTCGGCGGCCTGCGTTTGGCCAGCTCGATCTCGGCATCGCGGATGGCCGGATGAATGGCGCCTGCCACCTGCGCCGCGATCCGATCCTGGAACTCGAAAATATCTTCGATTGCGCCCTCGTAGCGATCGGACCAGAACTGGGTCCTTGTCTCCGCATCGACCAGTTGCACGGAAATGCGCAGTCGGTCGCCGCCCCGGCGAACGGTGCCTTCGACCACATAATTGACGCCGAGTTCCCTGCCGACTTCACGCACGTCGACGAAGCGTCCCTTGTAGGTGAATGCGGACTGTCGCGCGATTACAAAGAAATTCCGAACGCGCGAGAGCGCGGCGGTGATCTCCTCTACAACGCCGTCCACGAAGTATTCGTCGCCCTGACCGCTGAGGTTGTCGAAGGGCATGACGACGATCGACGGCTGGTCCTTGCCACGGCGGGCCGCAAGTGATGGCGCGGACGCGATGCCGCCTTCGACAGGCGTCTCTTGCTGCCAATCGACCCGAAAGACGAAAATTGGCCGGGGGATGTTCTTCAAGGTCCGCTCGCCGAGGCCGGTCAGCGCGAACGGCACCTTGCCGTCGAGATGCTCGCGCACCGATGCGGAAATGCAGATGCCTGACGGAGCGGCGATCTCCTGCACGCGTGCCGCGATATTGACGCCGTCGCCGAGCAGATCGTGTCCCGACACAATGACGTCACCCAGATTGACACCGATGCGGAATTCCAAGCGGCGATCGGGTGGGAGGTCTTCTGAGAGACTGAAAAGACGGCGCTGGATTTCTACTGAGCACCGGACGGCCTGAACAGCGCTTGGGAACTCGGCGACAAGGCCGTCACCTGCGCTACCAAAGATACGGCCGCCATGCTTGGGAACTCGGCGACAAGGCCGTCACCTGCGCTACCAAAGATACGGCCGCCATGCTCGCTAACCAATTCGGTAATCCGACCGCGGCATAGATCGAGTGCGCGAACCGTACCCTCCTCGTCCAGCGCCGCAAGGCGGCTGAAGCCGGCAACATCGGCTGAAAGGATGGCTGCAAGCTTTCGATCCACAGCGGTGACCGCTCCTGCGGCGCACGATATCGTTGGGCTTAATATGCGCGCATTTTCCCACATTCACAGATGTTTGTCGCCAGCGAGATCGGAGGAAAGACCGCTTTTGGGCATGGTCACGTCTGGTCGCCCCCATGGGGCGCAGCAACAAGTCTGGACTGGACCCGCTCGAGGGCTCGTCGAGTGCTCTGGCGAGCACCAGGGCCCCTTGAACGGCAACTACTGTCTCCTCGGCAAGCGTAAGTGCATCACGTTCGGGGCATCCCGCCCTCTCGAGAGCAGAGGCGAGCGCACTGCGCCATTCGGTGAAGTAGTCCCGGACCTGATCGCTGAACCGGTTGCGGACGTTGTCCAGTGCGAACCAGCGTTTCTGTTCTCCGATTAACGCTGGGCGCCACGTATGGCGCTATGACGCTACGGCGTTGCCCTACCTCCACGTTTCATGTTTCCGCATTACGCGTGCAAAACCGTTGCACAGATCTACACGTCATGCTGTAGGTTGCATTGATCAACCGCATGCAGAAACCAGATGGCTGTTACCGACAAGTTGCGACAGAACCTCGCCGACAGCCGCTTCGGAGCGCGGCTGCTCGTGCTGATCGTGCTGCTGATGATTGCCGGTCTTCCGCTCGCAGTATGGCTCGATATCAACAGCCTCTCGCGTGATGCCCTGCAGCGGCAGGCGCAGGACATGAGTTCACTGATTACCAGTATCCGTTCCTATTATGCGACGAACGTGGTGGGCCGGGTATTGGCCGCCCATGCGGACGGACAGGCGACCGAGACGGTCATCTCGCACAATTACGCGACCATCCCCGGCGCGATTCCGTTGCCAGCGACGCTCTCACTGGAACTTGGCAGCGTCATCAAGGAGCAACAAGCCAACATCTCCTATCGCTTCATCTCCGACCTGCCGTTCAAGAACCGCACCGCGCATCCGATGGATGCCTTCGAGACCTCGGCGCTCGCCACGCTGCGGGCGGATTCGAAGCAGACCGTGACGAACATTGCGCGCGAAGGTTTCAACAACATTTACCGCCTGGTCACGCCGGTCGTCATGGGGCCGGCTTGCGTGGCCTGCCACAACAGCCATCCGGAAAGCCCGAAAACGGACTGGAAGGTTGGCGACGTACGCGGCATCCAGGAGGTGACGATTACCCAGCCCTTCGCCCGTAACGCATTTGCCTTCAAATATCTGCTGCTCTATTTTTTCTTCGTCGCGATCGTGGGCATGACCTTCATCGTTTTGCAGCGACGGCACGCGCGCGTCATCAAAAACTTCAACCGGGAGCTGGAAGCGGCCAATGAGTTCCTGGCCAGCATCTCGCTCAAGATTTCGCGCTATCTCTCGCCGCAGATCTACAAGAGCATCTTCAGTGGGCAGAAGGACGTGGTGGTTCACACCGAGCGGAAGCGACTGACGATCTTCTTTTCTGACATCAAGGATTTCACGGCGACCACGGAGCGGCTTCAGCCGGAAGCGCTGACGGAGATGCTGAACGAATATCTGACGGAGATGTCGAACATAGCGCTGGGCCATGGCGGCACGATCGACAAGTTCATTGGCGACGCGATCCTCGTCTTCTTCGGTGATCCCGAGACAAAGGGAGCGACCGAAGACGCCAAGGCCTGCATTCGCATGGCGATGGACATGCAGCAGCGACTGGGTGAACTGAAGGCAAAGTGGCGCAGCGACGGCACGGAGGAACCCTTCGTGGTACGCATGGGGATCAATACCGGCTATTGCAATGTTGGAAACTTCGGCAGCAACGACCGGATGGACTACACGATCATCGGCGCCGAGGCGAACCTCGCCGCACGGCTGCAGAGCATCGCCGAAGGCGGCAAGATCGTCATCAGCTACGAAACCTATGCGCTGGTGCAGGATATCGTCGATGCGCATGCGCTTCCGCCGATTACAATGAAGGGCATCCAACGCGAGATTGTGCCCTATATGATAGACGGCCTGCTGGCCGGTGCCGACAAAAAGGCCCGAATCCTGAGCGAGCACCTGGTCGGGCTTGACCTTCATCTCGACATCGGCCAGCTCGACCCTGAGGAGAAATTACGTGTCCGAAAGGCGCTGGCGGACGCCATGGCCGCGCTCGACGGCGCTCCATGACGGCGTCGCCTTAATTCTTCGAAAGGCGCAGCGAGAAACCATGATTGCCGAAGCGGAGAAGATGCCGCCAAGAAGGAGCCGGAAATGGCACCAGAGGACAAACGGGTTCCCTTGTTCGTGTCCATCTATCAGCTGGAGCAAGTCATGCGCCGCTCCACGGGTGACGACCTTTTGGCCACCTTCCATGCGGCGGCGCTGACGGCCGATTTACCGATTGGAGCATTCGCGAGGTGCGCGACCGTGCCGTAGGGGAAAAGCGGGATGTAAAAAAGTATCCGTTTGATCCTGGCGAACTTCTGCCATGGTGGGAGGAAACAGAGGAACGTGGGCTTGCGCGCAGGGGTATTCGGAAGAGGAAAGCAGAGCCCTCACCAGAGGATGGCGACCCAGCAGGGAACAAACGATGAACTGAGCGCGCGACCTGACTGCTGTCGGCTTACTTAGGAGCGGTGATGGCACGGGTAAATCTGGAGCGTCGGGCGTCGATCGGCGAGGCAAAGCGTGCCCGCACCCGCGCCGCGATCCTTGAGGCCGCGCGCGCCTGCTATGCCGCCCCGGGCAGAGCCTCCGTGACGGTGGAGGCGGTGATCCAGACCGCAGGGCTGGCGAAGGGGACCTTTTACCTGCATTTTCGGGACCTTCCGGCTCTGGAGGCTGAGCTGGGCGACGCGCTTATCGCGGAGTTGAGCGAGCGTTTGGAGCCCGCCCGTCTGGCCGTCGACAATCCGCTGACCCGCATGGCCACGGCCGTGATCACATTGCTTCGCTCCCTGGCGGCGGCGCCAGCGCAGGCACGTCTCGCCGCCCGCGCAGCCGTTATGCTACCGGACGTCGCCCAGGCGGTGCAGGCCCGCCTGAGGGGGGACCTGGCCGATGCCCAATCGGCCGGCCTGCTGGCGGTCGGGTCGGTCGACCTCGCCGCCCGCATCGTCGTCGCGCTTGTCGAGCAGGCTTCATGGCTTTTCAGCGTGAGCAGGATCGACGCGACGGCACGCAACGCCGACGCCTTTGCGCAACAGATATCCGCACGCGGCGCCTCGGATTCGTACGGGCCGAGATTCCCTCGGCCGACGGGTACGCCAGCCCAGCCTGCACCCCTCGCGCATGGTCACGACTAGCCATTTGCTAACCGGGATTATCAGGCATTGCAAAGGCTGCTGCCGGTCGCCCTGCGAGAACGGCTGTTGTAGGCTGGTTTCCTAGTCGAGCCAGAGGTTACGTCGCCAAAACGTCGTTCCGTTCGGCAGGCGGTGGAAGGCCTGTCCACGCTCCTGGGTGTACAGTGGGAATTCTCTTCGCCAAACCGTCGAGACATGCCTTGGAAAACAGCCCGAGCGCGACCCGCGGCGCTCGCCGGCAAGATAAGAACGCCCCGAGCGGTTGATGATCGAAGCACCCATCTTAAGACACGCAACAAGGGCGGCCCGAGCCCCAAGCATCTTGACCTCGCCGACGGGCTGGACCGGCCGCGGCTTTCACATCGACACTGTAAACTCAACTTAAGTCGATTCTAGCGGATATGGCCTGGCTGCTGTCCTGTACGCTGCGAACGGTGGGTGCCAGTCGGCATTAGCTGCGAACACGACACCCACCGCTAAGGCGAGGGCCAACGTCGAACGCCTGCGCAGCGACCCTGACCTCAATACGAGATCTGACCGTCAACGATCTGTCCGTTCGACGGGGAAAGCTCACGTTTCATCACTTCGCGAGCCTCGCCGCTAATGACCGAGACCGGGGCTGCGACGGTCGCGCGCGCGGCCGAACCGGCGAAATTGGCCGCGGCTACCCCGATTTGATCCGCAAGACTTGCCTCGCTCCCGGCAAGCGATTGTCCAGCAAGGCGCCGGCCGAGCAGCCGTACGATGTCAGGACTATCTGCGAAGGTATTGTGGCCAAGCGGATCTTTCGACGCGATAGTGCTGGTGTCGATGACCGAGACACCAAGTTCGTCCAGAACAGCCACGTAAGGCCTGAGATCGGACCCACCGACGCGGTCAACCCCACCCGAAAGCCAACGCGAGGCCTCCAGGGCCTTGTCTCGCGTCGATGTGAGGATGGTGAAGTGCGGCCGCTTTGGGCCCATCTCGACGAACTGACGACGGACTACGTCGATGTCGATATCCGGCGACGCAAGAACGACATTCTTAACCTTGGCGGGTATCGATTTTTCCCGCATCGCGACACCGCGCAGAGCCTCTGCGGCGAGCCATGCCCCCATCGAATGAGCGAGAATCGTCACGTCGTCAACATCGGGGCTTCTGGCGGCCTGTAGAATTAGGTCCTCCAAGGCTCGCCGCGAGTAGTTGGCGCTTTCCTTGTCATAAAGGTAGTCAAAAACGCGGGCTCTCGAAGGCCAGGTGAAGAGAACCGGTGTTGCATCGGTGCCCGAGTCATGAACAATCTGGGCAAAACGAAAGACGGCATCGGCATAGGTGTTGTTGAAGCCGTGCACAAAGATTACTACCTGACGCTTCGCGTTTCTATTTTTCCGAAACCACTTGAAAACTTGGCTTTCGGATCTGGTTTTGGCGATCTCAAGCACCGCGAAATCCTTCTCGGGGTTCGGCGGCATGCGGGAAGGCCACTGCACTTCCCCAAGCTTGCGGTTTCGATCGGGCGGGATCGACACGATGACGTTGTTGAGCGAGATCGCCGTTCCGCGTTCGCCCGAATAGAGTTGGCCGGGGTTCTCCGAAGGCTTGCGTGTTGTCGCGACCAAAATGTCGACGCGGCTCGCATCGCTGGCCGATACGACCAGAGGGTGAAGGACGTTTTCCACCCGCGTCGCACAGCTGCTCACAACAATAGATAGAATAACCAGCATGGGGAGTGCCCGGTTTCCCGCGGAGATCGGCCGCGTGCGGCCAATCTGTTGCATGATGCGAATGCTTCGCAGGGCGTTCAAGGTCATGGAGTCCCCCATGTCAATGCTGCTGCTCGACTTCACGCGGTATCCGGAACCAGGCGACATAAAGCGCCGGCAGGAACAGAAGCGTCAGCGCCGTCCCCACGACGATGCCTCCCATCATCGCATAGGCCATCGGACCCCAGAATATTTCGTGGGAGATCGGAATCAGCGCCAGAGTGGCGGCCGCCGCCGTCAGCATGATCGGCCGCATGCGGTGTTCGGTCGCCTCCACGACGGCATTCCATGCCGACTTCCCCGCTGCCCGCAATTCTTCGATTTCCACGATCAGGATGACGGAGTTGCGGATGAGGATGCCGACGAGCGCGAGCACGCCCAGGAGTGCGACGAAACCGAGCGGGGCATTGCTGGCGAGCAGAGCCACCACGACACCGATCAGCGCCAGCGGGGCAACAGAGAAGACAAGGAACAGCCTATGGAAGCTCTGAAGCTGAACCATGAGAAGCGTCGCCATCATCAAGAGCATGGCCGGCAACACCTGCGCGATCGGACCCTGCGACTTGGCGCTTTCCTCGACCGCGCCGCCGACTTTGACGGAATACCCGGCCGGCAGTGTCTTCTCGAAAGCCGCAACCTTGTCGGAGAGCGCCTTCACGATGGTCGCCGGCTGCGTCGCATCGGCGATCCCGGCCTTGATCGTGATGGTCGGGACCCGGTCCCGCCGCCAGATCGTCGGTTGTTCGAGTTCATACCGGAACGCTGCAATCGATGACAGCGGGACGGACTGACCGCTGCTGCTCTGCAGTTGCAGGTCGAGCAGCGTGTCGATCGACTCGCGCTCCTTTTCTGCAGCACGGCCGATGACATCGACCAGATAGATGTCGTCCCGAACCTGCGTTACGGCGTTCCCTTGAACGACGGTGTTCAGCGCCATGGCGATGTCCTGGGACGAGACGCCGAGTTGACGCGCCTTGTCCTGCAGTACGTCGATCTTCACGACGCGTGCCGGTTCATTCCAGTCGAAGGCCAGGTTTGTCAGCGAAGGATGTGTTCCGACGACATTGCCCAGTTTCTGGGCCAGATTACGTACCGTCTGGAGGTCCTCGCCGGACACGCGGTACTGAACCGGCTTGCCGACAGGCGGGCCGATGTCCAGAAGCTTCACATAGGCGTCTGTTCCGGGAAACGTCTTCTGAAGATACGCTTGCGCTTCCTGCTTCAGCTTGTCGCGAACATCGAGCCCTTTGGTGACGATGATCGTCTGCCCGAAGGAAACATCGGCAGGCTGGACGTCGAAGGAAAGGATGAAGCGCGGCGCGCCTCTTCCGACGTAGGTCGACCAATTCTCCACCGCAGGGTTGCCAGCCAGCATTTCGCGCTCGAACTGGGCCATTTGACGGCTCGTTTCGGCAATAGAACTGTTCTGCGGCAGGTTCCAGTCAACGATCAGTTCCGGCCGGTCGGAGCTCGGAAAGAACTGCTGTTGCACCGTCGACAGGGCGGCGAGCGATCCCGCGAAGAGGACGACCGTGGCAATGATCGTCATCCAGCGCCAGCGCAGGCAGAATTGCAGCAGTTCAGAAAACGCCTTCGCGAACCGGCCCTTGTGTTCGCCATGCTTCTTCATCGTCTTGGGCAGCAAGGTGACGCCGATGAGGGGCGTGAACAGGACTGCAACGATCCAAGAGACGATAAGTGAAACGGCAATGACGACGAAGAGGGTGAAGGTGAATTCGCCGGCGCTGCTCTTGTTAAATGCGACCGGTATGAAGCCCGCGACGGTGACGAGCGTGCCCGTCAGCATCGGGAAGGCCGTGGATGTGTAGACGTGAGTGGCGGCCTTCCTGAGACTGTCACCCAGTTCCAGTCGTGCCACCATCATCTCGACTGCGATCATCGCGTCGTCAACGAGAAGACCGAGCGCGATGATGAGCGCGCCGAGCGAGATTCGCTGTAGCGAGATGTCGGCATAGAGCATCACCACAAAGGTGATGGCGAGGACAAGCGGGATCGCGATCGCCACGACCAGGCCTGCCCTGAACCCGAGACTGATGAAACTAATCGCGAGCACGATGGCGACCGCCTCGAACAGGGCCTTTGTGAACCCGCCAACCGCCTCGTCAACCACTTTCGGCTGGTCGGAGACCTGTTCGACCGAGACGCCGACGGGAAGATCCTGGGTGATTTTGGTCATTGTTTTTTCGAGCGCTTCGCCGAAGGCGAGCAGGTTGCCGCCCGTCTTCATGCCAATCGCGAGCCCGATCGCCGGCTTTCCGTTGAAGCGGAAGAGCGAAGTGGGCGGGTCGACATAGCCGCGGGTGATGTTGGCGACGTCCGTCAGCGGGAAGAAGCGATCGTCTACCCTAAGGTTGATCTCGCGCAGGGTGTCTTCGGAGATGAAGCGTCCGCCGACGCGTAGGGCGATGCGTTCCGCTCCCGCCTGGATGAAACCCGACTGGGTGACGGCGTTCTGCGCCTGCAGCGTGGCGATGATGTCGGCGCGGTCGATGCCGAGGGCCGCGATCTTGCGGGTGGAGAACTCGAGGTAGATCACCTCGTTCTGTGCACCGACGATGTCGACCTTGCCGACGTCCGGGATCTTGAGAATCTGCGTTCGCGCATCCTCAGCGAAATCGTGCAACTCCCTGTGACTAAGCCCGTCTCCTGCAAAGGCAAAGATATTGCCGTAGACATCTCCGAACTGGTCATCGAAGAACGGACCGACCACACCTTGGGGGAATTCGTGCGTTATATCGTCAATCAGGTTGCGTACCCGCGACCAGGTGGGCTTTACATCCTGCGCGTCCGTACCCGGCAGCAGATCGACGAAGACGATCGCCTGGCCGGCCGTCGTGATGCTTCGGGTATGTTCCAGGTTGTCGAGTTCCTGCAGCTTCTTTTCGATGCGGTCGGTGACCTGCTGCGTCACTTCCTGGGCCGAGGCACCGGGCCACTGAGCCTGAATCACCATCGTCTTGATCGTGAAGGATGGATCTTCTTCGCGGCCAAGGCCCAGATAGGCATAGGCGCCCGCCACAGCGAAGATGATCATGAAATACCAGACAAGCGAGCGATGCTCGAGCGCCCAGTCCGAGAGATTGAATTTACTCATGGGCGCAGCTCCTGTGCGATTTTCACCTTCTGTCCATCGGCAAGTTCATTGACCCCGGCGATGACGACCTCTTCGCCCTCCCGCAGGCCGGACAGTATCCGGACAGAGCGGGCATCGGCCGCTGGGGTGCCGAGCTGGACCGGTCTCAGCGTGACGGTACCTGTCGACCGATTCACGACCCAGACGTGGTCAGCGCCACCCCTGTCACAAATGGCGGCGATCGGTAGCGCGATTTCTCGTTTCTTTCGGTCAAGCATAGGCGTCGCGGTCACCACTGCACCGAGGCGGAACACCTCCGGCGCCTGCTCGACTGCGATCTTCAGCCTGTGGGTCCGGGTATTGCGATCCGCTTGCGGCCCGATCTCGCGCACGACGCCAAAGGTCTGCACAGTGCGATCGAGTTGGAGGGCGATGTTGAACCGGTCGTCCAGGCGCACGGATCGAAATTGAGCCTCGGGAACATCGACGACCACATCACGCTGTTCAGGGCGTGCCAGTCTCAGGACCGGTTGGCCCGCCGATACTGTCTGCCCCATTTCTGCGAACGTGGCGGTGACGACCCCATCGAATTCCGCCCTCAAGTCCGCGTAGCCAAGCTGCTCACGCGCCTTGGCAAGACTAGCCGTTGCCTTTGCAACATTGGCTTTGGCCGATTTCAGTTGTTGTTCGGCCAGATCCCGATCGGCAACACTGCCGGCGCTCATGCGCGCCAGAGTTCGCTTGCGCTTTTCTGTCATGGCAGCGTTCTCGAACTGCGCCTGGGCATCGCGCAGATCGGCTTCTGCGCTCCTGACCGCGAGCTTCAGACTCAGGGGATCGATCTCGGCAATGACATCGCCTTTCAGTACGAGATCGCCGACATCGACCTTGCGTGATACGATTCGTCCGAGTGTGCGGAAGGCCAGGTCGGTCTCGATGCGGGCTCGTACGATCCCGGGCAAGCTCCCGGCCTCCTCCTGCTCGGCCGTTGCTGCGACGGATTTGACGGGACGGGGGCTCACCTCCTCCGCTGCGAGCGAGCTTTGCTCGCAGCTGACAAGGAGTGAGATCGACAGAAAAAGCGGAAGGGAAGTATACCAGCGGTTGAAGCTCATCTCACTTGCCCTCCCAGGTCACTGCCTGGCCTTCCTTGAGAAACTTCCCGCCTTCCGTGACGACAAGATCATTGGGGGCAATGCCGTTGGTCACGACGAAATCGTTTTTGCGGTAACGGGCAACCGTAACCTCGCGGAGGGATACGGAGCGGTTTTCACTGTTGACCAGCCACACGGCGGGTTCCCCCTTGGCGGAGGCGATCGCGCTATAGGACAGCACGATGCCCTTGCGCGGAGGCGAGCGGAGTTTGCCCACCACCGGCGTGCCGAGCGGCCATTGCGCGTCCTGCGGAAACTCGACCTTGATCCGGATTGTACCGGCTTTCGTGTCTATCACCGGGGAGACCTCCCGGATGTCGCCCTGTACTTGGAGCGCACGATCCCCGACCGGCGCCACCTCGACGTCGGCTAGCGGGGGGCCGCCGAGAAAGAAGGCCTCGAACACGTCGAACACCGCATCTCTGGGACCGTCGTGGGCAAGCGTGAAGGCGGACTGGGCGGCCGAGACCACCTGTCCGACTTCGATCGTGCGCGCCGTTATGACGCCGTCCGCATCGGCCTTCAACTCAGTGTAGGACAGCGCATCCTCCGCTGTCGCCAGCGCGGCCTCGTCAGCTTCAAGAGAGGCTTGGGCACTCGTCAGCTCCTTGCGAGCTTCATCGAAAACCTGTTGCGCAATAGCTTGCGATTGCACCAGGGCCCTGGATCGCTCGAAAGACAGCATCTTCTGTTTGACGATTGCTCGCGCCGACTCCAATGCCGCTCGGGCGACGCTCACGTCGGCTTGTTGTTCGGTATCGTTGAGCCGCGCGAGGACCTCGCCGGCGCGAACGTGCGAGCCGACATCAGCCCATCTTTGAATGACTCTGCCACTGATGCGAAAGGAAAGTTCGGTCTGGATCCGCGCCTTCACCTCGCCCGTGATTTCCGCGCCCGGCTGATACTGAGCCGCCGATGCTGCAACGACGCGGACCTGCTGCTGCGGCGGCGCTACTTCAGCTTTGTCGTCGCAGGCAGCCAGAAGTGCGCAGGCGAGACCAATTCCCAGCAATCGAAAGGACTGCATTTTTTTGCTCCGGTAGGGTTTGCGACCATCCTGGAGCGGGCGTCCGTCGCCGCGGTCTCCAATCTGATGCTACTGCGGGCCATCGCCCCATGTTGACAACGTCCACTTAAGGCTTGGAGTGGGCAATGTCAACATCACCAGCGTAAGAAAGTTGACGGGGGCAACATAGAAGCCCATTGAGGACAAGACCGAACCACTTTCTTGCTTCCTTCCATCCCCGACGGGACGGCTGGTGTCAGGTCGATCTTTTTCACATCGGCGGGAGGTTCAAAGGTGAATTCGGAGTCGGACAAAGGGGGGCTGGGTCTTCCAGCTCGTGAATTCGGCGACGAAGCTTGGTTGGCCCTGCAGCAACGGGTAGGTGACGACCAGACGATGCGATGTGGTCGCACCATTCTTCTCGACCACAATTGCCATGCAGTTTACCTCTGTTGTTGATCCGCTGCCTTTCGTTCCAGACCGGCCGCCGCACATGTTGACAACGACCACGTTGGGGTTAGAGTTGACAATGTCAACATCCCTCGACGGAATGTTGACATAAGCAACTTAACAATCTAAATGGACGGCATGACCCAGGATATTTCCACCAGAGACCAGCGCCCCTACCACCATGGCGACCTGCACAGGGCGATCGTAAAGGCCGCACTTGACGTTCTCAGCGAGGCTCAAAGCACGGAGTTTTCGCTTCGCGAGCTCGCACGTCGGGCGGGCGTCAGTCACAACGCCCCGTACAAGCACTTCGCCGACAAGCGCGAATTGCTGGCCGCCGTCTCGGCGGTTGGGTTTGAGCTGCTGGCGAAGCGCATGGCCGAGGCGACCAAGGAACTCGACAGTCCTCGCCAGAGGCTTGCAGCTATGGCGCGCGCATATGTCTGCGGCGGCGTCAACAATCCGGCGCTCTACAGATTGATGTTCGGCGGCTACCTCGCCGGTCAGGATGAAGGTCGTCCGGTGATCGAAAGAACCGCGGCTCACAACATGAAAGCCCTCATAGTGGACGCGATTTCCGACGGCGCTCTCGGGCGGCCAATTGCAGATACCGAGGTCAATACCCGCACGATCGATGGGGCGATTCTCGTTTTTTGGTCCCAAATGCACGGTTTAACGTTGCTGCTGGCAGACCGCCTCGTCGGCCCCGGCGACAAGATGGAGGAGCTGACCGAGAACGTCCTGCAAGGAATGCTCGACGGATTGGTGAACAGCATCCCCGCGGTGCCAGAAGGCGTCTGGGTGGGTCCTCCGCTAGCGGGGTAGAAGTACCGATTGATGAGTCCGCCGATGGACGGCAACTGTTCCTGTCGCGGTGGCGCTTACTGCGTTGGGCCGCGGGGAGGGCGGTACTGCATCACAGACAGCGGCGGAAAGAGCTATTTGAGGAAGTGAGAAGATTGGGTAATGCAGCCCTATCCGACTATCAATGTTTCCCCGTAGCCGCGGCGCGCCCTCCTCCGTGACCCGGTGACTGTGCGCCAGATTGAGGGACCGTATAGGTCTGCTCCCTGGCGCTTTTGATCTTACGCCGCCACGCGGCGGGCTGCCTTATCGGCGGCCTTTCGATCATCACCGTATTCGTCAAGAATCTTCTGCGCGTCCTCGAGTTCGATGCGGTGTTTTTTGGCGAATACCTTCACGTCGTTCGGTTTCGCAGGCGCATGCGCCTGGTGTTTGTCGGTCATCGTAATCTCCAATGGAATTATCCGGCGCTCATAAACGCCATCAGGGCGCGCGGCCGTCATGTTGAGCATATGGGGATTGGATGACGTGCTTTCCAGTGACCGCTAAATCATCCATGGCAGACAACCATCCTCCAGGCTGACCTGCGGATGCTATATTGGAGCCGAGGATAGGGTCTTTCTGAGTTGGATCGGCCCCTGGCACGAATTACTGCAACCCTTGTCTGCTGGCCAATTCGGCACGTATCTCGCCGACGACGGAATCGATGAATGCCGAAACCGCCGATGGCAGGTGAGCCCGGTTGGGGTAGACGACGCTCATGCCGAGATTGCGACGCATGTATTGGGGCAACACCGGCACCAGTCGGCCGGCCGCGAAATCGGCCGTCCCCAGTATCGGTGTTAACGCGATGCCGAGGCCTGCAATAGCGGCCTTTCGGATTGCTTGCGCGGTATTCGCCATCACACGGCCGGTGACGGTCACCTCCTCCTCGGCGCCATCGGGATCTTGAAGGCGCCAGATCGCATAGTCCCGGGCCTGTGGCACAAACAGACAGTCATCACGGGTCAGATCCTGCAATGTGGCTGGTGTCCCGCGCGCGGCGAGGTAGGAGGGGCTGGCGACAAGTCCGATCGAGCGGGTTTGGATCTTGCGCACGACATAGTTCGGACCACGCGTTGCGTTCCCTCGGAAGGCGACATCGATGCCCTCGTCGATAAGATCGACCGTGGCATCGCTTAACACGAACTCGATACGCACTTGTGGGTGCGAGGCCAGGAATTCGGCCACCCATTCCATCTTGTAGAAGTCGAAGAAGTCGGCGGGCATCGCCACACGTATCAGCCCCCTGGGTACCCGCGCGCCAGCAATCAGATCCTCTCCCGCTTGTTGCAGTCCGTCCACGGCCGCGGCGCTGTTAGCGTAGAGCCACCGGTTCACCCTTGGCGAGCCGGACGATCATTTCTGGCGTCGCATCCCGACCGTTCAAAACGACATCCGCCCTGACTGTTCCGGAAAAGATCAAGCAGACGCCCACAACACTGCTTAAAAGACTATATTTTTGCATGTGGTTTCCCCTGTTGGTTGAGTGCCCGGGCACTATTGGGGGCGCGAAGAATCATCGCAAATGATGAGTTTTAACGTCAGCGTGAAGGAAATTCATGCCAACGGCCTCACCCGCGGACCAAAGGACGGATCGATTCCAGCCGCTGACCGTCAATGGTCAACTGGTTGCTTATGGGTTGCAAATCGAACCCATGTCTCGCGCGATGTTCCCGTTCTGTGCGTCGGAGATCACACAATGGCTCCCCTGGAATCTCATTTGGCTGCGGGACGTTCAACCATCGCCGAAGGATGCCCGTCGCCTGGAGTCGCCATGATTGACGACGCACGTTGCCTAGTCTCAGCCGAACTGACGCAGTCGTAGCTGGACCGCCGTATTTCATTGCATCCTCTGCAATCGTTGATGGCGGAGGCCACTTGTCTCCAAACGCAGATACGCCGGATGCTCCGGCTAATCCACCCCTTCATGCCGCGGATCGATGGCAAGGAAGTGCCGCACCACTGGCTCTTCCGGCCCGGCGTGATAGGTCAATACCCTACCTTGCAGGTCGGCATCCGCCTTGGAAACGCGCTTGTGTTGGCGCAGATGCTCGGCCCAGGATTCGACCATGAACCACTCGACTATCTTTTCCGG
Source organism: Pararhizobium sp. A13 (assembly GCF_040126305.1). NCBI lineage: Bacteria > Pseudomonadati > Pseudomonadota > Alphaproteobacteria > Hyphomicrobiales > Rhizobiaceae > Pararhizobium > Pararhizobium sp. A13. The sequence continues at coordinate 16,244 of NZ_CP149511.1, read as the reverse complement.
ATCGGCAGAATCCTCCGTTACGCCCCAGCCGTAAGCGCCATCGCGCCGCCTCTCCTGCGAGAGATCGTCGAGTACGGACAGGAAGGCCGGCCGGTACTGCTTTTCGATGCGGTATTCGATGAGGATGAGCACTGGGCCGCGATCATGCGCCACAGGCTCTGCTACAAGCGGTTCGGGCCAATGGTTGGAGGGTATCAGATCGGCATCACCGGAAGGCAGCTTGACCCGGTGCATGACAATGCCGGCCAACCCGAGGCCGACGGCGCCGATGACAAGCGTTCCTGCCACGCCGGCCGCTTCCGCGACCGCCCCCCAACCGAGGCTGCCGGCCGTCATCGCGCCGTTGAACACGGTGAGGTAGACGGCAAGGCCGCGCCCGCGCACCCAGTTGGGCAGAATCGATTGCGCTGCGCCATTCAGCGTCGTCAATGCCATGATCCAGGCACCGCCGAGAAATAGTAGAATGATGATTGCCAGCCACTGCGGCGGAGCAAAGGAAAGCGTTGCCATCACCAGCGCGGTGATCGTTGCCGAGCCAAGAAGCAGGCTGTCGGCATCAAAACGCTCGCGAAGCCTCGGCATGACGAGCGCCCCGCCGATCGCGCCCGCGCCGACAGCGCCGAGCAGGATGCCGTAAAAGCCCGCGTCGCCGCCGAGCAGATTACGCGCCACCAGTGGCAGGAGCGCCCAAACGGCACTGGCGAAGGCAAAGAAGATCGCGGCGCGCAACAGCACGATATGCAAGGAGCGACTGGCACGCGTATAACGCAGACCCGCGCGGAACGCGCCGAAAAAGTGCTCCGACAACGCATCATCGGCATTTTTGGCGCGCGGCCACCAAAGGAGCGCGGCGATAACGACTATGTAGCTCGCCACATCCACGCCGTAGGTAACCGCGGCACCAAAGGCGGCCAGCAGCAAGCCGCCAGCTGCCGGACCGATGGAACGGGCAATGTTGATACCCAGGGAATTGAGCGCCACGGCACTTTTGACATCCTCCCTAGGCACCAGCTCCGGTACGATCGCCTGCCATGTCGGTCCCATCAGCGCAGCACCAACTCCGCCGAGGAACGTAAGGCCGATCAAGGCGCTGACCGAGAGCAAACCGGTATAGGCGAGCGCCATCAACGTGATGCTGACGCCCGCAAGCAAGACCTGGATCGCGATCAGGAATTTGCGCCGATCGAGAATGTCGGACAGGACACCCGCCGGAATGGCGAGCAGGAAGATGGGCAGCGTGCCCGCGGCCTGCACCATGGCGACGGCGGCGGGCGCGGCGGAAAGGTCTGTCATCAGCCACGAACTGGCCACGTCGCGCATGAAGCTGCCGGTGTTGCCAAGCACGGTGGCGGCCCATAGCACCGCAAAGACCGATTGGCGAAGCGGCGCAAAACTGCCGCCGGAAGAGGGGTTGACTTCACTCATCGGCCAAAGCCTTTGGTGATGTCCATACCGGCAACCAACAGAAAGGCGCCAGCCAGTCCAAGATGCTCGAAAAAGGCATTGGCCGCCATCATGCGGTCCATACCAGGTGGCAGTTCCCAGAAGCGAAGCGCAATGAATGTGGCCAGCAGAGTAAAGCCGCAAAGGCCGACCGCGCCCAGCCAGCGCCAGAAGCCTGTGAGGATCATGGCGGAGGCGGCAAGCTCGATCACGATGACCGCGACGGCGAAGAACGCGGCGGGATGGAGCCCGAAATGCTCCATCTCGCCAAGCGCACCCTGAAAATCGAAGAGCTTGGTGAGCGGCCCCTGAATATAGGCTGCGCAAAGACCGAGAAGCGCGATGAAACGCATGGCCGGCGATGTGACGAGGGGCCGCGCGATTGCGGACAGTTTCTGTTCGATCATACCGATGCCCCTTATACAGCCCAGCAGGCGCAGCCGAGCGCGCCGAAAAAGCCTTTGAGATCGGCAACCGGCAGTTTCGACGTCCACGCGCCCGCATGGTCATGACCGTGCACGTTGCAATTGTTGGTGCAGCCGCAGCCGGAAATCGCTGCACGGCGCAGCGAGTTCTTGCCAGCTCCGTCGGGCTCGCCCCATGCGGCGTAACCGCCAAAGGCACGCACCGGCGACCAGTCCGGCATGGCCGGCGGCACGTCGTTTTCGTTGAGCTCCTTGAAGTCTATGGCACCATAGACGATCTTGCCGCCGACCATGGTCAGATCGGAGGTGAGGAAGGAAATCTCGTCTTCCGAACAGGCGAAAAAGTCCTTGTCCGGCACGATGAGGTCGGCGAACTGGCCCTTCTCGATGCGGCCCTTTTTACCCTCCTCGTTGGAGAACCACGTTACGTTCTCAGTCCACATCCTCAGCGCTGTTTCCCGGTCGAGGCAGTTGGCGCGCGGATAAAGCTGCATGCCGCCGACCGTCTTGCCGGTGATCATCCACGAGAGGGATACCCATGGGTTATAGGAGGCGACGCGGGTGGCGTCGGTGCCCGCCGAGACCTTCACACCCTTTTCGAGCATGCGGGCGATCGGCGGGGTGGCTTCGGCGGCGCCATGTCCGTAGCGATCGACGAAATATTCGCCTTGATAGGCCATGCGGTGCTGCACGGCGATCCCACCGCCAAGCGCGGCGATGCGGTCGATCGAGCGCTCGGAAATTGTTTCGGCATGGTCGAAGAACCAGTTCAGCCCTTCAAGCGGAATGTCCTGATTGACCTTCTCGAAGACATCGAGCGCGCGGGAGATCGTCTCGTCATAGGTTGCATGCATGCGCCATGGCCAGCGGTTTTCCGCCAAAATGCGCACGACGCCGTCCAGGTCGCCTTCCATTTCAGGCGGCATGTCCGGGCGTGGTTCGCGGAAATCCTCGAAATCGGCGGCGGAAAACACCAGCATCTCGCCGGCGCCGTTGTGGCGGAAATAGTCGCTGCCCTGCTTGTACTTCAACGAGGCCGTCCAGTTGAGGAAGTCTTGCTTTTCCTCCTTCGGCTTCTGGGTGAAAAGGTTGTAGGCGAGGCGAACCGTCATCTGCCCGTCATCGGAAAGCTTCTGGATGACGGCGTAGTCGTCCGGGTAGTTCTGGAAACCGCCGCCCGCATCGATGACGCCGGTGACGCCGAGACGGTTCAGCTCGCGCATGAAATGCCGGGTGGAATTGACCTGATAGTCGAAAGGCAGCTTCGGACCTTTGGCTAGCGTGGAATAGAGAATGCCTGCGTTCGGCTTTGCCAGTAGCAGGCCGGTCGGGTTGCCGTTGGCGTCGCGGGAGATCTCACCGCCGGGCGGGCTGGGCGTGTCCTTCGTATAGCCCACCGCGCGCAGGGCGGCAGCGTTCAGCAGTGCTCGATCGTAAAGATGCAGCAGGAAAACCGGCGTCTCTGGCGCAACAGCATTGATCTCATCGATCGTCGGCAGGCGCTTTTCGGCGAACTGATGTTCGGTAAATCCGCCGACGACGCGCACCCATTGCGGCGCCGGCGTGATCGCCACCTGGCGCTTGAGCATGTCCATCGCATCGGCAAGCGAGCGAATACCGTCCCATCGCAGCTCCAGATTGTAGTTCAGCCCACCCCGAACGACGTGAGTGTGGTTGTCGATCAGCCCTGGCAGGACGCGTTTGCCCTTGAGGTCGATGACCTTGGTATCCGGCCCGGCCAGCGCCATGATCTCGCTGTCGCCGCCCACGGCCAGAAAGGCGCCGTCCTTGATGGCGACGGCGGTGGCGTTCGGGTTGGCGCGGTCGAGCGTGGTGATCAGTCCGTGGTGAAGAACGATATCTGCGTGCATGGCAGTATCTCCCGTTTTGATGGGATCGGCGGCATTGGCCGGGGAAAACAGACGGGGGAAAGCGAGGCTTGACGCCGCGCCGAGGAACGTGCGGCGCGTGGGCATCACCCCGCTCCTTGCAAGGGAAGTGAAGCAACGAAGGAAACGGTCACGAGCGCTTCACCTCCGAAGGTTTGATCTGTTCGGCGACATGCCGGCCGGGAAGCTGGCCAAAGACATGACTGACGGCATGAGCCTTGTCGCAAGCGGAGGCAAAAGCCGTTCCAGCGATGAGCTGCTTGCCCACGGGGACAAGCTGCTCTCCGATCAAGATGCCCAGCAGCCCGATAAGGGCGATGATCGGAGGCGCGGGGGAGCGCACGTTCAGCAGGCTGTAGATAACACCGACAAGAATACCGGCGCCGAGGGACATGAGATAGAGTTTCATGGGATGCCTCCGATTGCAATTGTCGTTGGGCGATCACCTCCCCGTCTCCACCAACGCAGCATATCGCCGATCGTCGCCCTTTGAGTGGGTCCGTGATGTCGTCGGTAGAACGGTCGCAATTTTTAATGGGCCGATGGCGAGGCGGTTTGCCCTTGTGGGTTCCGTCCGCCATCGGCAAGCCAGTCACAATTATTTCGCCGGGTTCGGGCCGACGCGTTCACCATGCGTCACGCGCTCGGGGCCTTTGTGGACATGGGTGATCGCATAGTCGATACCCATGCCGTACGCGCCGGAGTGTTCCTTGACGATGCCGGTGACGGCATCGTAGGTCTCCTTGTGTGCCCAATCGCGCTGCCACTCCAACATGACCTGCTGCCACGTCATCGGGACGACGCCAGCCTGGATCATGCGGTCCATCGCGTATTTGTGCGCATCGACGGAGGTGCCGCCCGAGGCGTCTGCAACCATGTAGATTTCGTAGTCGGTGTCATGCAGGCAGGAGAGTGCGAAGGTGGTGTTGCAGACTTCCGTCCAAAGGCCCGAAACGACCACTTTTTTCCGACCGTTCGCTGCATTCTTCGCCAGCGCATCACGAACGTTCTGATCGTCCCACGAATTCATCGACGTGCGCTCGAGGACGTTGTTCTCCGGGAAAACGCCCAGCAGTTCGGGGTAAGTGTTCCCGGAGAAACTATCCGTCTCAACCGTGGTGATCGTCGTCGGAATGTTGAAAACCTTGGCGGCCTTTGCCAAAGCGACAACGTTGTTTTTCAGGGTCTGCCGGTCGATCGACTGTACGCCGAACGCCATCTGAGGCTGCTGGTCGATGAAGATGATCTGGCTATTTTGCGGGGTTAGCACTTCGAGATATTTGGACATTTCCTGCTCCTTTGTCGTGAAGGCACGGTTATTGAAGAACTGCCCGGATCGTCGGCACTCATGTAACAGCCAGGAAAAGGCAATCGATGACCACTAACGCCTGGTTTTCCTCCAATCATTACGTCGCGCAGCAGGGCCGCTCCGATTCTTGCCCGTACACGCTAAGAGAGACTGTACTACAGCGGAGACAAACCGATGACAATTGCCGCAATGCTCACCAACTTGTCACCGTTTCGTTGACAACGGCCGCGATGATAGTATTCGATGAGTAAAATCTTATACAGACGGAGATTATCAAATGGACAAGCTGACGAACATGCGAGCATTCACAAAAGTTGTGGCGCATGGCAGCTTTACCGAAGCGGCAAAGGAAATGCGTTTGTCCCGCTCTGCCGTCAGTAAATATGTTATCGACCTTGAAGCCGACCTCGGGGTGCAACTGCTGAACCGCACGACCCAGAGCGTCAGTCCGACCGATGCCGGCCAAAGCTATTTCGAACGCTGCATCAGCATCCTGGCGGAGATCGAGGAGGCGGAGCTCGCGCTATCGCACTCCCATGCCGCACCGCGCGGTCTGCTGCGTGTCAATGCACCGATGTCGTTCGGCACGATGCTCCTCGGCCATGCGGTCAGCGACTTCATGGAGCGCTATCCCGAGCTTCAAACAAACCTGGCGCTGAGCGATGAGCAACTCGATACGGTTCAGGAGGGTTTTGACGTAACCGTACGCATCACCGAGTCGCCACCCTTCAACCTCATCGCCCGCAAGATTGCGCCCGTACCCCGTATCCTTTGCGCTTCCCCACACTATCTGGATCGGGCCGGCATGCCGAAACATCCGAAGTATCTGCGGGATCACAACTGCCTGAGTTACGGTTACCTGGCCACCGGCATGCAATGGAAATTGACCGGTGCCGATGGAGAGCACACTGTTCAGGTACCCTGGACGCTGTGCTCGAACAATGGCGAAATTCTGCGCGATGCGGCCGTCGACGGGAGAGGCATAGCACTATTGCCTACGTTCATAGTGAGCGCTCAGGTACGGGACGGTAGCCTCCTGCGCATTCTTTCAGACTACGAAGTCCCGGAAATGTCGGTTTACGCCCTCTATCCGCCGACACGCTATATTCCGGTCAAGCTGCGCGTCTTTATTGATTTTCTCGTCGCGCGATTTGCCGGCCGACCGGATCATCTCTTGAAATGAAGCGCGCAGGAGCGCTGTCCACCCAGATCCAGGCGCTCGAGCGCGAGCTCGGTGCGCGGCTGTTTGTCCATTCCACACGGTGTGTCGAACGGACAATGGCGGGGGAGACCTTCTATGATCGATGTGTGCGCATTCTCGGCGACATCGACGACACTGCAGGATCGAACAACGCTGATCGGCAGATAGCGCCCTGCCAACAGCGCCGGTCAATTCACTGTATCGCTGATCACTTGCTCCCTTATGGGATCAAAAGCAGCTTACCGGTGGTCGCGCGGCTAGCCATGTCCGCGTGCGCCTGGGCGGCTTGCGCGAGGGGATAGATTCCGCCGATGCCGACCTTGAGCGACCCATTCTCAATCCAATCGAAAAGCTGCGTGGTGCGGGCGCGAAGGAGCTCGGGTGTATGGATGTGGTCGGAAAAGACGGCGTAGCCGATCCTGATGCTTTTCGGCAGGCTCATAATATCCAGGGGCCCGGGCCCTCCGAGCACCGGGCCATACCAGCAGAACGTACCTGACCGGCGAAGTGCGTCGAGGGAACCCTTAAAGGTCTTGGGTCCGGAACCGTCATAGACCACTTCCACGCCCCTGCCGTCGGTCAGGCGCAGGACTTCGTCAGCGAATTCTCCCTCCGTATCCACGATGACGGCCTCGGCACCTGCCTGCTTGGCGATTGCGACCTTGTCGTCGGACGATACGCGACCGATAACGCGGCCGCCTCTCAACCTGATGATCTGTGTCAGCAACAGGCCGACGCCGCCTGCCGCTGCATGTACGAGAGCAGTATCCCCGGGCTGAATTGGATGGAAATCGGTGGCGAAGTGACTGGCGGTCAATCCCTGCATCATGAGCGAAGCAGCCGTTCGGTCATCAATAAATTCAGGGACTTTCACGAGCGACGTCGCAGGAATCGAAATGCGTTCCGCATAGCTTCCCGGGGCGTAAACCCAGGCGACGCGATCACCGATAGCAAACTCCGCCACGCCTTCGCCGATCGCTAGCACGCGGCCAGCCCCTTCGACACCAAGTACTTTCGGATTTGGAGTTTCCGTCCAGGCCATACCCTGGCGAACACCGATGTCCATAAAGTTCACGCCCGCCACGGCGATTTCGACGAGAACATGTCCCGGCGTCGCGGCCGGCTCCGGACGATCCACGACTTCCATGACATCGGTGTCACCGATGCTGTTCATGATAACAGCTTTCATCTGCATTCCTTTCTTGACTGATCGTTCCAAAATTGTGGAAAATTTTTTGCCGCTACATGATCGCGCGAAGTGCCAGCCGTCCAAGGGACGCGAGTTTGTCGCTACCGGCTCCCCCGCGCGCGGCAACCCGAATTCCGGCGATACTGGCGAAGAGGAAATCAATCACGGCATCTGCCGATAGCGATTTGTCCACGTCGCCTGCGTCCTGCGCTTGCCTGATCCGCGCGCTTGCGGCACTTCTCAGCCTATGGTCGGTGGCCTGATGGACCTCTGCAAGGTCCGGCCGACTCTGGCCGAATTCGCAGATTGAATTGACGCCGAGGCAAGCCTGGTTCGCGGTTGCCACCACCCGCTCGATCATCGCCGCAATACCATCAAGGGCTCGCGGTTTACCGCGCAACATCGCAATGTGCGCATCGGTTTCCTCGGATGCATAACGTTCCACCGCGAGGCGGTAGAGCGCCCACTTGTCCCCGAAGGTGTCATAGAGGCTCTGTCGGCCGATCTTCATGACCCGCACCAGCATCTCCGTCGACGTGCCCTCGAAGCCGTGCTCCCGAAATACGCCCACTGCTGCATCCAGTGCCTTGTCTCTGTCGAATTCTTTGATCCTTGCCATGCAAAACCAAATAGGAATTCTGGAACGATCTGTCAAGAATAAAATTCACCACGGCAACGGACCGTCTTCGTTGAAGTAACCGCCGCTAGTCCCATCGTCGGGCAGCGAGGCATGGATTCGCGCTTGCGACCGCCGCTCTTCACAGCGCCTCTGCCCCCCCTGCTGCCGGCTTGGGTGGTTCCGCGCAGCGCGTCGGCGAACGATCTTGATGCTCTCATGACGGGTATTGCTCTGACTTCACGCGATAATCTGGTCCGAACAAAGCCAGCGTGGGTTGGTGCCTGGCGACAATGCATAGCCCTCAACTCCGCCGTGACCGCGATCCGGCTGCCGCACCGCAACGAGAATAAAACGGCCATCCGCGACGCCTTTTGCTCGCAGCGCCGCGCGACGATCCGGGGCCGGCTGGAAACGTGTTTTTGGCCTACTGGATGACACTAAGACCGCATGCCGGCAGTTCGGCGATTGGACAGCCTCGTTTGCCGACTTTGGTGCCTGAAACAGGGCTATTGTCAGAGCGATAGGCGGATTCGGGTGCCAGTTTCGCGAGTTCATGGCTTTTCGCTCATGGCGGCCGTCATCAGTGCTGCGGGCGATCGATGAAGTTCCTAGCGTCAGGGGCAGGGTCCCGGTTGGCGCACTGCTTCAACGAGCGGCGGCGGCGCTGTCGAGTCTCTTTCGACGAGAGCCGGTCTCAGTGTGATCGGTCCCACAATCGGTCCTCTTCCAAGAACCACGCGGATGGCGATTTCAGCGATCTCCTCGATCGGCTGACGAACTGTTGTCAAACGTGGCAGAACGAGGGACGCCAGCGGAATGTCGTCAAACCCGACGATGGACAGGTCCTCCGGCACACGGATGCCCAGGTCCCGTGAAGCGCGCAGGAGTCCGATAGCCTGCTGATCGTTCGCGGTAGCGATTGCCGTCGGGCGCTGGTCTACGTCTCCCTGCAGGAGCTTCCGTCCAATCGCCTCTCCAGACTTGTAGTCGAAGTTTCCTTCGAGAACCGTCAGCTCGACCAGATCCTGTGCCCGGTCGGAGAACGTCTCCTCGATTCGGCCCCGAAAGCCGTTCAGACGCTGTATTGACACATCTGTTGTAGAAGGACCACTGATGTACCCGATCCTGCGATGACCGAGCGCTAAAAGGTGGCTTGCCGCTAAACGACCACCCTCGAAATTGTCGACCGCCACCAGCGAATGCCCGGTCAATGGGCGGTCTATCGTAACGCTCACCAGACCATCGGACAAAATTCCCCCAACCAGACTGCCGCTGACCGGCGCGATGACAATCCCGGCAGGCACGCGGCCGAGCAGGCTCTGAACCTGCTTGCACTCGGCATTTGGATCATCATGCGTGTTTGCCAACAAAACAGAGTACCCCGCAGCCGAGGCGAGGGTCTCCAAATGCTTGGCCAGTTCCGCGAAAAAAGGATTCGTGATGTCGGGGATGACAAGGCCGATAATATCCGACTTGTTCAGTCTCAGGCTCCTGCCAAGGCTGCTCGGTCTGTATCCCAGCCTCTCAATTGCCTCTTCCACCCGTTGTCGGATCCCCGGATTTACAGTTTCATTTCTGGCCAGCACGCGAGATACAGTTCCAACAGAAACCCTGGCCTCTCTCGCTACATCCTTGACAGTCGGGTTCAACACGATCTCCAAACGCTCACTTCCGGCGGTGTTAGCACAATTCCCGGCCAAGGGCGTTATTTTATGCCAATGAAACGTTTCATATTGACCAAACGGTTTTTTCCGAATACGTCAGACTCACGTTCTCATAAACGCTATGAAACGTTTCATTGACGGCTGGAGGGCCGTTGGACCAAAGGAGGAGTGGTCATGAAATTCTTTACAGTTGCGTCTATTTTTGCGCTCTCTGTTGCAGCCGCACTGCCGACAGCCGCGTCCGCGGCCGACAAGCCGGTGGTCGGTCTTGTGATGAAGTCGCTTGCCAATGACTTCTTCAAGAACATGCTGGAAGGCGCCGAAGCTCACGAAAAAAAGCGCGGTGACTACGAGCTCAAGGCCATCGGCATGCAGAATGAAACGGATTTTGAAAGCCAGCTGAACGGCGTGGAGAATTTCATCACCCAAGGCGTCGACGCTATCGTCATCGCGCCGGCCGACTCCCGCGCGATGGTCGCCCCGCTCAAGAAGGCAATGGATGCCGGAATCACCGTCGTCAACTTTGACGTCTCGCTCGATGAGCAGGCGAAGAAGGATGCGGGGATCGATCTCGCCTTCGTTGGCCCAGACAATCGGGGTGGCGCCAAGATGGTAGGCGAAGCTCTCGCCAAGTCGCTCGGCGCTGGGGGCAAGGTCGTCATCCTTGAAGGTAATCCTGGAGCTGACAACGCCGCCCAGCGCAAGCTTGGCTTCGAGGATGCGATCACCGAAGGCAAACTGGATCTGCTCGATTCCAGGACCGCGCATTGGGAAACGGAAGAAGCCAATTCCGTCTTTTCGACCATGCTGACCGCGCACCCCGACATCCAGGGTGTTATGGCCGCTAACGACTCGATGGCCATCGGCATCATCAAGGCGCTGGACGCTGCCGGTCGTTCCGACATCAAGGTTGTCGGCTTCGACAATGTGCCGGCTGTCGCGCCGCTTGTGAAGGATGGCAAGCTGCTGGCGACTGTGGACCAGTTCGGCTCGCAGATGGCGGCTGACGCCATCGACAAGGCACTCGAAGTCGTGGCCGGCGGACCGAAGCTCGAAGGCTGGGTCAAGACCAACATCGAACTCGTTACCAAAGACAACGTGAAGTAACCCCGACAACTCGCGCCGCACTGGACGTCTCCGGTGCGGCTCTCTTTCCGAGGGGGTTCCCATGACATATCCGGATTCCGGCGTAGCGCACCAGGCGGCCGCGGCAGAGACAACGCGTCTACCCATTCTCGACCTGCATGACGTTCGCAAACGCTTCGGCGGCACAGTTGCGCTGAATGGTGTGACATTGTCCGTTGCGCCCGGCGAGGTACACGGGCTTATCGGCGAGAACGGTGCTGGCAAGTCCACCTTAATCAAGATCCTCTGCGGCATCGTAAAGCCCGATGCCGGTGCAATCGCGCTGGGGGGTGAAGCCTACGAACCCCACACGCCGCGTGATGCGAAGGCGCGGGGCCTGCAGGTTGTGCATCAGGAATTCAACCTGCTGCCCTTTCTCTCTGTCGCCGAAAACATCTTCATCGAGCACCTCCCACGCAATCTCTTCGGCGTAGTCAAGCGTAGTCACATGAATGCGCGCGCCCGCGCCGCCCTTGATGCCATCGGTCTCAAGGATATCGACGTCCGCTGGCCGGTCGAGCGCCTCGGCATTGCGCACCGCCAGTTGGTCGAGGTCGCCCGTGCACTGATGACTGACAGCCGGGTCCTCATTCTTGATGAGCCGACTGCGACGCTCACGTCCCGCGAGACGGATCGGCTTTTTGCCATCGTCAACGATCTGCGCAGGCGCGGCGTCTCGGTGCTCTTCGTCTCACATCACCTGGACGAGATCTTCCGCATCTGTGACCGCGTCACAGTTCTGCGCAACGGCGAGACTGTCTTTTCCCGCCGGATCGGCGAGACCAGCCATGACGAACTCGTGCGGGGCATGGTCGGCCAGCAGTTGCAGAAGGAAATGGCAAGTGCGCCGATTTCCAGCGCCGGGCGCGACACCGCGCTCTCGCTCGTCAATTTCCGCCATGCTCAATCGCCCCATGCGGACGGCATATCGCTTGATCTGCGCAAGGGCGAAATTCTGGGAATTGCCGGCCTTGTGGGCTCGGGCCGGACGGAATTGCTGCGCGCGATCTTTGCAGCCGAGCAGCCGCTCTCGGGAACTCTTCTGAGAGACGGCAAACCGGCCACGTTCCGCTCGCCGCGCGAAGCGATCCAGGCCGGTATCGGCTTCGTGACCGAAGACCGCAAGGAAGAAGGCCTGATCCTGACGATGCCGATAGCCGCAAACGTCACGCTTGCGTCTCTGTCGAGCATCTCACGGGTCGGCCTGCTCGACCGCAAGATGGAAAATACCATGACGGAACAGCTCGGCGCTGATCTGAAGCTCAAATATGGCGGTCCGTCGAGACATGCAGCCACGCTTTCTGGCGGCAACCAGCAGAAGGTGGTTCTGGCCAAGTGGCTGGCGCGCAATCCGCAGGTCCTGCTGCTCGACGAGCCGACCCGCGGTGTCGATGTCGGAGCCAAGGCGGAAATCTATGCGCTGATCCGCAGGCTCGCCGAAAAGGGTCTGGCTTTGCTGGTTGTCTCTTCCGAGCTGCCGGAGCTGATGACGCTTTGCGACCGGATCATGGTGATGTCGCAGCACCGCATCGTCGGCGAGCTGCCGCGCGCAGATTTCTCCGAGGAAAAGATTTTGACCTATGCCTATCAGGGCGAACGAAGACAGACGGGGCACTGACGATGCAAGCACTCGATAAAACAACGCTGAACGCGCCCACAGAGGCACCTGTGTCGGGCATGTCGATGAAATTGCTGCTGCGCGACGCCGGCATAGGCATCGCACTGCTGCTTCTGATCGTGTTCTTCTCGATGAGCACCGAGCATTTTCTGACGCCCAACAATATCTCCAACATCCTGACCCAGATCACGATCAACCTCATCCTTGCCATTGGCATGACGTTTGTCATCCTGATCGGCGGCATCGATCTGTCGGTCGGATCCATGCTTGCCTTTTGTGCGGTCGTGGCGGGTACAGTGCTGACCATCCCCGACCTTTCTGTGTTCCAGGCTGTTGGTCTTGCAACGCTCGCGGCTATTGGCACAGGCGTCGCCTGCGGCTTCCTCAATGGCTGGATCAGCGCCTTCTGGGGCCTGCCGTCCTTCATCGTCACGCTCGGTATGCTCAACATCGCCCGTGGAGCCGCTCTGCAGGTGACCGATGCGCGCACGATCTATTCGTTTCCGCCAAGCTTCAATGCCTTTGGTTCGCAAATGGTGGTCGGCGTGCCGGTGGTATTTCTCATTGCGCTGGCACTGGTTGCGGTCGCGTGGTTCGTGCTGTCCAAGACAGTCTTCGGCCGCTTGCTCTACGGGATCGGCAACAATGAGGAGGCCGTGCGCCTCGCGGGTCATTCTCTAATGTTCTACAAAGTGGCGGCCTTCACAATCGCCGGCGCGCTGGTCGGGATTGCGGCCATGGTCTACATGGCGCGGCTCAACATCGCGAGCCCGATCATCGGTATAGGCTTCGAGCTCAATGCGATTGCCGCCGTCATCATCGGGGGCACCAGTCTCAGCGGCGGACGCGGCACCGTGATCGGCACCTTGCTTGGCGCCTGCATCATCGGCGTTCTGGCAAATGGTCTCATCCTGTTCGGATTGAGCGACTTCATGCGTCAGATGATCACTGGCGTCGTCATCATCCTGGCCGTCATCATCGACAAATACCGCGAACGGATCACGGCATCCTGAAGGCAGCCGTTTCCCCATCTTTCATAAGGAACCGCCATGCTTAAGAATATCGATCCGGTATTGAACGCCGATGTTTTGTACGCCCTGCGCTCCATGGGCCACGGCGACACGCTGGTGATTTCGGACACCAATTTTCCGTCGACATCTATTGCCCGGCAGACCTCGCTCGGCAGACCGCTCAGCATCGACAATGTACCGGCGGCGCGTGCCGTCCGGGCTATCCTTTCGGTCATGCCGCTCGACACGCCACTTCAGAATTCTGCGGGGCGGATGGAAGTGATGGGTTATCCGGGCGAAATCCCGGCGGTCCAGACCGAGGTTCAGGCCGAAATCGACGCGGCGGAGGAAAAGCCTTCGCCAATGTATGGCATCGAACGCTTCGCTTTCTACGATCTCGCAAAGAAGGCGTACTGCGTGATCACCACGGGTGAAACGCGCTTTTACGGTTGCTTCCTATTCACCAAGGGCGTTGTACCGCCCGTTTCGGCATAATCGGAAAGGTTGCCTGACGATGCCCGCTGTTTCGATTCTTGGAATCTTTGTTGCCGACACGGCCTATCTTGCCCGCCGCATGCCGGTCGTCGGAGAAACGATCGCCGGCAGCGGGTTCTCGATCGGTGCGGGAGGCAAGGGTTCGAACCAGGCGGTTGCCGCCGCGCGCGCCGGCGCGGAGGTCTCGTTCATCTCCAAGATCGGTCGCGACACCTTTGGCGATATGGCGCTCAAGACCTATCGAGAGGCTGGCGTCACCGCACAGTTAACCGTCATGGACGACGTTGCGACCGGTGCGGCGTTCATCTATGTCAACGATCAGACGGGCGAGAACGCCATTATCGTCTATCCGGGTGCAGCGGGTACCCTGTCGATCGACGATGTCGAGGCTGCCCGCGCAACCATCACCGCATCAAGCGTTTTCGTGACGCAACTCGAGCAGTCTGTCAGCACTGCGCGTTGCGCCCTGGAGATCGCGCGGCGAGCCGGCGTGACGACCGTCTTCAATCCGGCCCCGGCCGAGGCCTTTCCCGATACGGTCTTCCCGCTGTGTAACTACATCGTCCCGAACGAGACGGAAGCTGCGGCACTGGTCGGTTTCCCGCTCGATACGGTGGAGGATGCGCGTCGGGCAGGGGACATCCTGCTTGCGAAGGGCGCAGGCACGGCCCTGATCACGATGGGTGCGCGCGGTGTCCTCTATCACGCGGCCGACCGGTCGGTACACCTTCCAGCGATCTCCAGTGGGCCGGCGATCGACACGACCGGCGCCGGTGACGCCTTTGTCGGGGCCTTCGCCGCCAAGCTGTCAACGGGCGCCGATTCAATCGACGCCGCCCGCTTCGGATGCGCGGCGGCTGGCATTGCCGTCACACGACGCGGCACTGCGCCCGCCATGCCCGCACTTGCGGAGATCGAACAGGCTCTGGAGGCGCTCCGAAGGGCGCGCCCTTGAAACCACGGACGCGCAACGTCCAACGAAGCATTCGGAGGGGAAATCACTTTGGCCACTATAGATATCGTCAATGTCGGAAAAGCTTACGGCAGCCTCGCCGTGCTTCACGACATTTCGGTGGAGATACCGGACGGTGAGTTCGTCGTTCTCGTCGGACCGTCGGGCTGCGGAAAGTCTACGCTGCTGCGAATGGTAGCCGGCCTGGAGTCGATCAGCTCCGGCGAGATTCACATCGACGGCCGGGTTGTCAACGGGCTTCCGCCAAAGGATCGCGACATCGCCATGGTGTTCCAGAGCTACGCGCTCTACCCCCATAAAACCGTCGCCGAAAACATGGGTTTTGCCCTAAAGATGCGTGGCGAGAAAAAGGCCGATATCGACCAGCGCGTCCGCCACGCCGCCGAGATTCTCGATCTGACGCCTTATCTCGAGCGCCACCCGCGCCAGCTATCCGGCGGGCAACGCCAGCGCGTTGCAATGGGGCGTGCCATCGTTCGCGATCCCAAGGTATTTCTATTCGACGAGCCCCTGTCCAATCTTGACGCCAAACTCAGGGTGCAAATGCGCGCCGAGATCCGCGAGCTTCAGCGCCGGCTGGCCACCACCATGATCTATGTGACCCACGACCAGGTCGAGGCGATGACCATGGCAGACCGTATCGTCGTATTGCGTGACGGGCGCGTCGAACAGATCGGCTCGCCGCTGGCTCTCTATGACCGGCCAGCCAACACGTTTGTGGCGGGTTTCATCGGCTCGCCCTCGATGAATCTCATCAAGGGCCGCCTTCGCGGCGGCGAGCGACCATTCTTCGAAACGATTGATGGCATCGCGTTACCCCTGCCATCCATACCCACCGTCACCGACGGCAGGCCGGTGCTCTATGGCATCCGGCCGGAACATTTCGCGCTGGGCGGCGAGATCAACCCCCGGGTGACCGTCATCGAAACGACCGGTGCCGAGACCCAGGTCTTCGCTCGGCTCGGCACGCAAAAGATAATTGGGGTGTTCCGCGAACGGGTGGCGGATTGCGCCGGAGAGACTATGGCGATGACGCCTGATGTGGCTCGCGTGCACCTGTTCGACGAAGCTACGGGATTACGGCTCTCGTGACGCTCCAAAGTGTCGGCGGACCACCAGCAGGTCGCTCGTCGCGGAAGACTTCGACGAGCGAAGCGGTCCGAAAGACGCAGAATACGAATTGCCGGCTCATATGGGACGGTTGGTTGCTAACCAAAGGGAGGAATGAGCATGAAAGTCAGTGATTTCGAGAGAATGATGGCCATCGGCCTCAGCCGTCGGGCC